>JAYUPB010000030.1:0-44574 GCA_043760405.1 Sphingomonadales bacterium
GCAGTCAAATTCTGCACCCTGCCGCTCGCATCATATGCAATAGTCACACTGTCGGCGCTGCTCGACGGGCGCTTGATGCCATAGATTTTGAACGGAACAGCCGAATCCTGTGTGTAGCGCGTCGTCCGTCCGAGCGCATCGGTTTCGGTTATATTGTTGATCGCCGGCGTGACGCTCGTGACTGCATAGCTGACATGCGGCCAACTCTGTGAGAAAGTGCACGTGTCGGCGCTCGGGGCACAATAATCAACGCCCATGTTGAACGTCGTGACCTTGATCACCTTTAACCACAGTGACGACAGTTCAACAATGTCAGCGGCAGTATTCGACTGATAATCAAAATGGACCTGATACCCGCGCGAGCTTGACACCGATTGCAGGCGAGCCCGCGTCACTGTCCGCATGCGCGTGCAGGCATCGTCAATGCACGAACTTGCCGTCAGTGCCTTGTATGCGAATGTATGGGTCTCGCCGTCCGGCATCGCTACTGTAATTGCACGGCCTAGATTTGCATCAAAAGCAGGGCCTGCGCCAGTATCGCCAAAAATAACGACGGTGCCATCGGCGGCGGTAAATTTCAGCTGGCCCGCACTCGGGCCAGTGACCAATGTTGAGCTCTGGCCCTCGGCAGCGGTGTAGGTCGTGCCTGACACTGTGAAGCGCTCGGATGACGCGCCGATGCTGATCGTGACGTCGCTGCCGATCCGATGCGCCGCTGTCATCCAATTATCGCGCCAGCCATCACCGGTAAAGTTTCGGACATACGCCATGCCACCCGACGTGCCACCCACCGCAGCAACGGTGCGGCCAAGCGTCAGTTTGCCGCGAACAAGATCGACACCATTGCCGTCGGTGGTGACCTCGGTCGGCGGCGGGCCTTGCTGGGCATCGATCTGCGCATAGACAGGTGCTGTCAGTCCCGATGCCAATATCGTTGTCGTAATAAGCGCATGGCGCAAACGTCGTATTTTCCCCTGCCCAAAATCGAGCATAGCAAGTCCCCTGTATTAAAATGGAATCAAACGGTCAGAACGAACAAGGCTTATGGCAGTGGTGCATTCGGCGAGTTCGTAACTTTAACATTCTTGCGGTTGTCCGCCTTGTCGAGAACATAGTCATAGGTGACACTGTTATTCACCGTGCCAGTGCGCACAACCTTCACCACGCGCCCCTGGGCATCGTAGGTGTATGTAATTGTCTCTGCTGCGATAGCCGGAAACGCCATAGCGACACTTGCTAGTAAAGTTACCTTGCGCATTCTGTCTGCCTCCATCTATCAGCGAATCGCTTGATCCTGATTTGTTCCTTGAAGCAATCCATTTCCTACATTGCAAGCGCAATTATTGAATGGATTATTTGTTACGGTGATTGCATGCGCGGATATAGGATGGAATCGACATGGCAGCGAAATTTGGCGATCCACAAAATGGGTGGTCGGACTTGCAAACCCGACCACCCGCTCCTTTTACAAGGAGTGTCGGCGTGGTTCTTCGCGGCTACTCAGCTTGACGGAAAGCCAGTCCTGCACTTCAGCCTCAACCCATCCCACTCTGTTGGGGCCGAGTTGCACCCGCTTGGGGAATTGCCCGGCCTTTTCCAGTCGCGCGACATGCTGCGGTGAATACAAAACCAATTCCTTCACCTGACGCTTTGAAAGCATCCTCATCACGATGTCTCCTGATAGAGAGCATCGCGATGCCCCGGTTACGACAATACCCCGAGGTGCGGTGAGGCTATCAGAATGTTGTGAAGCCGCCAAATGGGTTGCGCATGGCCGAACATGGCTGGCCAAGGCAGCGCACGAATTGAGGTAGGCCAAAGGGTGGGCCATATTTCAGACTAGCCCCTAAGAACTTCAAATATGTTTAAATTCTCAGGAAAATGGTGCCCGGAAGAGGACTCGAACCTCCACGACCTTGCGATCGCCAGCACCTGAAGCTGGTGCGTCTACCAATTCCGCCATCCGGGCACGTTCCCAATCACGTTGGGGGTAGGATGGCGCGGATACGGGCGGGGTTGGCCCTTGTCAATGCGCGAACGGGCGGGCATTGGCACATTCATCACATTATAGACACGGGACAGATGAAATGACGCAGTTGGTGACCGTATTTGGCGGCGATGGATTTGTGGGCCGCTATGTGGTTGAGGCGTTGCTCAAATCCGGCGCGCGGGTGCGGGTTGCCAGCCGCAATCCCAAACGCGGCTGGTTCCTAAAAGCGCAGGCGACGTTGGGGCAGATCAGCTTTGCTGCGGCTGATGTTACACGGCCAGAAACGCTTGGGGTTGCGGTGGCAGGGGCCGATGCCGTGATCAATCTGGTGGGGATCCTCAAGGGCAATTATGATCTGGTGCAGCATATCGGGGCACAGAATGTTGCCGAAGCCGCCACAGCAGCCGGGGTCCGCGCGCTGGTCCATCTGTCCGCAATTGGCGCCAATCCGGCAAGCATATCCGCCTATGGCCGCGCAAAGGGCGACGGTGAAGCGGCGGTATTGCGTGCTTTTCCCAAGGCCGTGATCCTGCGACCGTCAATCATTTTTGGGCGAGAGGACAGCTTCATCAACCGCTTTGCTGGCCTCATCCGCGCATTGCCCGTGGTGCCGGTGATTGGCGGCACGACCAAATTTCAACCCGTCTATGTCGGTGATGTCGCGCACGCCATTGTCGCGGCTTTGGGGGAGGGGCATGCGGGCAAAACCTATGAATTGGGCGGGCCACAGGTGTTTTCAATGGCGGATCTCAACCGCTGGATCGCCAAAGCAACCGGCCGCAATAAAATGTTTGTGCCCGTGCCAGATCAGGTCGCGGCGCTGATGGCCAAACTCACCGGATGGTTGCCTGGTGCGCCGATAACATGGGATCAGTGGCTGATGTTGGGGTCTGATAATGTTGTCGCTCCCAAGGCAAAGGCGCTGAATGCATTCGGGATCACGCCGACCCCGTTGGATGTCATCGCGGCAGGGTGGTTGGTGCAATACCGCACTCACGGCCGCTTTGGAGCCGACGCGTCGTGAGTGATACGCTTTCGGCCATCATCCTCGGCATTGTTGAAGGGATTACTGAATTTCTGCCGGTGTCATCGACCGGCCATTTAATTCTCGCCAGCGATCTGCTGGGCTATGACGCGGAAAAGTGGAAACTGTTCAACATTGCGATCCAACCGGGCGCAATACTGGCAATTGTCGTGCTGTATTGGCGCACGTTCATGGATGTGATCCGCGGCCTGATGGGGGGGGACGCGCGCGCCGTCGCCTTTGTTCGCAATCTGTTGGTCGCATTCTTCCCCGCCGTTATTCTCGGGTTGGTCCTGGGGGATCAGATTGATGCGCTGCTCGAAAATGCCGTGGTGGTGGCATGGGCCCTGATTGTTGGCGGGGTTGCAATCCTCATCATTGAAAAGCTCGCGCGTCCTGTCGAAGTTGGTGAAGTTGCCGCGCTGAGTGCAGGGCAATCGGCAAAGATCGGGCTGATGCAATGTCTCGCCATGATCCCGGGCGTTAGCCGGTCAGGCGCAACAATTTTGGGCGCCATGTCGCTGGGCATTGACCGCAAAACCGCCGCAGAATTCAGCTTTTTCCTCGCCCTCCCCACACTTTCCGGCGCAACCGCGCTGCAAATGTATAAAGCGCGCGACGTGATTACGGCAGACAGTTTGGGGCTGATCGGGATCGGATTCGCCGTATCCTTTGTCGTCGCTGTCATTGTCGTGAAAGCGTTTTTGGCCGTTGTGACGCGCTACGGCTTTGGGCCTTTTGCGTGGTACCGAATTATCGCAGGAGTAGCGGCATTGATTTGGTTAGGCTCAAAGTAGGTCCGAATTAGGACCAATATGCTGGGATGAATCTCATACTCCTTCCATTTTATGATCATTTCCACTTATTAAGTCAGTATAACTGACCTATATCACGTTTTTCGCGTGACATTTCCTTCCTTTTGGGTAAGAGCCGACTCGAAAGAGGATGGACAATGGCTGATAATCCCATGTTGAAATTTGTCGGGCGGGAGCAATCCTATCCCGAAAAGCGCGCAGCACCCCTGCGTGCCGAAGATTTCCGTGAAATTTCCAATCGCTATCCCGCCGACGATGCAAAGGACCAATCCGCGCGATGTTCACAGTGCGGCGTCCCTTATTGCTCGGTCCATTGCCCGCTTCATAACCATATCCCAGATTGGCTGAAGTTGACGGCGGAAGGCCGCGTACGTGAAGCCTATGAACTGTCCAACAGCACATCGACGATGCCTGAAATTTGTGGCCGTATCTGCCCACAGGACCGACTGTGCGAGGGCAATTGCGTCATCGAATTTTCCGGCCACGGCGCAGTCACCATTGGTGCGGTTGAAAAATTCATCACCGATACGGCATGGGAAGAAGGCTGGGTTGAACCGGTCATTGCGGGGCGTGCAACCGGCCAATCCATTGGCATCATCGGTGCGGGGCCTGCGGGCCTTGCTACGGCTGAATATATGCGCATCGCGGGCCATGATGTGCATGTTTATGACCGCTATGACCGTGCAGGCGGGCTCATGACCTACGGCATTCCCGGCTTCAAGCTTGAAAAATATGTCGTCATGCGCCGGGTTGACCGCTTGAAAGAGGGCGGCATCGTCTTCCACGAAAATTTTGAAGTCGGGCGCGATGCGACACTTGATGACCTCCGCCAGAAACATGATGCGATCCTGATCGCGACCGGCGTTTATAAGCCGCGCGCGATAAAGGCCCCGGGCGTTGGTGCGCCGGGCGTGGTGGATGCGCTTGATTTTCTGACAGCATCAAACCGCAAAAGTTTTGGCGACGTGGTCCCCGCATTTGATGATGGCCGCCTTAATGCCGAAGGTAAAAAAGTTGTCGTTATTGGCGGCGGCGATACCGCAATGGACTGTGTCCGCACCGCCGTGCGGCAAGGCGCGCAGTCGGTCAAATGCCTTTATCGCCGTGACCGTGTCAACATGCCAGGTTCGCAGAATGAAGTGAAAAACGCTGAAGAAGAAGGCGTGGAATTCGTTTGGCTGTCCGCGCCAGAAGCATTTGACGGGACAGAGCATGTATCCGGCGTTCGCGTTGCCCAAATGCGCCTTGGTGCGCCAGATGCCAGCGGGCGTCGCGCGCCAGAGGCCGACCCCGGCAATGAATTCAGGCTGGATGCTGATCTGGTGATCAAGGCACTAGGATTTGACGCGGAAGACCTGCCGACCTTGTTCGGATCACCTGACCTTGGCGTGACGCGCTGGGGCACCGTCCGCGTCGATCACAAAACAATGATGACAAGCCTTGACGGCGTATTTGCAGCCGGAGACATTGTGCGCGGCGCAAGCCTCGTCGTTTGGGCTATCCGCGATGGCCGCGATGTATCGGATCATATGCACCGTTATTTGAAGGCGAAAGCGGCGAACGAGAGGAAGGCAGCATGAGGCATCAATATCTGGCAATTTTAGCGTTTGGGATCGCAGCCCCCGCGCTGGCGCAACAACCGCCGTCCTCTGCGCCTCCTGTTGCGGAAGCGCTTCAGGCTGTGGCTTCCCCGCTGGCAGCAGAAATTGCGACAAAGTTATTTCCAGATGGCACATATCGAAAACTACTTGGGCCAACATTTACCCAGATGATCTCCGGTATGTTTGACAATATGGGCAACATCCCCTTGGGTCAGATCGCGAAAGCCGCTGGAGCCGATGAAAAGATGGTAGCGGCTCTGGATAAGGCGAAAACCCAAGAAATTATGGAGATCCTTGATCCAACATTCAAACAGCGGATGAAAATGACGATGGAGAGCATGTTCACCGCAATGATACCACTTTTTGAAACAATGGAGCCGGATTTGCGGGACGGCCTAGCGCTATCAATCCAATCAAAATTTACGCCAGTTCAACTCAAAGAACTAAAGTCATTCTTTACGACGCCGACAGGCGCGTCATTCGCATCGCAGCAAATGTTCTTATTTACCGATCCTGCGGTTATGGGAAAAATGCAGACACAAATGCCAAAAATCATGGCTGCAATGCCTGATTTGATAGGCAAAGCCATAAAGGCAACCGAAAGCTTACCCAAGCCACGCGGGATAAATGATTTAACCGAGGCTGAGCGTGCCAAAATTGCTGAATTAATCGGCATTAAACCAGAAAAAGCCAAAAAATGACCACAGATCCCGAACGCGCGCGCATTGCCGAAGTCGGCATGTACCGCCCTGAATTTGAATCCGATGCTTGCGGCGTTGGCCTTGTCGCCGCGACTGATGGCAAGGCGTCTCGCCGTGTCGTGTCTTCTGCAATTGATGCACTGAAGGCGGTATGGCACCGCGGCGCTGTTGATGCTGACGGCATGACGGGCGACGGCGCGGGTCTTCACATCGATTTGCCGACAGCGTTTTTTGACGATGCAATTGCCAATTCTGGGCATAAGCCAACCGACCGGCGCTTGGCCGTCGGTATGATCTTTCTTCCGCGCACAGACCTTGGCGCTCAGGAAAGCTGCCGAACCATCGTCGAAAGTGAAATGATCGACGCTGGCTATGCAATCTATGGCTGGCGGCAAGTGCCGGTCGATGCTTCCGTCATTGGTCGTAAAGCGAAAGAAACGCGGCCAGAGATTGAACAGATCATGATCGCTGGCCCACTGCCTGGTGCGCAAGACGCGGCTGAGTTTGAAAAGAACCTCTACCTTGTTCGCCGCCGGATCGAAAAAAAGATTATCGCGGCCCAGATTCAAGGGTTTTATATCTGTTCGCTGTCATGTCGGTCGATCATTTATAAGGGTTTGTTCCTCGCGGAATCGCTGTCGGTTTTTTATCCTGATTTGCAGGACGAACGCTTTGAAAGCCGCGTCGCGATTTTCCACCAACGCTATTCAACGAACACATTTCCGCAGTGGTGGTTGGCGCAGCCATTCCGCTGCCTTGCGCATAACGGTGAAATCAACACCATTCGCGGCAACACCAATTGGATGAAAAGCCATGAAATCCGTATGGCCAGCCTCGCCTTTGGGGAACAATCCGAAGACATAAAGCCGGTTATCCCTGCTGGAGCCTCCGACACAGCAGCCCTTGATGCCGTATTTGAAGCGATCTGCCGTTCTGGCCGTGACGCGCCGACTGCAAAATTGATGCTGGTGCCTGAAGCATGGCAGGCGGCCCAAGAAATGCCCGCTGCGCATCATGACATGTATGCGTATCTTGCCAGCGTGATGGAACCTTGGGATGGACCAGCCGCTCTTGCGATGACCGATGGTCGCTGGGCGGTGGCCGGTATGGACCGCAATGCGCTGCGTCCACTGCGCTATACACTAACCAATGATGATTTGCTGATTGTCGGGTCAGAAACCGGCATGGTTGTTGTGCCTGAAACAAGCGTGATTGCAAAAGGCCGCCTTGGCCCGGGGCAGATGATCGCGGTCGATCTCGACGAAGGTCGTTTGTATGAAGACGCTGCCATTAAAGACCGTATTGCCAGCGAAGCGCCCTACACTGAAATGGTCAAAGATTTCCTGACCATCAAGGATTTGCCCAAAGCACCGTCCAAAGCCTGCCCCAGCTATGACCGGGCGGATTTGACACGCCGTCAGATCGCTGCGGGGCAAACGATGGAGGATATGGAACTGATCCTTGCTCCGATGGTTGAGGATGCGAAAGAAGCGATTGGCAGTATGGGTGATGATACGCCGCTGGCGGTCATTTCAGACAAGCCACGCCTCATCAGTCATTTTTTCCGTCAGAATTTCAGCCAAGTCACCAACCCGCCAATTGACAGCTTGCGTGAACGGCAGGTGATGTCGCTCTCCACACGTTTTGGCAATTTGGCCAATATTCTCGATAGCGATGAAGCGGTGCGCCAAGGTGTGTTGGTGCTCGAAACGCCAGTGCTGACTTGCGCTGACTGGGAACGGCTAAAAGCACATTTCGGGAAACAAGTTGCAGAGATAGATTGCACGTTTGACGCAAAAAGCGGGGCCGATGGTCTGCGCGCCGCCATCGCTCGTGTTCGGACAGAAGCCGAAATTGCCATTCGTGAGGGGCGGTCCGAACTGTTCTTAACCGACGAAAATATCGGGCCAGACCGCGTGGCCATCCAGATGGTTTTGGCTGCAGCAGCGGTGCACACGCATCTCGTGCGCAAGGGACTGCGTTCCTATGCGTCAATCAACGTTCGTGCGGCGGAATGCCTTGATCCTCATTATTATGCTGTTCTGATCGGGGTCGGCGCGACAACGGTCAACGCTTATTTGAGTGAAGCGGCAATCCTTGACCGCCACGCGCGCGGTCTGTTTGGTGACCTTCCCACCGACCTTTGCCTTGAACGTCACAAAACGGCGATCAACGAAGGCCTGCTCAAAATCATGTCAAAAATGGGGATTGCGGTCATCTCCTCCTATCGTGGCGGCTATAATTTCGAGGCGGTTGGCCTGTCCCGCGCGCTGGTCAATGATCTGTTCCCCGGCATGCCTGCGAAGATTTCAGGTGAAGGCTATTCCTCGCTCTACGTCAATGCGCAGGACCGCCATGACGATGCTTATGACCCTGCCATTGCGCATTTGCCCATTGGCGGATTTTACCGCCAGCGTGCCGGGGGTGAACCCCATGCCTATTCCGCACAATTGATGCATTTGTTGCAAACGGCGGTCGGCACAGACAGTTATTCCACCTATCTGCAATTTGCGCGCGGCGTGCGGGATTTGCCGCCGGTCTATCTGCGTGATTTGCTCGAATTCAATTATGCCAAAGAACCTGTGTCGCTTGACCATGTCGAAGCGATCACCGAAATCCGCAAACGTTTTGTCACGCCGGGCATGTCGCTCGGCGCGCTCAGCCCAGAAGCGCATGAAACGCTGGCCATCGCGATGAACCGGATCGGCGCAAAAGCCGTGTCTGGCGAAGGCGGCGAAGCGCAAGAACGCTACAAACCCTATGCCAACGGCGACAACGCCAATTCGTCGATCAAACAAGTGGCGTCTGGCCGCTTTGGCGTCACCGCTGAATATCTGGGTGCAGCAGAAGAGTTGGAAATCAAGGTCGCTCAGGGCGCAAAGCCGGGCGAAGGCGGGCAATTGCCTGGCTTTAAGGTCACCGAAATGATTGCCAAACTGCGCCATTCGACGCCTGGCGTCATGCTCATATCGCCGCCACCCCACCATGACATCTATTCCATCGAAGATTTGGCGCAGCTGATCTACGATCTTAAACAGATCAACCCCCGTGCGCGCGTGTGTGTGAAACTCGTCTCCTCAGCGGGTATCGGCACGGTAGCAGCAGGGGTTGCCAAGGCGCATGCGGACGTCATCCTGATCGCGGGTCATGTCGGCGGCACGGGGGCGTCCCCGCAAACCTCAATCAAATATGCGGGCACGCCGTGGGAAATGGGCCTGTCAGAGGTCAACCAAGTGCTGACACTCAACGGCCTGCGCCACCGCATCAAGCTTCGCACGGACGGCGGCCTCAAAACCGGGCGCGATATTGTGATCGCTGCTATTTTGGGTGCAGAAGAATATGGCATCGGCACACTGTCGTTGGTCGCGATGGGCTGCATCATGGTGCGTCAGTGCCATTCGAACACCTGCCCTGTCGGCATTTGTGTCCAGAACGAAGAATTGCGCAAAAAATTCACTGGAACGCCGGAAAAAGTTATCAACTTGATGACCTTCATCGCCGAAGAAGTCCGCGAAATTCTGGCGCGGTTGGGGTATAAATCACTCGATGACGTAATTGGCCGGACGGAACTTTTGCGTCAGGTCAGTCGCGGCGCAGAACATCTCGACGATCTCGATTTGAACCCCATCCTTGCCAAGGTTGATGCGCCAGACAATGAACGACGTTTCAGCCTGCCAACATGGCGCAATGAAGTTCCTGACAGTTTGGACGCACAAATCCTGCACGATGCAAAGCCTGTGTTTGAACGGCGGGAAAAGATGCAGCTGACCTACACCGTCCGCAACACCCACCGCGCGGTGGGAACACGGTTATCGTCTGAAATCACATCGCGTTACGGTATGTCGACCCTGAATGACGGGCATGTCCACGTGCGCCTGCGTGGTTCGGCGGGGCAATCGCTTGGGGCCTTCCTGTGCAAGGGCGTTACCCTTGAAGTATTCGGCGATTCCAATGATTATGTTGGAAAGGGATTATCAGGCGGGATCATCATCGTCCGCCCCATGGTCAGTTCCCCGCTTGAAAGTCAGCACAATACGATCATCGGCAACACCGTGCTTTACGGCGCGACAAGCGGAAAGTTATTTGCGGCGGGCCAAGCGGGCGAACGTTTCGCGGTCCGCAATTCCGGAGCGGTAGTCGTGATCGAAGGCTGCGGCGCAAACGGTCTTGAATATATGACCGGAGGCACCGCCGTGATCCTTGGTGCGGTTGGAAGCAATTTTGGCGCCGGGATGACTGGCGGTATGGCGTTTGTACTCGACGTCGATGGCGGATTTGAAAAGCGCGCCAATCCGGACAACATCGTCTGGCAACGTTTTGCTTCCCCTTGGTGGGAAGCAAAAGCGAAAACGTTAATCGCCGAACATGCGCTGGCGACAGACAGCAAATGGTCCAACACCATCCTTGATGATTGGGACAGGTGGCGCGATTCCTTTTGGCAGGTGGTGCCAAAAGAAATGCTGAGCCGGCTTCCCCATCCATTGGTCGAGGATTTGGCGCAAGCCGTCGCAGCTGAATGACAGATAACGCACTCGTTCAGGAAGTGATCAGCCGCGGTGTCATAATGGCCGATCAACCGGGGGGCTGTTCCTCCGCATAATGGAGGCTCGTCTTATGCGTTCAGCCCTTCTTGCCAGTGTTGCCCTGTCCGTTTCCGCCCCTGCCTTTGCTGCAGACGCGCCTTCGCGCGCGACTGTTGAGGCGCAGGACATGGCCGCCAAACTTAACCACCCTACCGTGCAACGCACGGTGACAGGCGCGCTTGATGCGATGCTCGCAGCCCTGCTTGACGTGCGCTTAGACGGAATCGCCAAGGCGCTTGAGCCAATCAATGGCGGCAAAAAAATCGACATGCCCGGCCGCACTGTGCGCGAAATTGCGGAACGCGATGACCCCAATTTTGAAGACAAAATGCACCGTTCAACCAAAGCCGCTGTTGGCGGCATGGGGGCGCTTGCTGCTGGACTTGCGGCGGCAATGCCCGAACTCGAAGCCGCCATGGCCAAAATGGGCGATGCGGTGAAGACGGCGCAAGACCGGATGCCAGACACCAATTAAAGCGATGCGCAGTTTGCCGTTCCTGTTTTTCAAATACTGGTCTAATGCGCTCATTCCATGTGGCAACTGCATCAATTCCCCCTCTGTCCTTTTTCACGTAAAGTCCGGCTTTTGCTGGGTGAAAAAGGCGTGGGTTATGAATTGGTGCGTGAAAACCCGTGGGAACGGCGCGATGAATTTCTCGATTTGAACCCAGCGGGCGAAACGCCTGTCATGGTTGAAATCGACAAGAGCATTACGCTCACCCACTCAGCGGCGATCTGTGAATATTTTGAAGAAACCGTTGATAAGGCGCCGATGATTTCCGGAACGGCGCAGAATCGCGCTGAGATAAGACGGCTAACATCTTGGTTTGATGAACAATTTTACCAGCAGGTCGTCGCACCCCTGTTGCATGAACGTATGGAAAAAAGAATCGTCCAACGCGCCGCACCAGATGCGGGCGTTCTGCGTCAGGCGATGAAAACAGCCAATCAATTGATGGATTATGTCGATTGGTTGCTTGATCATCGCAACTGGCTTGCTGGACCATCACTCAGCCTTGCTGACCTCTCGGCAGCAGCCCATTTGTCCGTCGCGGACTATCTTGGCGGCATTGATTGGCGCAGCCATGAACAAACAAAAAGCTGGTATGCAGGCCTCAAATCCCGCCCCAGCTTCCGTCCGCTCCTGTCCGAACGCATGGAAGTGATCACCCCACCCGCGCATTATGACAAGGTCGATTTTTAACGTTAATGGTTAGACGCAGCGAAAGGGCGCTGAAATAAGCCCCTCCCTCATTAGGGAAGGGGCTTAAGAAGGAGTTCAAACGTTGAAATCTAAACTCTAAACATGCGTTACAGCCATCAGATAGTTCAAACTCAGATCATCCGACAAAATGAAACCCTTTGCCGGGCTGAATGACAGCCCACTGGTTTCGATCACCTGCAATCCAACCGCTGTGACCAAGTCCGTCAATTCTTCAGGCGTTAAGAACTTATCCCAATCATGCGTGCCTTTGGGAATATGCCCCACCCCCTCCCCAACGGTGATCAGGCCAAGCCGCGACAATGGCGTGCGGTTGGGGGTTGAAAGGATCATCAGACCACTGGTCGCCAGTCGCGCAGTAAGTGCCCCGATAAAGGCCGCAGGGTCGCAGACATGCTCGATCACCTCCATCGAGGTCACCAGATCAAACTGCCCCTTTGCCGTCGCGACATCAATGCAGCGATACTCAATATCCAGCCCCTGCCCTACTGCATGTGCCGCGGCCACAGCGATATTTTCGGGCGCTGCATCGACGCCGGTTACCCGCCCGCCCAAGCGTGCCAGAGGTTCGCACATTAGCCCCGCTCCGCATCCAACATCGATGACCGTCTTGCCTGCCAATGGTTTGAAATTGCGTGCGTCTATCCCCCAATGCGCATTCACGGCGGCGCGCACGAATCCAAGCCGCACGGGATTGAGTTTGTGCAGCATGGACGATGATCCCGTCGGATCCCACCACTCTGACGCCAAAGCTCCAAAATGCTTTGCTTCGTTTGGGTCAATTGTTGATGGAGTGCTTGCCTTATTCATACCCCTTCCTTAACAGGACGGCGTCTTTAGGCCAAAGGCATTTCTCGCAAAACGTAAGGAAACTCATGGCCCGGATCGTGATGAAATTTGGTGGCACGTCAATGGCGGGGACAGAACGGATCCGCAGTGTAGCCGCGCGTGTAAAACGAGAGGTCGAATCCGGCAATCAGGTGGCAGTGGTGGTTTCCGCGATGGCAGGTGAAACCGACCGGCTGGTCAATTTTTGCCGTGAAGCTTCCCCCCTGCATGACCCCCGCGAATATGATGTCGTGGTGGCGGCGGGTGAACAGATTACCAGCGGCTTACTTGCCATCACCCTTCAAGCAATGGGCGTCCCGGCGCGCAGCTGGCTTGGGTGGCAATTGCCGATCCATACCAGCGATGCCCATGCGTCGGCGCGGATTGAATCGATTGATATTGATGCGCTTAATGCCGCACTTGCTGCGGGCGAAGTTGCGGTTATTCCGGGTTTTCAAGGGGTGAGTGATGACAACCGTGTCACAACCCTTGGGCGGGGCGGTTCGGATACGTCGGCTGTCGCGGTTGCTGCTGCAATGAAGGCGGACAGGTGCGACATCTATACCGATGTCGACGGCGTCTACACCACCGACCCCCGCATCGTGCCCAAGGCACGTAAACTGGCGAAGGTCACATATGAAGAAATGCTCGAACTCGCGAGTGTTGGCGCAAAGGTCTTGCAAACACGTTCTGTGGGACTGGCAATGAAAGAAAATGTCCGCGTTCAGGTCCTGTCCTCCTTTGAAGACAAACCCGGCGCAGATTTACCCGGCACAATGATTGTCGGCGATGATGAAATTGGAGGATCAGACGTGGAACAGCAACTTATCACGGGCATAGCGCATGACAAGAATGAGGCCAAAATCACACTGACCGCCGTCCCAGATCGTCCAGGCGCCGTGGCCGCAATCTTTTCTCCGCTGGCCGCAGCCAACATCAATGTTGATATGATCATTCAAAATATCGCGCACGATACCGGTTCCACAGATGTGACATTCACAGTTCCGGGCGCTGAACTTGTCCGGGCGCTTGATGTTCTGACCAAAGGCAAAGACGCCATTGGGTACAGTGATATGGTTCATGACACCAAGGTGGCAAAAATTTCTGTTGTTGGCGTCGGAATGCGCAGCCATGCAGGTGTGGCATCGACGATGTTTACCGCACTTGCACAGCGCGGCATCAATATTCAGGCGATTACGACGTCCGAAATCAAAGTGTCCGTGCTGATTGATGAAGATGAGACAGAGCTTGCCGTGCGGGTGCTTCATACCGCCTACGGACTGGACGCTGAGGAGGAACCCGCGTGAGCCGCCTTTCAACCCTCATGGCGCGGGGCTGCGCATTTCTTGGTTCTGAAGTTGCGATTATGGCAGGTGCCATGTCATGGATCAGTGACCGGAACTTGGTTTCTGCCATGTCAAACGCGGGTGGATTTGGTGTCATCGCCTGCGGCGCGATGAACCCGGAATTGCTCGACGCTGAAATCACCGCAACGAAGGCGCTGACAACCAAGCCTTTTGGCGTCAACCTGATCACCATGCACCCCCAACTGACTGACTTGATCGCGGTGTGCACGAAGCACCGTGTCAGCCATGTGGTCCTTGCGGGCGGCCTCCCGCCTGCTGGCTCCATCGACACCATCAAAGGCAGCGGCGCGAAACTGATCTGTTTTGCCCCAGCCCTCAGCCTCGCCAAAAAACTGATCCGGTCTGGTGTTGATGCACTGGTGATTGAAGGCATGGAAGCAGGCGGCCATATTGGTCCCGTATCAACGTCGGTGCTCGCCCAAGAAATTTTGCCAGAAGTCGCAGATCAAGTGCCCGTCTTCGTTGCGGGCGGAATTGCGCGCGGTGAAGCCATTGCCGCTTATCTTGAACAGGGCGCAGCCGGTGTCCAAATCGGCACACGCCTTGTGTGCGCAACCGAATGTATCGCCCATCCTGCTTTCAAAAAAGCGTTCCTGCGCGCCTCCGCCCGTGATGCCATTTCCAGCGTTCAGATTGATCCGCGTTTGCCCGTCATTCCTGTGCGCGCCCTTAAAAACGCCGGAACCGAAGAATTCACCCGCAAACAGGTGGAAGTCGCCGGTATGCTTGACCGCGGCGAAGTCGATATGGGGGCAGCGCAACTGGAGATTGAACATTTCTGGGCTGGGGCTCTGCGCCGCGCGGTGATTGACGGGGACGTTGAAAATGGGTCACTGATGGCGGGGCAATCCGTTGGCATGGTCAAAAAAGAAGAACCCGTTGCCGATATTTTAGCGACATTGACCGCCGAAGCAGAAGCAGCATTGGAATCCCGCACCGCAATCTGATAGCGGAGGCATATGCCAGAAACCTCCGCCTCCGCTTCACGTCAAATCCTAACCCGCCTTCACGAAGTGATGGCCGCGCGCAGCAACGCTCAAACCAAACTGAACCGCGTGGTTCAGATCATTGCTGAGGTTCTTAAAACAGAGGTGTGTTCCATCTATCTCCGCCGTGACGGCGTGCTAGAACTTTACGCCACGCAGGGGCTAAACCAAGAGGCCGTCCACGTGACCAAGCTCGCGATGGGCGAAGGCTTGGTCGGGACGATTGCTGAACAAATTGCAGTTCTGAACCTTGATGAAGCCACCAGCCACCCAGATTTCGCTTATAAGCCCGAAACAGGAGAAGACCTGTTCCACAGCTTTGCCGGTGCCCCGATTGTGCGGCGTGAAGATGCCGTGGGTGTTCTGTGTGTTCAACATATTGATCCGCGCAAATATGATGAAGTAGAAATTGAAGCCTTACAAACCGTTGCGATGGTTTTATCGGAATTAATTGCAAATGCTGGCCTGATCGACAATGCAGTAACACGCGGCAGTAAAGTGCAGAATACAGCGGCGCAGTCGCTCACCGGGCTCAAGCTCGCTGACGGAATGGCGCGCGGATTTGCGGTCTATCACCAACCGCGGATCACGATTGAACATACGGTTGCTGAAGACACAGAGGCAGAGCGTCACCGCGTCTATTCCGCATTTGATAAAATGCGCGAACAGATCGACAAAATGGCCAACCAAGCCGAATTTGGTGGTGACGGTGAACACCGCGAAGTGCTCGAAATGTACAAAATGTTCGCCTATGATGAAGGCTGGTCGCGCCGGATCAACGAAGCGATTGACAGCGGGCTGACGGCCGAAGCCGCAATTGAACGCGTGCAACAGCGCACGCGGATGCGGATGCGGCAGATTGACGACCCCCTGCTCGCCGACCGCATGCATGATTTGGAAGATATGGCGAACCGCCTGCTGCGGATTGTTTCAGGGCAATTGGGATCGGCGGCGCAAGCGGGGTTGCGGCAGGACAGCATCCTGATCGCACGCAACCTGGGCCCGGCTGAACTTCTTGAATATGACCGTCGCCGATTGAAGGGTGTCATCCTTGAGGAAGGATCACTTACAGCCCATGTCATTATTGTGGCACGAGCGATGGGTGTGCCCGTTTTGGGCCGTGTAAAAGACGTGAAACGCATGATCGCAGAGGGTGATCTTCTGTTGCTCGATGCGGTGCAAGCCACGGTTTTTGCGCGCCCCACTGCGGCGATAGAAGCGGCGTTTGAAACCAAATTGGCCATCAGCCAAAAACGCCGCGCATCATTTGCAAAACTAAAATCGGAAACCCCAACCACCATTGACGGTATCCGCATTACCCTGATGGTGAATGCCGGACTGCGCGATGATGTCGCAGCCCTTGATATGACGGGGGCAGACGGTATCGGGCTGTTCAGGACAGAGTTTCAATTCCTTGTTTCTGCCACCATGCCGCAACGCGAGCGGCAACAGCGTCTTTACCGCGATGTCCTTGATGCCGCCGGTGAACGCCCTGTCGTGTTTCGCACGGTTGATATTGGCGGGGACAAGGCCCTGCCCTATCTGCGCAATGACAATGAAGATGAAGAAAATCCCGCTATGGGATGGCGCGCGCTGCGGGTCGCGCTAGAACGCGGTGGATTGATGAAAGCGCAAGCACGCGCGCTGATCGAGGCTGGCGCTGGCCGCACTTTGAACGTTATGTTTCCGATGGTGTCGGAACCTTGGGAATTTGATGAAGCCAAAGCTATTTTTGAGGCGCAGCGCACGTGGTTGGCGGGGCGCGGCAAACAATTGCCTTTGTGCATTCGGTATGGATCAATGTTGGAAGTGCCAGCCCTTGCTGAGTGCCTCGACATATTGTTGCCGAAGGTTGATTTTCTCTCCATCGGCACCAATGATCTGACCCAGTTTCTGTTTGCGGCGGACCGCGCCAATCCCAAATTGGCCGAACGTTATGACTGGTTAAGCCCTGCTATATTGCGGTTTTTGAAACGGATTACTGACCCGTGTCGCACCGCAAAAGTTCCTGTGACCGTGTGCGGTGAAATGGGCGGACGGACATTAGAGGCCATGACTTTGTTGGGTTTGGGCATCGACCGCCTGTCCATCACGCCTGCCGCAATTGGCCCGGTCAAAGCCATGATCCGCAGTCTTGATCTCGCAAAACTGCGCGCGGATATGCTGCCTTTGCTCGCATCACCTCCCCAAAATATGCGTAATGCTCTTTTAGAGTGGGCAAACGCACACAACGTTGAACTGCTTTAGGCCTCACTTCCCCGAAAGAGCGTTGACAGGGCGCGAATTCGCTGAAAAAACCTATAGTGGTCGTGGTCCAGCCAACGAGCGGATCTGGAGAGTATATATGGTCGATGCCGATGCACCCGAACAGGTTGCTGAAGATAGTGTGATGTTCCCTGTGCGCGTGGGGGATAAGCTGCGCGTTGCGCGCACCAAAGCGGGTATGGACCTTGCTGACATTGCAACACGCACCCGCATTCCGCAGCGCCATCTGGCGGCAATTGAGGCCGGCGATTATGGCGCTTTGCCCGGATCAACCTATTGCATTGGTTTTGTGAAAGCATTTGCGCGGGTGGTGGGTGAAGATGAAGTCACCCTTGCCCATGATCTGCGTATTGAACTTGGCATGGATTCGCATGACGCGCGTCAGGATCATGCTGATTATGACACTGCTGATCCAACGCGTGTGCCATCAAAAACGCTCGCATGGACCGGTCTTGCCATCGCGCTTTTGATCGGCATCGTTTACGGCATATGGCGTAGCGGATATTTCTCGAATGATCCTGTCGCGATCGAAAGTGCTGTTGATACTGTCACCCCGACACCAGCAGTTCAGGCACAAGCAGGGACAGCAGAAAATCCTGTAGCCCCAAGCGGCGCGGTTTTGTTAACCGCAAAGGAAGCGGTGTGGTTCCGTATTTATGATAAAAATGACAAGGTCTTATTTGAAGGGGAAAAGAAAGCAGGTGAAAGTTTTGCCGTGCCCGCTGACGCCCTTGACCCAATGATCCGTACCGGGCGCGCTGACCAAATACGTGTCGCCATTGGCGGCAAAGATGTTGCACAGCTTGGTCCAGCAGAAACGACAGTCAAGGATGTTGGCGTCAGCTCTGCAGCATTGACCGCCCGCGCAGCAGCGGTTTCTCCTGCTGCGCCTATAACCTCAGCCGTGCCGCCGTCATCAACGCAGCCTTGATCTCACGGCTGCACTGGTTCACACAGATTTTAGTATTGCGTATTTTTTGGGGAGGTGACCAGCCATGCGGCGTGTCCTAATTTCTATCATCCTATTGTCCACAATTGCTGCGGCTCCTGTCATGGCACAGACGGATGGCATTGATCTGCGCGTCGGCAAATTGGAAAAAGAAATGCGCGCGGTGCAACGCAAAATATTTCCAAATGGCACCGCACTTGTCCCCGAAATTTCGACGGCCCCCGCCGCCGTGACAGCGACATCTCCCTCCAGCGCCCCTATTACCGATTTGACGGCACGCGTTGATGCGTTGGAAGCGCAGATTAAATCTTTGACGGGCCAAGTTGAAACCGATGGCAACCGCCTGAAAAAACTGGAAGACGCGTTTAAGGCGCATCAGGCTGATAATGATGTCCGGCTGAAGGCTTTGGAAGGTGGCGGTGACGCAACCGCCAAACCTGCAGTCATCACAGTTCCGGTGGCCACCCCCCCAAAAGCAACACCCGTCAAAACAGCCATAGCAGCGCCCACTGCAAAACCGGCCGCTGCCGCCAAAGCTGACCCTGCCCGTAAATCCGCCATTGCCGCCGTTGAAATTCCCGCGACTGGCGACGCTGCGGAAGATGCCTATACTTACGGTTTTCGCCTTTGGACGGCAAAGCTCTATCCTGAAGCGCAAGTGAAACTGAAGGAATTTGCAGCGAAATACCCAAAGCACAAACGCGCCAGCTATGCCCAGAACTTGCTTGGCCGTGCGTATCTTGACGAAGGTAAACCCGCATTGGCCTCCGTCGCATTTTATGAAAACTATACCAAAAATGCGAAAGGTGAGCGCGCGTCAGAAAGCCTCTATTTCCTGGGCATTGCGCTAACCCGCCTCAAAAAACTGCCCGATGCCTGTAAAGTTTACAGTGAATTCAATGAAGTTTACGCTGCAACCTCAAGCGCGGACCTTAAGGCGAAGGTTGCCAAAGGGCGCACCGATGCCAAGTGCACCGCCTAATCACACGCATATCATCGACACGGTATCGGCAAATGATGTTGAGCGATTTCGACGCGACACGTTGAATGTCACTGCATTAGATTTGGAAAAACCAATCGGCATCTGCGTGTCGGGTGGCGCCGATAGTGTGGCTTTACTCCTGCTCGCGCAGGCCGCTTTTCCATTGGTTGTAGCCGCAACAGTTGATCACGGCCTGCGCCCCGACTCTCGTGCCGAAGCAGAATTTGTTGCTGCTCTTTGTCTTAATCTTGGCGTCCCCCATTATATCCTGCCCGTCACGGTCGCAAAAGATGGCAATGTGTCTGATCAAGCGCGCAAAGCCCGCTATAAGGCGCTCACAACATGGGCTGCAAAGGGGAATCTCGCTTGCCTGATGACCGCACACCACGCCGATGATCAGTTGGAAACGCTGATCATGCGCCTTAACAGAGGGTCTGGGGTCGGTGGGCTTGCAGGCATTCGCGCGGTCAATGAAGGTGTCGTTCGCCCGTTGCTCCATTGGCGCAAGGCGGAGCTCGAGACGATTGTGCGGACCTGCGGAATTACGCCGATTGATGATCCTACCAACCGCAATGATCACTTTGACCGCGCGCGCCTCAGAAAATCATTGGCCACGGTGGATTGGCTGGACCCGCATGCGGCTGCTGATAGCGCCGACGCCCTCTCTGAAGCTGAAACCGCCTTGGCCTGGTGCGCTAAACGCATTGCCGTTGAACGTGTGACCGAAACGGGTGGCGAAATTTCTTTTGATCCAACCGATGTACCGCGCGAACTGCAACGACGCATTTTATTGGCCTGTTTTGAACGCCTTGCCCCTGCGCAAAATCCGCGCGGAGACGCGCTTGACCGCATGATATTTGCCCTTCAACAAGGAAAAATTACCACATTAGGGGCGATCAAGGGCCATGGCGGGGCTATCTGGCACCTTACAAAAGCGCCACCTAGGCGAAAAAACTGAACTTTTTGATGTTTCGTTACATTGTCATTAAGTGAGGAGCGCCTATCTAGGCATTGAAAGGCGGAAACGCGATGGATGAAGATAAAGGCCCGACATTGAGCCCGTGGATGCGCAGCGTCGCTATTTGGGTGGCTATATTGGCAGCTTTGGCGCTGTTTGTATCGATTTTTGACGGACGGTCATCCGATCCCAAAGCCAATGCAATAACCTATTCAACCTTTGTTGCCAGCGTCGATGCGGGCAAGGTGAAATCGGTCGTTAAATCAGGCGATGTCATCTCCGGCCAATTGAAAAATGGTGCACCGTTCAAAACCTTTGCCGTTCCCGATCCAGAATTTGCGTCACGCCTGTTGGCCAACGGTGTGGACGTTTCCGGAAAGCCTGAGGAAAGCCCAAGCTTCCTGCAATTCCTTCTTTATCAATCATTGCCGATCATCTTGTTTCTTGCTGTCGGTTTCTTCATCATGCGTCAGATGCAAAAAGGCGCTGGCAACGGCGCGATGGGATTTGGCAAATCACGCGCCAAAATGCTGACCGAAAAACAGGGCCGCGTTACATTTGAAGATGTTGCGGGGATTGATGAAGCGCGCGAAGAACTTGAAGAAATCGTTGATTTTCTAAAAGACCCAAGCAAATTTTCACGCCTTGGCGGTAAAATCCCCAAGGGAGCGTTACTGGTTGGTTCACCCGGCACAGGTAAAACGCTGCTCGCCCGCGCGATTGCGGGGGAAGCGAATGTCCCCTTCTTTACAATTTCAGGGTCTGACTTCGTTGAGATGTTCGTTGGCGTTGGTGCCAGCCGTGTGCGCGATATGTTTGAACAGGCGAAAAAGTCTGCGCCTTGCATCGTGTTTATCGATGAAATTGACGCCGTTGGCCGCCACCGCGGGGCGGGTGTTGGGAATGGCAATGACGAACGCGAACAGACTCTCAACCAGCTTCTGGTCGAAATGGATGGCTTTGAAGCCAATGAAGGCATCATCATCATTGCGGCAACCAACCGCCCTGATGTGCTTGATCCGGCCTTGCTGCGTCCGGGCCGTTTTGATCGTCAGGTCACTGTGCCGTTACCCGACATTGAAGGGCGCGAAAAAATCCTTTCGGTCCATATGAAAAAAGTGCCGCTGGCCCCTGATGTTGATGCGCGCGTCATTGCACGGGGAACCCCGGGATTTTCGGGCGCAGACCTTGCCAACATCGTCAACGAAGCAGCACTTCTTGCAGCACGACTGGGTAAGCGCTTGGTGTCGATGGCGCAGTTTGAAGCATCCAAGGACAAGGTCATGATGGGGGCCGAATGGAAATCCCTCGTGATGACCGATGATGAAAAGAAAATGACCGCCTATCATGAAGCCGGCCATGCTTTGGTTGCGCTGCTTGAACCGGCGTCTGATCCCATTCACAAGGCAACCATCATACCGCGCGGCCGCGCGCTTGGGATGGTGGTCCGCTTGCCCGAACGGGACAGCTATTCCTATCACCGCGATAAAATGTATGCGAACCTTTCGGTTGGTATGGGCGGACGCGTTGCCGAAGAACTGATCTTTGGCCATGATAAAGTCTCATCCGGTGCGTCTGGCGACATCCAGCAAACGACAAAACTTGCGCGGTCAATGGTGACGCAGTGGGGCATGTCTGAAAAGCTGGGGCCGTTGCAATATGAAGAACAGCAGGGTGAAACATTCCTCGGTTATTCGCAAACCCAGCGGCACAATATGTCGAATGAAACCGCGCAAATGATCGACAGTGAAATTCGCCGCTTGGTTGATGAGGCGCATGCGCAAGCAACCCGCCTGCTCAAAAAGAACATCAAGAAACTTCATATTCTGGGTGACGCCTTGCTTGAATATGAAACGCTGACGGGTGATGAAATCAACGCTTTGCTTAAGGGTGAAAAACCTGATCGCAGCGGGATTGATCATAACAAGCCAAAATCCCTTGCGGCAGGGGGATCATCCATTCCAAAGACGCGCAAACGTTCAGGGATTGGCGGGGCGGCAGCGCAAGGGGCATGATGCGCAAATCATGCGCAGGGTTCATTTTGTGCTGCACACTCGCCTCACCTGCTTTGGCAGAAATGTCGGTTGCGACCTTTCTTGCCAAAGCAGATGCGCTGAAAGCAAAGGGCGTGATGGCCATGATGTCTTCTGATATTGGATTGCTTCAAGCGGAAGTCAAAGGGGCCATGACACAGTACCGCGCTGATTTGGCAGCGGCCAAAACGGCGGGACGCCCATCACACAGCTGTCCGCCAGAAAAAGCCGCGATAAATTCTGATGTGTTGATCGCGCATTTTCAGACGGTCCCTATTCCGCAACGCCCGAAAACGAGTGTTAAAACAAGTGTTTATGGGCTTATGAAAAAGCGCTATCCCTGCCCCGCTTAACGGGAATTTCTGTGACAATTTACTGCGATGAATCAGGGGGTATTGGCCGCGGCGTAATGACGCTGGCAGCTGTATCTATCACGCCAGAAACCGCAGACGACTTACTGTTAAAATTTCGTCTGGCCACGGGTCTTACCAGCGAATTAAAAGGCAGCCGCATCACCTTGAGTGAACGCGCTATTTTCTTCGATCTTTTTGCCCAGTCACACGCACGTGCCACTGTTGGCATCGCCATTTCGGCACTGAAACCGGCATTGGGTCAGGACCGAGGGGATCATGATAAACTGACCTACGGCGCGTTATTGAATGATGTTATTTCCGCGCTCCTACCGACGACAGGGGGGTGTGCGACGATTGTCATTGATGATGGCCGGTATGACCAACAAACCCTTTCCCCCATCCGCGGTGATATTGCCGCCTTGATTGGCCCTTGCGGCGCGGCGAATTTGGAACTGAGCCACAGGTCAGCTGGTCTTCAAATTGCAGACGTGATCGCGAATACATTTTTCAACCGCGCCCTCGTTTCTGAACGCCAGGGACGGATGGCAGCACTTGTCGAACCGTTTCTTGAAAATCAGCTTATCCAGATGCGCATATTAAAAGGCTCTGCGACCCTATAAATCAGCGACCAATTGCAGCGTAAATGTGCGTGCAAAACTATATTGATAGCCTCCACTGCTCGAAACTTGCCAACCATATGTGTTCAACACATTGGTCATTTGAATGCGAATGAGCACTGGCACCTGTTCAATTTTGAAACGATACCGCGTCCCCAAGGACAGATTTTCCCGCGCAGGCACCGAAAAACTATTGTCTGCATTGGCGGTGCGCGCGGATTGGCTTTCCACTGCAAGGTCAAAGGACCAAGGGCCCACACCTTCAGGCCGCCAGTCAAAGTTCGCGATACTGCGCCGCGCCAGTGATCCAATGGGCCGCGATCCGATCCGCCCCGTCGCAACATCTTCACCCGAAATTGTTGGATCAAGAAAAACCGTTCCTGCAACGACTGAAAGCCCCTTTGCCAACGATCCGGCGAGCGAAATCTCTATCCCCCGATTATCGACAATCCCCAATTGCCGGAACCGTAGCCCGGCATCGATGTTATAATAGGGTTTTTTGACCGAAAATGCCCCAGCAACCAACGTGAGCTTAGGCGTAAGGGAAAACCGAAAGCCGCCGTCAATTTGGCGCGTGCGGATTGCGGCAGGGGCTTCGGCACGATTGACCGCAATATCAGGCGCAATGATTGCTTCTTCCAACCCGCGCACGAACCCGCCGTAAAGCGCGAACTTGCTGGTTACCGTGACCGATGCGGTGGCGCTGAACAAGAAGGGATCATCTTTTGTCAGCAGTGTTGGCAGCCTTGGGTCCGCAAAATCGACAGTCTTACGGTAACGGCTCTTTGACACAGAGAGATCGAGTGATCCGCGGCGCGCCCATTGCAAGCCGTATGCCAGCCCGTAAGTAAGCTGACGCACCTTATCACTGTCATCCGGACCAAGGGTGATGACAGGTTGCGGCCGAAAATCTGGGAGCAATGATGAGCTGGCCCCGAGGTTAAACTGTTGCTGCCCTCCAAAAAGACGGGCTTGATCTCGCCCGCGCAGCGATGCTGTTAGATTGTGTCGCGTGTTGCCGCTGGTCCATGTCCGCGCCAGCCGCACCTCCCCCGACAGCGCATTATCATGGTTATTGCCATCTGCGATAATGATTCGCCGCGCCGCTTGGCCACCGGCAGTCACACCCAACAGCAAATCAGCAAAGATCGACGATGTCTCCTTTTCCGCCTCAAACAACCCCATTTCTGCACGCCACGCGCCAAAAGGCAATTTGACGATCAAGCCATAAGCACGGCTGCTGGTGTTTCGGTCGGTCCATGTCTGGCCAAGGAATTGGCCCCGTTTGATTTTCGGCGGCAGAAACCCGCCTGCCGGAAAAATCGTCACTCGCGCTTCATCATTGCGATTGGTAAATCCGCTCCAAAACGGGATAATTTCAGCTCCGGAATAGGGCCGCCATGCCGCCGAAACGGCATAGGCGCGGAAATTATTGATGCCGCCTTCCGTTCTTATCTGACGCCGCCTTCCGACACCCGCGGCAAAGCCCAATCGCTCTCCAAATATTGGGAATTTTGTCTCTAACGACCCAGCGACCCCGCCGTAAGGGCCACGTTCAATCTCAAGACTTGCAGACGCTTTGCTTTCTGGCAGGATCAAGCGGTAATCGACAATTCCCGTCGGCGCGGGAAACGGATATCCCTGCGCTGTAATTCCGACGCGAATTGTTGACCCTTCTATCAGACGGCTGGCCAAACGGTCTTGCTGAGCAAAATATAACCCCTCGATCCGCGCATTCCCCGCGTCGATGGGGTTGAACCCCCGCACATCTTCGATGCTGTAAAGACCGATCCGTTCATTTCCAACGGCTTTGCCAAAGGCATCCCCTGCTGCCGTGACAACATTGTCTCCCGTGCGCTGGGCCAGTGCTGCTGTACTGCTGAACATCATCAAGAAAAGAAAAGGAATTTTGATCATGGGCGCGCGCTCGCACCCCTTTCCGTTCGCGTCAAGTGCCCTGCGTTGCAGCGATCAAAAATTCTATATTGCCTTCTGGGCCCGTGATCGGACTTTGAACGATGCCGTGCACATGCCAACCCTGTTCGGACAGCCAATCACTGACGTCGCGGCACACACGCGTGTGGATTTCTGGGTCACGCACAACCCCGCCTTTGCCAACTTCATCACGTCCAGCTTCAAATTGCGGCTTGATCAGCGCGACCATATGCGCGCCAGGTTTGGCGAATGTCATTGGCCGTTCCAGCACCTTTGCCAAGCCAATGAAACTGGCATCACAGACGATGATATCGACCGGCGCGGGAATATGCACATGCGTCAATATCCGTGCACTGGTCTGTTCATGGACCATAACACGGGCGTCCTGACGCAATTTCCATGCAAGTTGGTTGGTGCCGCTATCAACAGCATAAACCTTTACCGCCCCCATAGTCAGCAAGACATCGGTAAAACCCCCGGTGGATGACCCGACATCGATGGCGGTCTTGCCCGTGACGTCCCAGCCAAAATGATCGAGCGCGTGTGCCAGTTTTATGCCCCCGCGTGATACCCAGGGATGATCACGTCCGCGCACTTCCAGTGGCGCATCGGCTGCAATCGCCTGGCCCGCCTTTTCAATTTTGCGTTCGCCAGAATAAACCAACCCCGCAAGGATCAACGCCTGCGCCCGCGCACGGCTTTCCACAAGGCCGCGTTCGACGAGGAGTTGGTCTGGACGCGATTTAGCCATGCACACCGCCTTAGTGGTGCAGCCGCGGGTTGCAAGGGGGTGTATCTTGACTTATATTGGTAGCGCGCTACCATAAGCCTATGAACATCCAGACACCCAAGCCGCAAGACAAGTTCAGCGCTTACCGCGCGCGGAAGAAGGCTGCTGGATATAAGGAAATCCGCCGCTGGGTTTGGGATGTGAACGCGCCAACCTTCAAGGAACAGCTGCGACGAGAGGCCGAAATTTTGAAAAGCGCGCCTGAAGAATGGGAAGCTCTTGATTTTATCGAAGACGCAATGGCGGATACGATGAAGGATCATCCCTATTAAGCGGGGTGATGTCATCACGGTCGCATGGTCAGGTGATTATGGGAAACCCAGACCTGCCGTGGTCATTCAAGCCAATCAGTTAACAGAAACAGACATCGACACCATTTTGATCTGCCAGATGACGAGCGTTTTAAGATCCGTCAGTGTGCGCCGCGTCACCGTTCTCCCAACACCCGAAAACGGGCTTCTTAAGCCTTCACAAATTATGAGCGATAAGATTTTTGCTACCAAACGTGACAAGTGCGGCAACGTGATCGGGACACTTGACACGGCAACAATGGACACACTCAACGATGCATTGATGTTTGTGGTGGGGTTGATGGGGTGAGCTCACGCTGAGCACGCCATTCGCTTTAGAGTCTAAGCCCGCACCTCCTCAACAACCCCCACTGAATTCATGCGTAATGCCTTCAGCACGGTCTCAACAATCGCATCGGCATCAAGACCTGCGTCGGCATATTGCTTTTCTGGCTTGTCATGTTCCTGGAATATATCAGGCAGGCGGAGCGTGCGGAGTTTGAGACCGCCGTCGATCAGCCCCTCATCGCTCGCCATCGTCAACACATGTGCGCCAAGGCCTCCGATGCTGGCTTCTTCAACAGTTACCGCAACGTCATGGCTGGTCAGGAGTTTGCGGATCAGCGCAACATCAAGCGGCTTGGCGAAACGGAGGTCGGCGACGGTGGTCGACAGCCCCTTGGCCTCTAATATATCAGCGGCTTTAAGCGCTTCTTCCAGCCGTGTGCCAAGGGAGAGGATCGCGACCTTTTTGCCCTGACGGACAATCCGGCCCTTCCCAATTTCAAGCGCAATCGGCGCGGCGGGCAGTGCAACGCCAGTGCCGTTCCCGCGCGGATAGCGCACCGCAATCGGCCCGCTGTCATGCACGGCACATGTATGCACCATATGGACCAGTTCGGCTTCATCCGCCGCTGCCATCACGACAAAATTGGGGAGTGTGCAGAGATAAGTTACATCAAACGACCCGGCGTGTGTGCTGCCATCCGCGCCGACCAACCCGGCACGGTCAATGCCGAAACGTACTGGCAAATTCTGGATCGCAACATCGTGTACCACTTGATCATAGGCGCGCTGCAGGAAGGTTGAATATATCGCACAGAAGGGCCGCATGCCTTGCGCGGCAAGACCGGCTGCAAAGGTCACCGCATGCTGTTCGGCAATCCCGACATCGAAAGTGCGATCAGGGAACATGTCCCCGAATTTATCAAGACCCGTGCCGCCGGGCATGGCAGCGGTGATCGCCACAATTTTATCATCGCGGGTCGCCTCTGCAATCAGTGCCTTGGCAAACACGCCGGTGTAGCTGGGGGGGCCAGCGGGAGCCTTTGTCTGAACCCCGGACACCACGTCAAATTTTTGGACGCCGTGATATTTGTCTTCTGCGGCCTCAGCAGGCGCGTAGCCATGGCCTTTTTTTGTGACAACATGGATCAGGCACGGCCCCTCTGTTGCATCACGTACATTTTCAAGGACGGGGATCAGGTGATCAAGGTTGTGCCCATCAATGGGCCCGACATAGTAAAAGCCGAGTTCTTCAAACAACGTCCCGCCCATCGCCATGCCGCGCGCAAACTCATCGGTCTTGCGCGCCGCAATATGGAGCGGTTCGGGCAATTTACGCGACAGCCGCTTGGCAAGATCGCGCAGCTCCAAAAATGGCCGCGATGACACAATGCGCGCCAGATAAGCACTTAAGCCACCAACAGGGGGCGCAATCGACATGTCATTGTCATTGAGGATCACGATCAAGCGGTTTCCCGCCTGCGCGGCATTGTTCATTGCTTCATACGCCATGCCCGCAGACATGGAGCCGTCACCGATCACCGCAATACCGCGTCCAGAATTGCCCGCAAGTTTATTGGCCACAGCAAAACCCAGCGCCGCCGAAATCGATGTTGAGCTGTGCGCTGCGCCGAACGGATCATATTCGCTTTCGGTGCGCTTCGTAAAACCAGACAGCCCCCCACCCGTGCGCAGTGTGCGGATACGGTCGCGGCGGCCGGTGATAATTTTATGGGGATAGCATTGATGGCCGACATCCCAGACCAAACGATCAATCGGCGTGTTAAACACATAATGGATGGCCGTTGTCAGTTCAACAACGCCCAACCCTGCGCCCAGATGCCCGCCCGTTACGGACACAGCCGAAATAACCTCTGCCCTGAGTTCATCGGCAAACTGGCGCAATTGTTCGGGTTTCAACGCGCGCAAATCAGCAGGAAGGTGAACCGTGTCAAGCAGCGGTGTTACTGGTACATCAGACATAAAGCGTGTTTAAGACGTTCAACGCCTAATCGCAATCCGCGCAGATGCCGCGCACTTCGATCACGGGGCGAATGGGCTTAAATCCAGATTTTTTTGCCGCAGCGCGGACATCATTGGTGATGCGATCTTCGTCAATATGTTCCGTTTGCCCGCAGCTGTTGCAGACGAGGAAAATACAGTCATGGATGCAGTCGGGATGGGCATTGGCAAGATAGGCGTTGGCACTTTCAACGCGCAGCGCGACATTGGCCCCGACAAATAAATCCAGGATGCGGTAAACGCTGTTCGGTGCAACCCGCTTTCCGCGCGCCTTTGAAACAGCATCGGCAATGTCATAAGCAGAAGCAGGCTTATCAAAACTGGTCAGCGCGGCAAAAATGCTGGCACGCATGTCGGTCCATTGTTCACCAGCACGCTCAAGCGCGGTTTTGGCCGCTGCGTCTAGATTCGTTCCGTGATGAAGTGTGTGATCATGTGCGCCCATAATGCAAAGTTAGGCGCGAAGTGACGCGACTGCAAGCTTCAGTCGACCGCGCGCCGGTTCAAATCATGCCCCAGCGCCAAAATCATAACGCCCAGGATCGTATAGACAACTTCGCCGCCGCCCATCACGCCGCCGTCATGGGGCAAAGACATCGCCCCCGCCATCACACCGAGGCCAAGCGCACCAACCCACGCCGGCATGGCATAACCGTGACGCACAACGCCTTGACCAAGCGCAACTGCGCCAAGCAGGATAGCGAGTGTCAATCCAATTTCATGAATGATGGGGTGGAACACCATGCCACCCGCAGACGCCAGAAAAGCAACCAAGACGGCAGTCGCCAAGCAGTGGGCAAGGCAAAGACCCGACAGGCCAATGGCCCAACGGTCCAGCTTTCCACTGCGAACAACATAATCAACCATCTGCGAATCCCTGTGCGATGAACTGCTTATGACATGACTTTCGTAAGGATACAACATAACATTGAACATGTCTCACCATCTGGTGCGCCGTGCTGAAATCTAGTAAGCAATAAAAATGCCTTCCCTCCCCCAAGTCTCGCCCCGCCCCCGCTCCATCGCCAATTGGTTGCTTGCCGTAGCGGCGCTTGTTTTCGCGATGGTTGTTGTTGGCGGCATCACCCGTCTGACTGAGTCGGGGCTATCGATCACAGAGTGGAAACCCATCACAGGCACGCTTCCCCCAATGAGCGATGCCGCGTGGGCAGAGGCATTTGCCAAATATCAAGCGACCCCGGAATATCAGCAAATTAACAAGGGCATGAGCCTTGCTGATTTCAAATTCATCTTTTTCTGGGAATGGGCACACCGGCTGCTCGGGCGGCTGATTGGTGTGGCGTTTGCCTTGCCCCTGCTGTGGTTCGCGGTGCGGAAAACCATTCCCAAAGGATATGGGTTGCGGCTGATTGCACTGCTCGCGCTTGGCGGATTGCAGGGGGCGATTGGGTGGTGGATGGTCGCGTCTGGCCTGACAGAGCGCACCGATGTCAGCCATTACCGCTTGGCGACACATTTACTGACTGCGCTCTTCATCCTTGCCGGATTGGTCTGGACCGCGCTCGATCTGCGTGTTTTGGCGCGTCATCCCCATGCCCGCCCTGCCCGCATTTCGCCGTTTGGGATTGGCGTCGCGATCATCCTGTTCGTTCAATTGCTGTTCGGGGCCTACACCGCAGGGTTGAACGCGGGGTCGGTTTCCAACACATGGCCGCTGATGAATGACCATCTGTTTCCAGAAGGGATCGACTGGAGCAAAGGCCCGATTTTTGCCATCACCAATGACCCCTTCCTGATCCACTTCATTCACCGCTGGTGGGCATGGATTGCTGTGTTCGCGCTGATTGTCCTGGCGCGAAAGGTCAAGGCAACCGGATACCGCCCGCCCTCAATCGCCATTCACAGCACATTCGGCGTGATGATCCTGTTGGGCATCGCCACCGTCTTAAGCGGTGTGCATATCGCATTTGCAGCGCTGCATCAGGCCGTTGGGGCGCTGGTCGTTGCAAGCACGGCGTGGGGCATTCATGTCATCGGACGTGAAAAAACCGCCCCCTGATTTACGCCGGTAATATTTTACCCGTTACGAATCCCGCCCATATCCTTGACTTATGGGGCCTATGTGATCATTAGCCCCTCAACCGCGCTGGCATCTGCTGGCGCGATTCCTTTTTATTACGGGGTTTTGCGCCATGAAGGCACTGATGAAAACCACCAAAGCGGCCAAACCGCATGAGGTGGAGAAAAAATGGCATCTGATTGATGCTGACGGTTTGGTTGTTGGCCGCGTGGCCTCAATCATCGCCAATATCCTGCGCGGCAAGCATAAGCCAAGCTACACCCCGCACGTCGATTGCGGCGATAATGTCGTTGTCATCAATGCTGACAAGATCCGCTTCACAGGCCGCAAGCTCGCGCAGAAGGTCTATTATCGTCACACCGGTTATCCTGGCGGGATCAAGGGCATCACTGCGGGCAAAGTGCTCGACGGTCGTTTTCCTGAACGTGTTCTTGAAAAAGCGGTTGAACGCATGGTTCCACGCGGTCCTTTGGGTCGTGATCAAATGCGCGCACTGCGTATCTTCAACGGTACTGAACATGCGCACACTGCGCAAAACCCGGTATTTCTCGATATTGCGGCGATGAACCGCAAGAATAAGGTGGGCGCATAATGACCGACAATCGCCAGTCTCTCGCCGATCTCGGCACCCTTGCTGCTGACGCTGCGGTTGTTGAAACCGCTGTTGCGGCCGCTGCACCCAGTGCAGATGTTGTTGAAACACCTGTTGTAAAAGCACCACCATCAACCCTCGCGATCCTTCGTGAAAAGGAAGTTGATGCGCAGGGTCGCTCCTACGCCACGGGCCGCCGTAAAGATGCGGTTGCCCGCGTCTGGCTGAAACCCGGCACAGGCAAGATCACAGTCAATGGCCGCGATCAGGAAGTCTATTTCGCACGGCCAACGCTGCGCCTTGTCATCAACCAAGTGTTCAGCGTTGCTGACCGCGTTGGATCCTATGACATTGTCTGCACCGTCAAAGGCGGCGGCCTTTCGGGGCAAGCCGGCGCTGTGCGTCACGGCATCAGCCAAGCCCTTGCCAAGTTTGAACCGCTGCTGCGCAGTGCGGTAAAACGCGAAGGTTTCCTCACCCGCGACAGCCGCGTTGTGGAACGTAAGAAATACGGCAAGGCAAAAGCGCGTAAGAGCTTCCAGTTCTCGAAACGTTAATTCGTCCCGGCACCTGCCAAAAACAAAATCGGCCTCGGAGAAATCCGGGGCCTTTTTTGTGCTGGGGTGCGGGGGAGCTTACGGCGCCGTGACGCAGTGTTGACTGCGCAAGGAGCTGCAACTTTGCGCCGCAATTTGTCGACTTGCCATTTTAAGCAACGCTTTATAATCTTGCGTCGTCAGTCCGATAGGAGATGGAAGCATGACAGAGATTGTGAGCGACTGCTGAGAATCTGAAATGATTTTCAAGGAGACACTATTTTAACTGCTGCAGTGCTGCAGCGGAGCGAATGACTCACAGGAAAAGAACATGCACATCAGAGACGAGCGTCCTGAGGACGTACAGACAATTTACGACATTACCAAAGCTGCTTTCAAATCGATGCCGTACAGCGCGGGGGATGAGCAGGACTTGATCAATGCGCTCCGTGAAGACGGCGCGCTCTCGGTTTCGCTGGTCGCAGAACGCGACACTGAAATCGTCGGGCATATCGCTTTCTCCCGCGTCAAAATCGACGGTCAATCCGGCAACTGGTTTGACCTCGGCCCAGTTTCGGTGAAACCGGGCTTGCAATCGCTCGGCATAGGCAGTGCGCTGATCCGAGAAGGGATCAAACGCATCGAGGCAATGGACGCCGATGGCTGTGTATTGCTGGGGTATCCCTCTTATTACGGTCGTTTCGGTTTCGCTCACGATCCCGATCTGACGTATCTTGGCAAGGCAAACCCCAATTTTCAGCACCTGACGCTGAGAGGGATAAAGCCTAAGGGTGACGTGCACTATCATCCCGCTTTCGCCGGATAACTAAATGGGCCTCGGAGAAATCTGGGGTCTTTTTTTGTGCTGGGTGTGGAGGGGTTGTGGAGGTTTAAAATGCTAACGTTACTCATTCGAAAAAAACTACCTAATTTTACCAACTTCACTTGTGTCTCACGACTGCGACTGTCAATAATTGACATAATTGCAAAGAAAAGGACGAGCCATGGCATCAATAAAGATACCAAAGAAATCTCATGATAGACTTGTTGCTGGACTGAAAAAATATCAGCCAATCGTAGGAAAATTGCGTGAGCGCGACATCTCTGAAGCAGATACTGTCACTGTCATTAAAGACATGCTGACTGATGTTTTTGGCTATGATAAGTATACAGAACTTACTAGCGAGCAGCAAATACGCGGCACCTTTTGTGACCTTGCAATAAAAGTAGAAGGAAAAATCTACTATCTGGCTGAGGTGAAATCAGCGGGCACCTCCCTGAACGATAACCACCTTAGACAAGCTATTAATTACGGCGCCCATCAAGGAATAGAATGGGTTATATTATCCAATGCTATTGAATGGAAAATCTATAGAATAAAATTTGGTCAACCCATAGATTATGAAGAAGTTTTTAGTTTTGATGTGACCAAATTGTCAACTCGATCTGGCGAAGATTTAAGCAAACTATTTATGCTTTGCCGTGAAAGCATATCATCTGACTCTCTAGCAGATTATCATCGTCATGCTCAAATAGTAAACCGATACATTGTTGCAGAAATTCTCCAATCTGACGCAATAATCGGGACGCTGCGGCGAGAATTGAGAAAATTATTTGACGGCGTTCGTGCCACAGAAGATGATTTACGGATAATTTTGACCAATGATGTGCTTAAACGCGACACTATTGATGGTGACCCGCCAAAAAGTGCTAAGGCTACTGTAAAGAAAGCTGTAAATGCAATGGCGAAAAAAGCTGCAAAAGCTGCAATTTGAGCCTACCTGCTCCCCCGCGAAGGCGGGGGCCCAGTCCGCTTAAAATACGCTTTTGTTTTTGGTTCTGCCCCCGCCTTCGCGAGGGAACAATCAAATATTCCAAACTCCATAGATAAGGCACCCTCCCTCTTGCACGGTAGGATTTCGCCTGTAACCAGGGTCGCGGATCATTCTCAACCGCCTTATCACTGTCTGGACTGTCGGTTTTTTTGGAGGGGAAGGGGAAAGCGCTAACGACGGACGTTGTATACGCCTAGAATGCTCCCTAGAAGTGATGGTGCTATTGTAGGCAATCCTGTGCGACAGAGCGATCGAGAGGAGTTCTGATGCAACCCATCCATATCCAGCGCCTGATCGCGCTTCCCTATCTCGTCCTCGGCGGCTGGTGCCTGATCGCGCCACACATGGTCGAGGCGCTGATGTTCACCCCCGCCTATCAGCATCTGAGTGCAACAAGCGCTCTGATGATCGGCTGTTTCGGCGCGCAGGCGGTGTTGGGCGGGCTGTTCGTCTGGTTCAGCCGCTGGACGCGCACAACCTTCCTTGTCTACGCCATAGCCCTGCTGCCCTTTTTCGGGTTCAATTACTGGTTCGTCTATGAATTGCCGATTCTGAACCGCTGGATGGCGCTGGATTTTGGGGCGAATGCAGCGATGCTGGGATTGAGCCTATGGGGCTGGAGGATCATGAGGCTGGACGACAAAATCTAATTTTGCACCATCCTCTGGGTCCCCATTTCGTTCTAAAGAGCGGCTCGTGAAACAAACGGCAGGTTGCGAGGTTTGATCTGGCAATGCGAAACGACCGAAAACTTGTCGATTGCTTCCATTCCATCTTACCCATTCAACTCCTTATTATCCTCCTTGCCATGTAGGATTTCACCTGCCAGCATTTCCACCAGATCATCGTCAACCGCCCTATCGCTGTCCGGGCTTGCAATCAGCGTATGCGACAACAGCTGCAGATGGGCCAATGCCCCTCACTTCGATTAGGTGAGACCTTAGTGTGACCTTAGACGCCAAAGCCCAGTTTTGCCTGCGGCAAGCCCCGCCCCTAACGCCGCAACATCGACCAAAAATGTGGCCCGCCGTTGGGCACGTCCCATTCATCAATCACTTCAAATCCCAACCGCTGATACAGGCCGATATTGGTGTCTGTTGCGGTTTCGAGGAAGGCAGGCTTGCCCTCTGCTTGGGCGCGGGCAATGCCAGCGCGGATGAGAGCGCCGCCCCAGCCTTTGCCTTGATGGTCAGGACGGACCCCTGCGTAATGGAGATACCAATAATCGTTGATTTTGGGGTGATGCGCATCAATCGCCGTTGCGATGGCCAGCGCGCGGCCCAGCGCGGTGCCAAAAGTGCGCAGCAGTGGCAGGGTGAGTTTGACCATATCCCAAGTGCTGGAATGGGCCTGCCCCGGCGCGCGCCACAGGGTTGCGCCTTCATCGCCCTTTGCGCGCAAAGCAAGCCCAGCCTTGATGTCACCCGTTACCAGAAAATCAAACATCATGGGTAAGCGGTGTCGGCGCACATCGGGGTCAGGGAAAATCCAGCTGATCGCAGGGTCGCTTTGAAACGCTTGTGCCAACGTATCAACCAGCGCTGTACGATTGGCCACACTGCCTTCAACTATGGTGCGTTCTAACACCGGCCCCTACCCCCTTTTTGTCCCGTCACGCGCTGAAAAACCGGGATTTTGCCTCACGGATGATGAAGTAGAGCAACAAGCCTATGGGGCCGAGCATCAGGGTGAGGAACAAGCACGGGATCATCACCCAATGCGGAACGCCGCGTTTGCCGGCATCCTCAATTTGCCAACTGCCGATGAACAGATCGAAAGCGAGATAATGCGTCCATCCGAGCATGACATTCCCTGCCTTGCTGAACAAAGCGGTGACCCCGGCGAGCGTTGAAAATCCGCCGCCTTCAACCCCTTCGGTAATGGTGAAATATTGGGTGAGGTAAATGATGCACAAAATCAACGCCGCTGCCCGTGCCGCCATCACCATCCGGTCGCGCGCCAATGGCGCAAGCAACAAAGCACCCCATCCGGCAAAAGCAATCAGGCTGCATATGCTGTAAATTTGTTCCAGGTTCATTTCGGCCCCCTTTTCTTGTACGGCGCATCGTCCCCTGCCTTGCCCGCCACGTCAAGCCTAAGGTATTCTATAATCCGCCAAAAGGCTGTTCGCTCGGTTGACGACACAGTCCTGTTCGTGGCACGGAATATAGGCATACAGAAAAAGGGCGTGTTCACGCACCGCCTTCCTTCTGAACGGCGCACAATGCGGGTGTAGCTCAATGGCAGAGCAGAAGCTTCCCATGCTTACGACGAGGGTTCGATTCCCTTCACCCGCTCCAAAAACCAAATGTCCGTAAGGGGCTGTGAATGAGCATGACGCCCACGCCCTCTAAGACGCTTCCCAAAACACCCATGCCACCGGCAATCAAATTTGTGCTGGCCACCATTTTGATAAATGCGATGGGATTTGGCATTGTCATTCCGGTTTTCCCGACCCTGATCATGACGCTGGGCAATGCGACAATTGCAGAGGCCACAGCGATTGGTGGACATTTGGCATTCACCTTTGCGCTGTTCCAATTTGTTTTCTCCCCCGTGGTTGGCAATCTGTCAGACAGGTTTGGGCGTCGTCCCATTTTGCTGGGTTCGCTCGCAGGATTTTCCTTTGATTTTTTAGTGCTGGCCTTTGCGCCGTCCCTGTTCTGGTTGTTCATCGCGCGTGCTCTCACCGGAGTGTTCGGGGCAACCAATGGCCCAGCACAATCGGTTATCGCCGACATTACAGCGCCAGAGGAGCGCTCCCGCTATTTCGGATTCATCGGCGCCGCGTTCGGTATCGGGTTTGTGATTGGCCCTGCCATTGGCGGTCTTCTTGCCGAACTTGGCGTGCGTGTTCCGTTTTATGCGGCGGCGGCACTTGCAATGGCCAATTTTATCTATGGGTGGTTCGCATTGCCAGAAACGCTCAAGGTTGAAAATCGGCGGCCATTTGATTGGCGACGCGCCAACCCTGTTGGGTCGCTTTTACACGTCAGAAAACTAACTGGTATTCTCCCAATTTCCACTGTGTATTTCTTGTGGCAGTTGGCCAGCCTTATCTACCCGATGATCTGGAGTTATTATGCCATAAGCCGTTACGGCTGGTCGGGTGCGATGGTTGGTCTATCACTTGCGATGATGGGAATCGCAATGGCGCTGAACCAGATATTCGTTTCATCAAAAATAATTGCACGCTTTGGTGACCGGCGAACGGCGGGCATTGGGTTGGCAGGCGGCATGTGTTGTATGGCGGGCCTTGCCTTTGTTTCAAATGGCTGGATTGCCTTTGCCATGATGCCGCTCATCGCCATAGGATCACTCACCCAGCCGTGTCTGACCGCGATGATAACACGGCGTGCAGATGCCGCCAATCAAGGTGAGGTTCAGGGTTTTGCATCCGGCGTCATGGCAATTGGATCGCTCATTGCGCCGCTGCTTTATAATCCGGTGCAAGCCTTGTTTGCCGGCACCGGCGCGCCCTTTGTTTTTCCCGGGGCGTCCTTTGCCATTGCCGCTGCTATTGCAGGCTTTGCCCTGATTATACTGCTCAGGATTGCACCGGCGGCAACCCCCGATCCTGTTCTGTCTAAATCCCGCCCATAACGGTCGTGCGACCATCGGCCACCAGCGCGTCAAACAAGGCTGTGGCGCATCCATTCAATGCAACTTGTTCTGTCGACCGGATCACAAAATTTGATCCAACCCTTCCTTCGCGAAAGAAAGGGTAACTGCCGATCTGGCATCCTTCATGTGCCTTTTCAGTCGCGCCGAGCATGTCGGAAATTTCGCTTTCTGCAACCCAACAACCGATCGTCAGACCAAGTAAGGGCGCGCCGCCTTCTAAAGTACCCGATAGAGCGTCAAGCATCCCAGCGGTAATATGGGGCACCCCTGCCATAATGAAGATATTGCCGTGGCGAATACCGGGTGCACCTGACATGCGGTTTTCAATCAGGTCTGCACCCTCTGGCACCCGCGCCATCCGCAAACGCGCTTCGGTTAATCCGCCACGGTTTTCATAATAGCTCTGCAACATGGCGCGTGCTGCCGGGTGGATGATCACCGGAACACCAATCGCCTTGGCAATGGCGTCGACGGTAATATCATCGTGTGTCGGCCCGATGCCGCCTGTCGTAAACAGATAATCATTCCGCACACGTAGGATGTTCACCGCTTCAACAATCGATTCTTCAACATCAGCGACAACCCGCACTTCGCGCAGACGAATTCCCTGCAAATTCAGCCAAAGTCCAATCTGCGCGATATTCTTATCCTGCGTTCGGCCAGAAAGTATCTCATCCCCGATGATGACAATGGCGGCGGTCCAAATACGATCTTTGTTCATCATCATGCCATAGCGCGCGGTGATGCTGCTGCAAAGCAGTGATAACAGCTGATGCTGGTAAATTTGCGTGCCGTTGACGCGAAAATGCTGTCCTACATAAAACCTTATAGGTTATTTGCGATTCGTTCTACGAACCGGAGGCTACCATGACCATTGAAACACAGCGTGACACATTAATCGAAGACGTGATTGGCCGTGAAGGTGGCTATGCCAACCATCCGGCTGACAAAGGCGGCCCCACGCGGTGGGGCGTGACAGAAGCGGTCGCCCGTGCGCACGGTTATCGCGGCGATATGCGCACATTTTCGCGCGCCGAAGCCGTTGAAATTTATGGTCGTCTCTATTGGTCTAAACCTGGACTGGACCGCATTGCGGCCATCATGCCCAATCTGGCAGCTGAACTGTTTGATACCGGCGTCAATATGGGGCCGTCGACTGCGACCGGGTTTTTAAGACGCGCGCTGAATGCGCTCAATCGTTCAGCCACAGATTTTGATGATCTGCCCAGCAGTGGTTTGGTTGATGATGTCGTCGTCACCGCCCTCTCGCATTTTATGGCCAAACGCGGCAGCGCTGGGCAAGACGTGCTGATCAAAGCTGTCGAAGCACTGCAAGGTGAACGCTATATCCGTCTCACTGAAACGCGTCCGGCCAATGAAGCCTTTCTCTTTGGCTGGATCGCAAACCGCATTGGCTGATCCCAGCATTTATCAACAACGACGCCCTAAACTTTGAGGAACCCCCTATGTCACTAATCGAAGGCCTGATTGGTCCATTATCTAAAATCATCGACAAGATCATTCCTGATCCGCGCGCGCGCGATGCCGCAAAACTTGAATTGCTTAAACTTGAGGGCAGCCAAGACCTTGAAACCGTAAAAGCACAAATGTCTGCAATCATTGCCGAAGCACAGTCCCCCGACCCGTGGACCAGTCGTGCGCGCCCCAGCTTTCTGTACGTTATGTATGTGATGATCCTTTGGGCGCTGCCCATGGGGTTGATTGCGGCGTTTCGTCCTGACGTGGCAACTGGGATTGCGGCAGGCATGAATGCCTATCTGGGCGGCATTCCTGAATCACTCTGGGCAGTCTTTGGCACCGGCTATTTGGGTTACACCGCTGCACGCCAATGGGGAAAAGTGAAGGGTGTGGAACGGTGAGGATTGCAGCGCTGTTATTGCCCTGATACCGGGCGCAGATGTTCAACGATACATCCTCCGCTATCGCCCTGCTTCAGACACGCCGGTCCGGCAAGCCACGCAACATGGTCTCGCCGGGCCCAACTGCAGATGAACTCTCTGCAATTTTGCAAGCGGCGACGCGGGTACCAGATCACGGAAAGCTCGCCCCGTGGCGGTTTGTTGTTGTGGGACCGGATCAACGCGCGACACTCTCCGACATGTTGACCACAGCCTATCTTAGTGAAAAACCGGATGCAGGGCGTTTGGAAATTGGATCATTGGTGCAGTTTGCACATCAAGCTCCCACCTTGGTTGTCGTGCTTTCTTGCCCCGTTTCCAACAGCAAAGTTCCGGCATGGGAACAGGAACTGTCCGTGGGCGCAGCCTGCATGCAGTTGCTCAACGCAACACATGCCTTAGGCTATCTCGGCAGCTGGCTGACCGGATGGCCGACATATTCAGACACGGTGCGTAATGCATTTGGCAGCAGCCATGAACGTATCGCTGGGTTCATGTTTCTCGGTTCTGTCACCACCGCCCTTGAAGAACGCCCACGCCCCGATCCGCGCGATGTCATCAGCCATTGGCAGCGCTAAAAAATATAATTGCTGACTCTGGTGTGATTTAGTGTATTAAGCTTGCATGACAGCAATGAATGAAGATGATATTCCCGTTTATTTGAGACTGCGCGGTATGATTGCGGTTTCAATCCTTGAGGGGCATTATAAAGAAGGTGAACAATTGCCTTCCGTCCGCGCCTTTGCAGCCAAGGTAGGGGCCAATCCGCTGACCGTCGCGAAAGCGTATCAATGCCTTCAGGATGACGGCCATGTTACGGTCAAACGCGGGGTCGGCATGTTCGTCGCTGATGGCGCAGTTGAACGACTTACCGTGCAGGAAAGAGATATTTTTCTCACTAAAATCTGGCCTCGTATGCGCGCGCATATCGGTCGTCTGGGTATTGATTTGCAGGACCTGATTGTCCGCGAACCTGCGTGACGGCTAGCAAATTGGTTATAGCGGCCTATACCGCGTTTTCACTCTATGGTTTTCAAACGCCTCTTTAACCGCAAGGAACAAAATCCTTTGCCACCGCGCCTCTGGTCATTGCCAGAGGGAGAGCGGGTCTATGCGATTGGTGATATTCATGGGCGGTTAGACTTGTTCAACCGTCTGCTCGCGGCCATTGATGCCGATGATGCAGCGCGCACACCAGCGCGCACCACCCTGATCCTTCTAGGCGACCTTGCAGACCGTGGTCCTGATTCACGCGGTGTCATTGAACGAGCAATGGATTTGGTCGTATCAAGCGACAACATCGTCTGCTTAATGGGCAATCATGAAGAGCTGTTGACGCGTGTCTGGGATGGGGAACGTTCATCCGCTGGCACATTTAACCGCGTAGGCGGACGGGAAACCTTACTTAGCTACGGCGTCACGCCGGACGACTATGATCAGTGGGACTTGGGAGAAATGACTGAGGCAACCGGCCGCGTCGTCCCAGAAGCGCATATCGATTTCCTTCGCAGTTTTATAGATTGGCATCAAATGGGCGATTATCTGTTCGTCCATGCAGGCATTCGTCCTGGTCACCCCATCGAAGATCAGGATGCTACAGACCTTCGGTGGATCAGACGCGAATTTACGGAGTCTGACGCAGATCACGGCGTCATGGTCATCCACGGCCATACCATTACCGAAAATATTGACGAACGTCACAACCGGATTGGCATTGATACCGGCGCATTTGGCAGCGATGTCCTGACCGCAATCGGCATTGAGGGTACAGAGCGTTGGTTTTTGGAAACCTAGGCCGCTAATTCCTCTGCACTTAGCGTATAAAGTAATCCAGCGCCCGCTGTAACGGACCCAGTCAAACCCATCGCTTCTCCTACCAAATGCGTCAGATAATATTGCGCGGTGACAGTCTTTGATTTTAGGAACACTGGATCGCCTTCCCCTTTATCGATTTGTGCGTTTGCGATCCGCAGCTGACGTTCCATCAGCCAACCGCAGGTCATCGTCGACACCATCGTCAGATATGGCGCACTGCCCGCCAACCGGTCATCCACGGAAACATCCAAGAGATGCGCGGTACATTGTTCGACGAGACCAACCAAGGCAAGAAGGCCGGCATCCAGTGCTTCTGTCCGAATATCGGCAATGAGCGCTGCCATCCCCGCCCCGCCGTCTCCCGTCAGCTTGCGCCCCACCAAATCTGCGGCCTGAATTCCGTTGGTGCCTTCATAGATGGGGGCAATGCGTGCATCGCGGTAATATTGGGCTGCGCCTGTTTCTTCAATAAATCCCATGCCGCCGTGGATTTGCACACCCAAACTTGCGACGTCGCAACCGACATCAGTGCCATAGGATTTTGACAACGGCGTCATCAGATCAAGTCGCACTTTAGCACCCTCAACTCCCAAATGGACGCGATCAACAAGACCAGCTGCATAATAAAGCAAGGCGCGCGTGGCCTGGGTCAAGGCCTTCATCCGGATCAGCATACGTCGGACATCGGGATGTTCGATAATGGCCACAGGCTGCGGCGCGCTGCCATTGGCCCGCGCTGACTGAATACGGTCTTTGGCATAGGCAAGTGCGGCCTGCGTTGCGCGTTCGGCGATTTGAACACCCTGCAATCCGACATTGAGCCGCGCATTGTTCATCATCGTGAACATTGCCCGCATTCCGCCAAATTCAGGACCAATCAGATGGCCCGTACAATCATCATGATCGCCGTATGACAACACACATGTCGGGGACGCATGAATGCCCAGCTTATGTTCTATCGACACACAGGACACATCATTGCGGCTGCCGTCCAGTCGTATCTGGGGGACCAGAAACAGGGATATGCCCTTGGTCCCTGATGGAGCATCCGGGGTGCGTGCCAAAACCAGATGAACAAGATTGTCGGTCAAATCATGGGCACCGAACGTGATATAAATCTTGATGCCCTTAATCTTGAAACTGCCATCACCGACGGGGGTCGCCGTCGTGCGCAATGCCCCCACATCTGATCCCGCCTGAGGCTCAGTCAGGTTCATCGTTCCAGTCCAAGCGCCGCTGACCAGCTTTGGCAGATATGCCCTACGCTGTTCATCACTGCCATGTGTCATAATCGCTTCAATCGCGCCCACTGTCAGCATCGGGCAAAGCGAGAACGCCATGTTGGCCGTACCCAAATCCTCCAACACCACAGTGGCGAGCGAGAAGGGCAGCCCCTGTCCACCAAAGGCGAGCGGGCCGTCTAACGTGCCCCAGCCGCCATCCACATAGGCCTGATAGGCTTGCTTAAACCCCGGTGGCATCGTGACAGCACCGTCTTTCCATTGCGCATGGACTGTATCACCCACCCGGTTAAGTGGCGCCCATTCGCCTGCCGCAAACGCGCCTGCACCCTCCAAAATTGCATCAATCATATCTGGGGAGGCTGCACAGTAGCGTTCAGTCGCACTCAGTTCATCAATCCGCGTAACGTGATCAAGGACAAAACGTTGTTCGGTAATTGGCGGCGCATAATTCATAGCAATGGACCCAAGGCTTGCGTGATGACGAATCGCGCTATAGCGGCACATGATGCCGTCCACCAAACAGCCTTTTTCAACTCAAAAATGCCCCTACGGCGAGGCCGCCATTGTTCAGGCTGCTGCGCTAATCGCGCAAGGGCACTGTGTCGCCGTTCCAACAGAAACGGTATACGGCCTTGCCGCAGATGCCACCAATGGCGCGGCTGTCGCAGGCATTTATGCTGCCAAAGGACGCCCCAGTTTCAACCCGTTGATCATTCACGTTTCAGACCTTGTTTCAGCAGAAACCATCGCTGTGTTTGATGACACGGCGCGCGCAATTGCGAAACAATTTTGGCCCGGCCCCTTAACGATGGTGCTGCCCCGCCGACCAGATTGCACTGTTACCAATCTAGCAACAGCGGGACTTGAGACCATTGCAATCCGCATGCCGGCCCATCCCGCAATGCAGGCGCTGCTTAAGGCGTGCGGAAAGCCCCTTGCCGCACCTTCCGCAAATGCGAGTGGCATGATCAGCCCGACCCGCGCGGACCATGTTTTCAAAAGCCTAGCTGGCCGCATCCCGATGATCATCGATGCTGGACCAACAGCGCACGGGCTTGAATCGACCATTGTCGCTGTAGAGCCTCAATGCCTGCGGTTGTTGCGCCCAGGACCAATAGACTCAGCAGCACTCGCACGCGTGTCCGGCCAGCCTGTCGAAACAGTATTTTCTGGCAATATTGAAGCGCCGGGGCAGCTTGCCAGCCATTACGCGCCCTCAAAACCGCTACGGTTAGAGGCGACAACCGCATTTCCCGACGAATGGCTCATCGGTTTTGGGGCTGTCGTCGGGAACGTTACTCTCAGCCTAAAGGGTGATCTGGTAGAGGCCGCAGCGGCGCTATTTGATGCACTCCACACTGCGGACGCATCTCCCTGCACGCGCATTGCTTTTGCACCCATCCCAGACATCGGGCTAGGTGCGGCGATAAATGACCGTATGCGCCGGGCCGCAGCTAAATGACCGTTAAAGAAAGCGAAAAACAAAAAGCATTGGCGTTTCAGGAGCAGGTTCCCCTATTGCTCCTACAATAAGCAGCAGGAGCACAATATGGGCGGAATTGCATCGAAAGAACAACTGCGCATCTCGTTTTTGCGTTGGGCATTGGTGACGGTGCCTGCGATTGTGTTTCTGGGCTTTTTGTCAGGCCGCCTTTCCAATTCAGGTTATAATAACCGCTGGTTTTTGGCGCTTAATCGCCCCGATATTGTTCCGCCTGGTTGGGTATTCGGCGTGGCATGGACTATCCTTTATATTATGTTGGGGATTGCGCTTGCGATGATCCTTCACGCGCGCGGCGCGAAGGGACGGCCCACGGCGCTTGGCCTGTTTGCTGCACAACTATTGCTGAACCTTGCTTGGACCCCCGTTTTTTTTGCGGGCCATATGGTAACCGCCGCGCTGATCTTGATCGTCGTCATATTGTCTCTCGCAATTGCCACGACCTTTGCTTTTGCCCAGATTCGTAGGGCTGCGGCTTGGTTGTTTGTGCCCTATTTGGTCTGGCTTAGCTTTGCATCGATCCTGACATTCCAGATCGATCAGATGAATCCTGATGCCGAAACCCTTGTGCCTGACGCACCGAGCACCCAAATACTGCTTTAGGGGATGAGTTATGCTCAAACGGAGTGACGTCAATGCAATCTGAAAACCGAGTCTTCGACGATTTTGTCAAATTCGTAAATGGGGCAGCTGGCACCATTGCTGGCATGGGGCGTGAAGCAGAATCCTCCACCCGTGAAAAAGCCAAAGAATGGATTGGCGGTCTAAATTTTGTCAGCCGCGAAGAATTTGAGGCTGTCAAAGCGATGGCCGCAGCCGCGCGTGATGATGCTGATGCCCTTCGTACACGCCTTGATGCTTTGGAAGGCAA
>JAYUPB010000031.1:0-5145 GCA_043760405.1 Sphingomonadales bacterium
TCCTATCGCGTGCGGCAGCCGAGCCGGAATTTGTCGCTGGCAAGGTCGATACGGGGTTTATCGAGCGCCATGAAGTCGGCCTCTGCGCTCGCCGTGAGCCGGACGAGAAAACATTGCAGATTGGCGTTTCGGAAGTCCTCAAGCGTGTCGAGCGACCGAATTTGGACAGGCGCGCTATGCGCGACATCCGTTTCGAAATCGACCTGCGTGGCTTTCGCGTAAATTCAAACCGGGAGCACGCCTACAGGATAGCCGTTGACGGAAGACCCGAGGCGCTAGCGCCCGACTACAAGGGCGGCACTGCCTGGAACATCGAGTATGTCGGCGATACCGGCGTTCTCGTGTCCGACGACGACGGGCAGCTCGTTCATTTCGACGTAGCTCGAACCGAGGGAGCAAATGGTCCCGGCGCCTCCTCCGGCACCATCCTCTCCCCCATGCCCGGCCGCATCATCGCGGTCGATGTCACCCAAGGCCAAGCCGTCACCAAGGGCCAAAAACTCCTCACGCTCGAAGCGATGAAGATGGAACACAGCCTGACCGCACCGTTCGACGGGGTGGTGGCGGAGCTGAATGCGGAAACCGGTGCGCAGGTGCAGGTGGACGCGGTGCTGGTGCGGATTGAAGCGGAGAGTTGAACATCGCAGTGCTCCGGACTTGATCCGGAGCACTGCCGTGCTTAATCGCCTGACTGTGCCGATCCAGAAGCTGCCTTTGCCAGCACATCAAGCGCCCGCATCCGCGCGAAATCCACCACTTGCCCTGCGAGGACGTTCAGCTGGGTGGCGGTGCTCGCGTCGGCAATGACGTCGTCGTCACCGAACACCGGCGTTGCGGAATTGATCGCGACGGCCATGGGTGTTGGCCAGCCGCGCAGGGCGTGGGTGATGCTGCGCAATGTGGCGAGCGTTGATCCGGTGGCTTGCCAGCCCGCCGCCACGGCAATCAGGCCCACGGCGCGGCCTTCGAAATAAACGCGGTCGTCCTTCGCCATATCTTCCACATAATCGAGCGCATTTTTGATGAGGCCCGAAACCGTTCCGTGATAGCCCGGCGACGCGATGATGACACCGTCCGCACGGCGGAGTGCGTCGATCAGGGATGCGGCCTTGTCCGTGCGTTCGCCGCCCCAGCTATACATCGGCATATCTAGGGCCTTGCCGTCGAAATAGAGCGTTTCTGCGCCGCTGCGTTCGGCAGCATCAAGTGCACGGCGCAAAATACGTTCAGTGGTGCCGGTGGCACTGCCAGAGCCGCCAAGCCCGACGATCAGAGGTTTTGAGGTCATCATGGCAATCGCCTAAACGCTGAGCAGCATGCCCGCAAGCGCCGCGCTCATCAAATTGGCGAGGCTCCCTGCGATCAGCGCTTTAATTCCTAGTTTTGCAATCATGGGGCGTTGATTGGGAGCAAGCCCGCCGGTCACAGCCATCTGGATTGCAATCGAGCTGAAATTGGCAAAGCCGCACAGTGCAAAGGTGATGACGCCGATGGTCAACGGGGACAGCGTGCCCTGTACCGCGCCAAGGTTGATATAGGCGACGAATTCGTTGAGCACGATCTTGGTCCCGAACATCCCGCCAGCAACGCCTGCTTCATTCCACGGCACATTGAGCAGATACATCATCGGTTGGAATATGGTCCCAAGGATTGCCTGAAAGCTGAGGTCAGGATAACCAAACCATGCGCCAATGCCGCCCAATATGCCATTGGCGAGCGCAACGAGCGCGACAAAGGCCAGGACCATAGCCCCGACCGCGACCGCCAGCTTCACACCGGTCTGCGCACCCTGTGCAGCGGCCATGATGATGTTGGCAGGTTTTTCATCATCATGACTGGCTTCGGTCAGGATGACGGGTTCAATCTCCGGGTCTTCGGGATTGTCAGGCATCATGATTTTGGCCATTAATATGCCGCCAGGTGCGGCCATGAAGCTCGCCGCGAGGAGATAGTCGATCTTGATTCCCATCGACGCATAGGCAGCAAGGATCGTTCCGGCGACGCCCGCCATGCCCGATGTCATCACCAGAAAAAGCTGGGCGGGGGTGAGTGCGGCAAGATAGGGTCGGATCACAAGCGGGCTTTCGCTTTGCCCGACAAAAATGTTCGCGGCGGCACAGAGCGATTCAACCTTTGAAACGCCGGTTACTTTTTGGATCGCGCCGCCGACCCAGCGGACAATGAACTGCATAATCCCCAGATAATAGAGGATCGAAATGAATGACGCGAAAAAGATGATGACGGGGAGCGCGGCAAGCGCAAAACTATTGCCACCAATCTCTGGTTTAGCGAGGGGTCCAAAGAGGAAATCAATCCCTGCCTGCGCATAGCCGAGCAGATTGGCAACGCCCCGAGACATTGCGGCGATGACATTTTTTCCTGTTGGTACAAACAAGACCAGCACAGCAATTCCAACCTGCATCGCAAATGCCGCACCGACGACGCGGAGGCGAATATGTTTGCGGTTGGAGGACAAAGCATAGGCAATCAGCAGGATAAGCGCGATACCAGCAATGCCAATCAGGAAACGGTGCATGATTGTGATCTTCCCCCAAATGTTACGAGGGCACGTTACACATTGTTATTGATCCGGCTAGCCCCGATTGGACAAAAGCGGTGCATTTTCGACGGCACGTCGTTGGGGCCAGATTCCACGTGTGTCATAAACGATTTTTCCGGCACGTTCTTCGCCCGGCACGGATTTGAACACGTCATGATCAACCAGCAGAATGAACATCCCGCAATCAGCGAGCGCATCATCGAGGTCTGTCAAACGTGCTGCGCTACCATCAAATTCCTTGGGCAAGTTTTCCGCATAGGGTTCGATCAATTGAATGCGGTCACCGTATTTGTGCGCGAGGGAAGCGGCAATTTTCACCGCCGGGCTTTCCCTGAAATCATCAATATTGGGTTTGAAGGCGAGGCCAAAGCAGCCGATTTTTTCATTTGGCAGCGCATCAATCATGGCGCAGGCGCGGGCAATGACGAAATCGGTCTTGCCGTCATTCACCTCACGGGCGGTGCGGATCAGCGGGGTGTTTTCAGGATCGCTATGGACAAGGAACCACGGATCGACGGCGATGCAATGCCCGCCAACGCCGGGGCCGGGCTGGAGGATGTTGACGCGCGGGTGACGGTTGGCAAGGCGTATGACTTCCCATACATCAACCCCCATGCCGTCGGCGATCATCGATAATTCATTGGCGAAGGCGATGTTGACGTCGCGGTAGCTGTTTTCAACCAGCTTCACCATTTCGGCGGCGCGCGCGGTTGTGGTGACGCATTCGCCGCGCACAAACTGACGGTAGAATGTCATCGCCTTGCGAGCACAGCGCGGGGTGATGCCGCCAATACAGCGATCATTGTTGACCAGTTCGATCAGGATTCGACCCGGCAGAACGCGTTCAGGGCAATAAGCCACGAAAATGTCAGGCACGTCGCTGGTTTGGCCTGGGACTTTCAGGTCAGGGCGGATGGCAGCGATTGCGGCGCAAATTTCTTCGGTCGTACCAACGGGTGATGTTGATTCGAGAATGACGAGATTGCCCGGACGCAGCACCGCTGCAACCGTGCGTGCAGCCTGCAAAACATAGCTTATGTCAGGCGCATTGGCAGCACTGACAGGGGTTGGGACAGCGATCACGAAGGTGTCAGCTTCCTCAATCATAGTAGAGGCTCTCAGTGTTCCGCGCGCGACAACGCCCTGTACCAATCCGTCGAGATCGACTTCTTCGATATGGACACGGCCTTCGTTGACGGTTTTGACAACTTGTTCGCTGACATCAATACCTAGAACCATACAGCCCGACCGCGCAATCAGGGCCGCTGTGGGCAGGCCGATATAGCCCAGTCCGATGACTGCGACTTTCTGTTGAGCGTTAAGCGCCATGCGCGATGATCCTTGCAATCTGTGTGGCGGCGGTGCCGTCGCCAAAGGGGTTATGGGCTTGTGACATCGCGGAATAAGCGGTCTTATCGTCCAGAAGGTTGAAAATTTCGGTAACGATCCGGTTTGCGTCCGTGCCGACTAACTTTGCTGTTCCAGCAGCAATGCCTTCGGGCCGTTCAGTTGTTGTGCGCATCACCAGCACAGGTTTCCCAACGGAGGGGGCTTCTTCCTGAACGCCGCCGCTATCGGTCAGAACCAAATCTGCTATTGTAAGCAGCCTCACGAAATGGGGATAATCAAGGGGGGCAATCATCGCCACATTATCAAGGCCGTGCAATACCGTTTCCATTGCCGCGCGAACATGGGGGTTGGGATGCACCGGGAAGATAATAGCGACATCAGGGCGCGCAGCGATGTTCGCAATGGCGCGGGCGATGTTCGCCATGCCATCGCCAAAATTTTCGCGCCGGTGCGACGTGATGGCAATGATACGTTTGCCGGCAAACCGCACTGCAAGCGTGTCTAGCCCCGCCGCCAGTGAAGGTTCCGTTGCGATCCGCGCTTGGGTGGCTAGCAGCGCGTCAATCACTGTATTCCCGGTGATATGAATGCGGTCGCGCGCGATATTTTCAGCAATCAAAGCGTCAGCAGCGGCTTGTGTTGGCGCGAAATGAAGGTCGGCAACAGTGCCAACAACCTTGCGGTTCACTTCTTCGGGCCAAGGGTGATAAATATCACCGCTGCGCAATCCAGCCTCCACATGGCCGACAGGAATTTTGCGGAAATAGGCAGCGAGTGTCGCTACCATTGTTGTTAGTGTGTCACCGTGGACAAGAATGCGGTCAGGTCGTTCAGCATCAAAGACCTTGCCGAGGCCAACCATCAAACGCGCGGTTAGATCGTCCAGCGATTGTCCCGCCTGCATCACATCCAAATCAACGTCTGGGGTGATTTTGGCAATTTCAAGAACCTGGTCAAGCATTTCACGATGCTGGGCTGTCACACAAACCCGTGTTTCTATGCCAGATTGAGCGCGCAGGGCATGAACAACGGGGAACATTTTGATCGCTTCTGGGCGTGTCCCAAACACGGTCAGAACTTTTATCGGGCGGCGATTGGTACTGTTCATAACAACGCTTTACCGCCTTATCCTTAAAACTGCGTCAAGGATGAGAAAAATGTGGTGAGCCCTGCTGGATTCGAACCAGCGACCTACTGATTAAAAGTCAGTTGCTCTACCGACTGAGCTAAGGGCC
>JAYUPB010000032.1:0-43698 GCA_043760405.1 Sphingomonadales bacterium
GAACATTTTTTCGCCCACTATAAGGATTTGGAGCCGGGAAAATGGGCGAAGATCAAAGGCTGGGGCGATGTTGAAACGGCTAAACGCATCATCGTTGAATGCATCGAACGCGCCAAAATTCACGGACTATAATGATATAAGGGCGCACGGAGAGACCCTAACACCGTGCGCCTTATCCCTCCAGACAGAGGGATGAAATTTGATAGTCGTTTTTGTTGATGGCGTAGATCAGATGCGGAATCGCCACCCCGTTCATTGTGATCGTATCGGTCCGGTCGGTGAGGACAGCGCCCAGTTTTTCAGTGGCGCGGCATGACCGTAAATTGGTCGGGGCGATGCGGAAAAAGACGCTGTCCACAAACCCAAAAGCATGGGTGAGCATCAGTCGTTTCAACGCACGGTTGACGTCGCCGCCCCAGTGCGATCTGGCGAGGAAAGTCCAGCCAATCTCTGCTTCAGACACGATTGGGTCAAATCCGCCAAAGCTTGACCAGCCGATGATAGTGTCATCGATGCGGTCAATAATGACAAGCGTTGTGCGCGACGCCAGTCGGTCTTCAAAATAGAGCCGGAAGCGATCTTCCTTATGCCGTTCCAACGCCGGATGTAATGCCCAGATCAGCGGATCCGATGCGGCTGCAAAGATTGCGTCCCAATCCTCTGCAACCAGCGGTCTCAGGCGCAACCGATCCCCGATCAGCTGGGGTTGAAAGTCAAAACCGTTCACCGGTCTGTCTTGGCGTCAAAGAGCGCCATTTCATAGCTGATGGAGCTTTCGACCAGCATTTCCCAAAGGGCCGCAACCAACGCTTCTGGCACCGCTTTGGCCCGGGCATGGTGTTTGGCATTGGCAATAACATGAGCCTTGCGTGCTTCATCGCGCACTGCGCTGCGGTCCGCTTTGATCCGGGCAGCAGCCGCCATGTAACCAAAACGCAGCGCGAGAAGCGCCACAATATCTGCGTCAACCGCGTCAACACCGGCGCGCACCTCTGCCATCGTCTGGCACTTTTCGGGTCTGATTGTCATGGCGCGAGCCAATAGCAAGCTAGAGCGCACTTGTCTCGATATGTTGAACACGCTCTGGCTTTTGCCGTGTCGCAATAATGCAGCCGGTGACGATTAACGCCGTTCCAAGCACGGTCGCCAGCGTGACCTGTTCAGAAAAGAACAACCATCCAAAGAGCGCCGCCCAAATGAACGCGGTATATTCAACCGTCACCAGCACCTGTGCCTCCGCGCGCGCATAGGCCCAGGACAAAAGCAGGAGTGAACAAAACGCAAGCACTGCACTGATGACCAAATCAGGCAGATGTTCAACCGCGGGCACAGCAGCAAGGAACGGTGCGGCCAGACTGAGCGCAATCATCGCGCACAGGCTTTGAAAAAAGCCGATTTCAACAGGCGTCGCAATTTGTGCTTGTTGGCGCTGAAGAATCAAATTGTACGCGTAAAATATGGCAGAGACAAAGATGGCAGCGATTCCGCGCAAGGCTTCCTGATCATAGGCAGCCCCCCCGATCCGCCCCAAAAGGATGACGCCTACGCCCGCAATACCAAGGAAAGAGGCAATAATCGCGCCGCGGCTGATGACTTCTCCCAGAAGCAATGCGGCAAGATAAAGCGTAATCAGCGGCGCGATGAAGCTTAGTGCAATGCCTTCGGCCAAGGGCACGCGCGCGATCCCCCAGAAAAAGGTTGTCGCCATGATCGCCGCGATCCCACCGCGCAACATATGCAGGCGGAGCGCCGCAGGCGTGGGCAGTTTTTCACGCCGGACGAAGAATATTATACCCCCGATGATCGCGCCAATGATCACGCGCCAATACATCGCATTATAAGCACCAAGCGCGATCGCCAGCCCTTTCATATAGCCGTCCATCGCTGAAAAAAGCGCGATGCCCAAACAGGCCGTGGCAAAGGGGATTGCGGGAGACATAATAGGGCGAGACATAAGCCCCCTTAGCGGAGCCGAGCGCGCACGCCACCATCATTGTTTATATCAATGTCCAGCATCAGCACTGACTTCACGGCCGGCTTCAATTTCGGCGGCCTTGGCTTCAACCAGCTTCACAATATGATCGACCATATCGGCGTCCTGGACATGGTGATCCGTGACACCTGAAAGATAAACCATGTGCTTGCCATTGCCGCCGCCGGTGAGACCGATGTCGGTTTCACGCGCTTCTCCAGGCCCATTCACCACACAGCCAAGGATTGAAAGTGAGAGCGGCGTGTGAATATGTTGCAGGCGCTCTTCGAGCATTTCGACTGTGCGGATGACATTAAAGCCTTGGCGTGCGCAGGATGGGCAACTGACAACCCGAACGCCGCGCGTCCTGACCCCCAGCGATTTTAATATTTCATAGCCAACCCGCACTTCTTCTTCGGGCTCTGCTGACAAAGACACCCGGATCGTGTCGCCGATACCGGCCCAGATCAGGGAACCGATGCCAATGGCTGACTTTACGGTTCCACCGCGCTGACCGCCTGCTTCGGTAATCCCGAGATGCAGCGGACAATCAACCGCATCTGCCAATTGATGATAGGCGGCAACCGCTAGAAAATGATCGCTCGCCTTCACCGCCACCTTGTAATTTCTGAAATCATGGTCTTCGAGCAAGCGAATATGATCAAGCGCGCTCTCGACGAGTGCTTCGGGGCAAGGTTCGCCGTATTTTTCGAGCAAGTCCCTCTCAAGACTGCCAGCGTTTACCCCTATGCGGATCGCGCAGCCATTGGCCTTTGCCGCGCTGACCACGTCTTTGACGCGTTCAGATGAACCGATATTGCCCGGATTAATCCGCAAACAGGCAGCACCCGCGTCCGCCGCTTCAAGTGCACGTTTGTAATGAAAATGGATGTCCGCAACAATGGGCACGCGGCTCGCGCGGACAATTTGCTTGAGCGCCGCAGTGCTTTCAACATCAGGGCAGGAAACGCGGATAATATCGACGCCGGCTTCTTCACAACGCCGGATCTGATCAATCGTCGCTTTCGCATCCGATGTCAGCGTGTTGGTCATGGTTTGCACTGAAATTGGGGCATCGCCCCCCACAGGAACGTTGCCAACCATGATCTGGCGCGAGGTGCGGCGCGCAATATCACGCCAAGGACGAAGGGACGACATAGGGGGGTCTATACAAGGGCAGGGGCATCGCAGCAATGCCACACATGCCAACACATCTACCGGGGCGGTGAAACAGCGACACCACCCAGAACATCCGTTAAATTATACCCCAAATGATGTTTGGTAAAACTGCTGGGGTGAATGAAGCGGTCATCAAACCAAGGAAAACGTGATGAATCGAAAGAGTCCCTGATCCATGCGATGGTTTTTAAGGCGGTGGATGAGCGTTTGGCATCGGGATGATAGGTCAGCCAGATGTCACTGCGCAGTTTCAATTCCATGTCCACCGGGACCACCGCGTCGGTCAGCGCGGCAACGTAGGTTGGCAGCATACCAATGCCCGTACCCTGCGCGATAGCGACAAAATAGGCCGAACTTGCATTTGTTTGCACTGCGACCAAGCCCGGGCGCGGAGCATCGCCGATCAACGTTGCAAAAAAAGCATGGGGCCCTGAATCGGTAACTTGCACGACCAATCGGTGATCAAGACCATCCTGTATCGACGTTGGGGTGCCTTTGCGCGCCAGATACGACGGGGCTGCAAAAGGCATAAGGTGGAACGTGCCCAACCGAACGCAGATCATCTCGCTGTCCACGGGGCGTTCCAGCTGAACCACAATATCGGTGGAACGCCGATTGGGCGTTTGCAATCCCGCACGACAATTGATGGTGACCAACGCATCTGGATTTTCTTCAATCAACATCCCGATGCGCGGCACAAGCCAGAACGAGCCCAACCCCTCCGTCACATCGAGCCGAATTTCATTGCTGTTTGAGCTGACGCCGGGCGCCGTCCGCGCAGGATCAATTGACGTCCCGGCATCTCGCATATCCTGAGCAATCAGGAGAAAATCCTGGCCGGCCGCAGTTAAAGACAGCCCCCGGTATGAACGGCGGAAAAGAATTTGGCCCAAACTATGTTCGAGACGATCAATGTGGCTGCGTATGGTGTTGAGAGAATGGCCTGCAATCACAGCCGCGCTTTTGAAGCTTCCCGCTTCAACGCAGGCAAGAAACAGCCGGTAATCCCGCCAATCAAGCCGCTCTTTTGCTAATGAAATAGGGTGTCCAAGGGGGTGTGCAATTGGTTGCATATCTTTAGTCAAAATTTGGACACTCTCAGCTGCTGCAACAGCCTCTATGCATAACTGATATTATTGAAGGGAACAGAAGAAAATTATTCTGCGCGGTGCGCAATCATCTGGTTGCACCTGTCACCTGACGATTTGAATGTTCACGTTCGTTTTTCGTTCCCCACCCCGTTTGGAAGTGCCCTGTTCTTGTCTTTCTGGCACATTCCCGCCTTGGCAGCCCAGCAAATTATTCTGTAACATGTTGGGCTGCCCCCTTTTTTTGAGAAATATGTGATGACCGTCACAGAATCTAAACATTTTAGGTCTTACACCCCTGTTGCGACCCGAGGGTGATGTGCTGCTTGCAGTCTTCACCTTACACCTTGGCGGCCCAGCATGTATTGTGCGCTTGGCCGCCATTTTTGGGGTTCAGCCGCTGTCAGAGCACCGGTCAAAAGTATCCAATGTGATACCCAACCAATCCGGCAAACGGCATGATTTCCCCGTTTCCAGATCAACATGAACGTTGATAATTTCAATTTCAGCGCGCAAATCGTCCTGCGGGGCCGCCAAAACACCGTGTATTTCAATTAAAGTTGTCAGACTGGAGCGCCCGATCCGCGTGGTCCGCGCGTAGAGATCAATTTCTTCATCATAGCGAATCGGGGCTTTATACTCGATCAAGGCCCGCGCGACGTGAAATTCCATCGCTTTCCATTCTGGATGCACCGATAGCCCTGTTGAGCGCCAATATTCAGTAACGGCAACATCGGCATATTCCAGATAGCGCGAATTAAACACCACGGCCTGCGCATCGATTTCAGCGTATCGCACCCGCACGCGCGTCGAAAATTGGAAATCAGACCGTGCCATGAAAAAATCCTATAATATCTTACTTTGACCCGGCGTGTTCACGCCCATGCTGGTCAGATATTTTTTCACATTGCGGGCCGCTTGACGCAGGCGCTGTTCATTTTCGACCATGGCAATGCGGACAAAACCTTCCCCTTCTTCACCGTACCCAACGCCGGCTGCAACCGCGACGCCAGCCTGTGTCAGCAATTGTTTGGAAAATTCCAGACTGCCCAAATGCGCAAGCGCAGGGGGAAGTGGTGCCCAGGCAAACATGCTCGCAGGCGGTGAAGGAATATCCCAACCAGCGCGACCAAAGCTTTCAACGAGCACATCGCGGCGCTTGTGATAGAGCAAACGGTTCGCTTCGACGATATCTTGCGGACCATTGAGCGCGGCGCAAGCGGCGGCCTGGATGGGGGTAAAGGCACCGTAATCCAGATAGGATTTAACGCGCGTCATCGCTGCAATGAGCTTTTGATTGCCAACCGCAAAGCCGATCCGCCACCCTGCCATTGAAAAGGTTTTGCTGAGCGAGGTAAATTCAACCGCGACTTCCTTCGCGCCCTTGACCTGAAGGATCGATACAGTTGGCTTGCCATCAAAATAAAGTTCTGAATAAGCAAGGTCGCTGAGCACCCACACTTTATTTTCACGCGCCCATGCCACCAGCCGCTCATAAAAAGCGAGATCAACCGTCTCTGCCGTGGGGTTCGAGGGATAATTGACAACCAATATGCTCGGGCGCGGCACAGTGAATTTCATCGCACGGTCAAGCGCTTCCCAATAATGCTCATCAGGTGTCGTCGGCACTGCCCGAATGGTTGCGCCTGCAATAATGAAGCCAAAGGTGTGGATGGGGTAGCTTGGATTGGGGGCCAGCACGACATCGCCGGGCGCGGTGATCGCGGTCGCAAGGCTCGACAGCCCCTCTTTCGACCCCATCGTCACGACGACTTCGGTTTCAGGATCAAGATCAACCCCGAAGCGCCGCCCATAATATCCCGCCTGTGCTTTGCGCAGTCCCGGAATCCCTTTTGACGCGGAATAGCCGTGCGCATCGGGTTTGGACGCGACTTCACACAGTTTTGCAATCACATGCGGGGGAGGGGGCAGATCGGGATTGCCCATGCCAAGATCGATAATATCTTCACCCGCCGCTCGTGCTGCCGCGCGCATCGCATTGACTTCGGCGATGACATAGGGAGGCAGACGTTTGATGCGGTAGAATTCTTCGGACATAATACTTCCCGATTGGAGGGTTTTGGCGCTATGCCATCCACAGGCCGCGTTCGCAACCAGCGCGTCAGGATGCCCGATGACTGAAGAGACAACACCCCCTTTCCCGCAAATGACGGACCCTGTTGCCGCGTGGCAGCATGCGCTTGATGCCTGGGGTAAGGTGCTGGCCCCGCTTGCACAGGCTGGCCGGGGCAATGTTGATCCAAAGGATAAGCGGTTTGCAGCACCTGAATGGGAACATCCGGTTTTTGATCTGATGCGGCAGGGGTATAGCGCCATGGCCAAATCAATGATCGATGCCGTTGATGCGCTGCCGGGCATGGAACCCGCACAAAAAACAAAAATGGCGTTTGCGGTGCGCGGGCTGGTCGAAGCGATGAGCCCCGCCAATTCGCCGTTCACCAATCCCGTTGCGCTTGGCAAAGCCGTCGAGACCAAAGGGGCGAGCCTGATGGCGGGTATGACCAATATGATGGCGGATATTCAACGTGGGCAGTTAACCCATACCGACCCAAACGCATTCCGCGTGGGCGAAAATATTGCGGCAACACCGGGCAAGGTCATTCATCAAACCCCGCTTTATCAGCTGATCCATTATACGCCGTCGACCCCGGATGTGCTTAAAACCCCACTGATTATCTTTCCGCCGTGGATCAACCGATTCTATATTCTTGATCTGACCCCGGAAAAAAGCTTCATCAAATGGGCGGTGGATCAGGGTGTCAGTGTCTTTGTCGTATCCTGGAAATCTGCGGACGCATCCATGGCTGATGTCATTTGGGATGATTATGTCGCCGCGCAAATTGATGCCATCGACACCGTCTGTTCGGTGCTGAACGTGCCGTCTGCGCACACCATCGGCTACTGCGTCGCTGGCACAACCCTTGCGGCAACGCTTGCGCTGCTGTCCAGTCGCGGGGAAGCCGACAAGGTTTCAAGCGCGACCTTCTTTACAGCACAAGTTGATTTCAGCCGCGCTGGCGAATTGCTCAATTTTATCGACGATGATCAAATCAAAATGATCGAAGGATTGGCAAAGGACGGCTTTGTCGATGGCCGGTATCTGGCGCTGACATTCAACATGCTGCGCGGCAAGGATTTGATCTGGAACACTGTCGTCAGCAATTATTTGCTCGGCAATGATTACCCCGCTTTTGACCTGCTGCATTGGAACGGCGATGTCACCAACTTGCCCGCAAAATGGCATAAAGCCTATTTATGCGATCTCTACCGCGACAATAAATTGGCGCAGCCCGGGGCGATGTCCATCGCGGGCACGCCGATTGACCTGCGCTGCGTTAAAACACCAAGCTATATTCAGGCGGGTCGCGAAGATCATATCGCCCCGGCGGAAAGCGTTTGGAAAATCCGTGATCACTTCACAGGACCTTTGCGATTTGTCCTGGCAGGCAGTGGCCATATCGCAGGCGTGGTCAATCCGCCGTCTGCGCAAAAATATCAATATTGGTTGAACGACGGGGCGTGCAGTTCGCTTTTGGAATTTGTTGCAGGAGCGACCGAAACAAAGGGCAGCTGGTGGCCTGACTGGATCACATGGTTACGCGCGCATGACGATGCACAGGTGCCTGTAAACGGCGCGCGCATCCCCGGTGAAGGCGCGCTGAAATCCCTTGAAGATGCGCCGGGACATTATGTTAAGACGCGCTGACACCGTGCGGTGGCAAGCGCACACCGGCGATCAGGATCGCACCCACAATAAGGGCGATGGCGCCTGCAATTTGCGCAATATCATAATTACCAAAGACATCGTGTAAGCGCCCGACACCGACAATGCCGACCGCATTGCCGATCCAGCCAAGTCCAATCAGCGCCCCGTAAACCGCGCCGTAATTGGCTATGCCGTGACGTCGCGCGGTGAAATAAGCAAAAATATCAAGCTCTGCCCCTTGCTGAAATCCGATCAAATAGGACGCAGCCAAGGCGGAAATCAGCGCGCCTTCAAACCCAAAAAGCAATACAAACCCAAATGCTGGTACAAGGGTAAGGAGGACCGAAACCCACCGCGGGTCAAAGCGGTCAAGACACCATCCACCCATCAACCGTCCGCACAATTGACCAACGGCAAAGGCCGACAGGGCAAGTGCTGCAACCCGCGCATTCAACCCTTCTTCCTGAACCATTGGCGACATTTGGCTGATAAAGCCAGAACCCGCAGCCCCCATCGCCATCATCGCCGCAGCCATCAGCCAGAATTGCGAATGCCGCATGAAGGACCAGTCGCTGGTTTTTCCATTTGCAGGTGATGAAGCGATCTGTTGTGGCGGGTCGTTGTGGACAAGGAAATATATGGCAGGCAAGCCAATAAAAGCCGTCAATCCTGCAAGGGTAATGAAACCCGCGCGCCACCCATAAGTCGCAACAATCAGTTCAAGGGGCGGCGGGACAATCATCGTGGCCAACGCCGTGCCGCATGCCGCAAAACCAAGCGCCAGCCCACGGTTTTTGTCAAACCAAGCATTGACTGGACGCGTAACGGTGACAGCAGTCGTGCCAACCCCAATCAGGCCGATCAAAAAAATGCTGACCGCCAATCCAACAAGGCCCGTCACGAAAGTCCCAATCGCCACTTCTATCAAAACAGTGGAGATCGCCGCGAAAAAATACACACGTCTGAACCCGAACCGGTCTGTCGCCCAGCCCATAACGGGTGACCCAAGCGCGCCCGCAATCACCAAAGCCTGTATATTGGAAAGATCACCGCGCGTGCCGCCAAATTCATTAATGATCGGTAAAATGAACATGCTGAATGTAAAAAACAGCACCACCACCCCCGTGCCAGAGCCAAGCGCGCAACCCAAAATAATACGCCATCCGCGCTGCCATTCATTCATAGGATGATTGTGGCGTGGTTTCCGTCAACGTCAACACTATTCGTTAGTGCGTCGATCCTCCCAATACCTTGGTGTTGAATCACTATAATTTAATCCAAAATGGTCTAAATATAATATTTAGTGCCGCAAAAACTGCATTTATATCCATATTGGATATAGCGGATCAACATTCGTAATACTTAATTTATTGAAATTGGTTCTCTTAAACAATGAATTGGGCTGAATGCCTTTCATTATTGGGGATGCTACAATGAAAAATAATTTTAATAAATATTCTATTGATTCAAATGCACTGCGTTCTGGCCGGTTTCGGGCCGGGGCGGCGTTAGGCGCGTTGATTGTTGGTTTTAGTGCGACGCCAGCGCTCGCCCAATATGCAGCGGGGGGTGCCACGGCAACTGGCGCGGGGGCGGTCGGTGTCGGCCCAGGGTCGACAGCGCCTGACCCCAGCGGTGTTGCGATTGGCAATGGTGCAACCGCAGGGGTTCCCGGGGTTCAATTGATCGATCTCGATGGTGACGGCATTTTTGAATATACCCAGGCCAATGATACCGCCATCGGTGCCAATGCGCGCGCAATAGGCGGCGATTCAATCGCTTTGGGAACAGGAGCGGTTGCCAACCACACTTATGATATTGCGATTGGCAGTGGATCAACCACAACCGGCCTTGGCACAGTGGCGCTGGGGCGGAACAACACCGTCGATTCATACGGTGTTGGATCAACAACAGTCACCCAAGGCGTTTTGAACCGCGCGACGGGGGTTGGCAGTGTCACTTTGGGTAATGGCACGACGGGCGCTGTCGGGGTTGGTATTGGCATAGGGCAGGCCAATATCGTTGACGGTGCCGGTATCGCCATTGGCGGATCAAATCTTGCCAATAATGCTGGCAGTACGACCATCGCCATCGGGATCGGCAATGCCGCTTCTGGGGCTTACGGACAGGCTTTGGGGGTTGGAAATACGGCATCCGGCGGTTCAGCCACGGCAATCGGTGTCGCCAATATCGCCAGCAATAACACCGCTATCGCGCTTGGCCGACAAAATACGGCTTCAGGCCAAACATCGATCGCGCTCGGCAATGTCGCAACGGCAAGTAACACAAACGCGATTGCAATCGGTCATTCAACCCAGGCGACCGCCAACGGGGCCATCGCCATTGGCGGCGGCAATAACGGGGCACTCACAAATTTGGATGCCACGTCAACAAGAGCTTCCAATACCAACGCTGTTGCTATTGGAACAGCAAGTGCAGCCACAGCTGCATCATCCATTGCGTTGGGTGACGGCGCAACCGCAGGTCAGGTCAATGCCGTCGCGCTTGGTTCTGGATCCGTAACAGCCGCGTCAAATACGGGTGCGTTTACACTGAACGGCGGCACGATTGCCGGAACGGCGGGCACATCAACCGTTTCGGTCGGCGCGACAGGCAATGAGCGCCAAATTCAAAATGTCGGCGCGGGCGTGGTTTCGGCCACTTCGACCAATGCCATCAACGGTTCGCAGCTTTTTACCGTCGCAAGCGCTGTCAATACGCTTGGCAGTTCGGTTTCAACGCTGATTGGCGGTGGGACCGTTATCGCGTCCAACGGCAGCATCACAACGCTGCCGGCGATCACCGTGGGCGGGGTGGTTTATAACAATGTCACCACAGCGACCCATGCCAATGATGCCAAAGCGACCACCATCGGCGCGGGTCTGATTTCATCACTGGGCGGCGGCGCAAGCATTGCTGCAAACGGAACCGTCACCAATCCCAATTATACCATAGGAAGCACAACCTATACCGATGTCGGCAGTGCGTTAAATGCACTCGCGAGCAGCGCTGGGCCAGGGCCAGTACGTTATGCCAATGCCGGAACACCGACCACGCCAAATGGCGGGGCCGCAACCCAAAATCTGACCCTTGTTGGGGCAGCGGCGGGCCCTGTGACGCTCGATAATGTTGCGCCTGGATCTACGGCCGCAGGGTCGACGCAAGCGGTGAACGGGGGGCAAATCAACACAGGTCTAGCCAGCGTCGCGACCCATTTGGGCGGCGGATCAACCTATAATCCGGTTACCGGCACAGTGACAGCGCCGAGCTATAGCGTGCAGGGTACCGCCCATAACACTGTTGGTTCCGCATTAACCGGCGTTGATACCGCATTAACCGGGCTTTCGTCAGGAGCATCGGGACTGTTGCAATTTTCCGACAGTGGCAGCCCAACGACACCCAATGGCGGGATCGCAAGCCAGAATATGACGCTGGTCGGCGCGACGGCTGGTCAGGCGGTAACCTTATCCAATCTGGCGGGGGGGGCCATCAACGCAACGTCGTCAGACGCGGTCAACGGCGCGCAATTATTTGCCCTGGGTTCGGCGCTTGGCGGCGGTTCCATATTTGGCCCCGGAAGTATGATTACGCCACCAGCCTATACGATCAATGGCACACGCTACAGCAATGCTGGCGATGCGTTTGCCGCAATTAACACCAGCCTTACGGGCGGCGGAATCAAATATTTCCATACCAATTCGACATTGTCGGATTCCGCACCCGTGGGGATCAATGCCATTGCGATTGGGCCTGTCTCTGGCGCAGCAGGAGATCAGTCGATTTCATTAGGATTAAATGCAAATGCGGGGGGGCCAGATGCGATTGCCCTTGGCACCAATTCAACGGCAACTGGGATCAGCAGCATTTCGATTGGGAATGGAAACCGGGTCAACGGCAATCGGTCCGGTGCCATTGGTGATCCGTCCGTGGTTACAGGGTCAGACTCCTATGCGGTGGGCAACAATAATAATATTTTTGCGAACAATGCCTTTGTCTTTGGCAACAATGTAACCATTTCAGCAGGTCTGGATGGCTCAGTTGCGCTAGGCAACGACACGACCGTCGGTTTTACGCACAGCGGTGATTTTTCGATTACCGGAGGTATCGTTGCGGGCACAAGCCCTGTCTCCGTTGTTTCGGTCGGGTCAACCGGCAATGAACGGCAAGTTCAAAATGTCGCAGCGGGTGTGCTGTCGGCAACATCAACCGACGCGATCAACGGATCACAATTGTTCAGCGTTGCAACCGCCCTCAACAGTGTCGGGACAAGCCTAGGCACGCTCATCGGCGGAGGAACGGTCTTGGGCAGTGACGGAACCATCATTACGCCGCCCACCATCACCGTCGGAGGTATTGGATATACCAATGTCACAGCCGCCATTGAAGCGGGTGATGCCAGAACCACGACAGCCCATACTGGTCTGGCCGCGGCCCTTGGTGGCGGCGCGGCCGTCGCCGCAAATGGCACGGTCACAGCCCCAAACTATGTTGTACAAGGCAATGCGACCAATAATGTTGGGGCCGCCTTGGCAGGCGTTGACGCGGCCCTGACCGGGCTTGCCAACGGCACAGCCGGTTTGGTGCAGCAAAGCGGCGGCAGCCCCAGCGCCGGGCAAATCAGTGTCGGGGCGACAACAGGGGGAACGACACTGAGCGTTGCCGGAACCGCTGGTAACCGCGTTGTGACAGGCGTCGCTGCGGGTGGTGTCGCAGCCGGATCAACCGATGCCGTCAATGGCGGACAATTATTCGCCGTCCAAACTTTGGCTAATGGTGCGTTACAGACCAGCGGTGGCACGATGACAGGTGCTATCAATATGGGGGGCAATAGCATCACCAACCTTGCGGCGCCCGTCAACGCTGGCGATGCGGCCAACCGTGCCTATGTCGATGCCGTCGCCGCAACCGCTGCAACATCCTCCGTCGCACTTGGGCAAAGCGTCGCCGCCGGGCTTGGCGGGGGCGCAATTTATAACTCAGCGACCGGTCAGGTTTCGACCCCAAATTACACAGTTGCTGGTCAGACCTATAACAATGCCGGGGCCGCACTTGCCGCGACACATGCTGTCGCTGTTCAATATGTGGCGGACGCCAATGGCCAACCCACCAATGCAGTCCACTTAAACGGCAATGGCAACGGTCAGACAGTTGCACTGAGCAATGTTGCTGCTGGAGCCGTAACTGCGACCTCAACCGAGGCTGTCAATGGCGGGCAACTTTACGGTGTCCAGCAAGCGGCTGCGGGGGCCGTGCAATATGATCGCACGCTGTCAGGGGGCCTTGACCGATCGTCTGTCACACTTGGGCGTGCTGGCACTTTGACGACATTGGGCAATGTCGCAGCGGGGCTTCGCGCCACGGACGCCGCCAATGTCGGGCAGTTGCAAACGGGATTGGCAGGCGTTCTTTCCCAAGCCAATGTCTATACCGACACAAAAATTGGCGCCTTATCCTTTGATCTGAACAGCATTGCCAAACGTGCTTATGCCGGAACGGCAGCAGCAATGGCGCTTCAGGCACCAGGACTGTTCGAACCTGGCAAGCTGGTCATGCGGATGGGCACCGGCGCCTATCGGGGTCAAATAGCCTTTGGTGCGAGTTTCCGTGCCACGGCGGAGAGCGGCCGGTGGAGCGTTTCTGGCGGCGTGTCCGGGGGCAAGAATTCAGGCGTTGCCGCATCGGCTGGTGTTGATTTCATCATCGGCGATTAAGCCTAAGGTACGGTGCGGCTTACAAAATTTGCCGCACCACGATCAACGGTCAATGCAAGGGTGGTCGTAAGCCATTTCCCGCGTTATCATTGGGTCTAACCGGAACACTGGGGCCACAATATGTATCGCGAATCTTCAGTCCCCCATCCAAAAACATTGCCCGTCATTGGCAATTTGCATCAAATCCCGAAATCCGGATTGATCCAGCATCTGATGGAGGTAAGCCGCGACTTTCAATCGGGTGGCGTTTTCAAACTCTATTTCGGATCCTATGTCAGCCTGTGGATCAACAAGCCCGATTTGGTCGCCGAACTGTGCGATGAAACGCGCTTCCGCAAAATTCCCGGCCCCGGTCTGCGTGCGGTGCGGGCTTTTGCTGGTGACGGTCTGTTTACCGCCTTCAGTGAAGAGCCCAATTGGGGCAAGGCGCACCGCATCCTGCTGTCTGCCTTCAGCCAAAGGGCAATGCGCGGCTATTATGATCTGATGCTCGAAGTCTGCGATGCTTTGGTCGATAAATGGACGGACGAAACCGGGCGCGACATCATGGTCGCGGATGATATGACTCGGCTGACCCTCGACAGCATTGCAATTGCAGGATTTGGATACCGGTTTCATTCCTTCACCAAGCCCGAACTTGATCCTTTCCTTGAAGCCCTTGGGACGGCGCTCATCGAAACCATGCACAAAACCACGCGACTGCCAATCCAACAACGTTTCGCTACCAAATCTCAAGCAAAGCTCGACGCCGCAATTGGGGAAATGAACACGCTGGTCGATAATGTTATCGCTGAACGCCGCGCGCATCCGGTTGAGTCTGGCGATCTCCTCAATTTAATGCTGACCGCCAAAGACCCTGAAAGTGGCGAAACGCTGGATGATCTCAACATCCGGTATCAAGTGCTCACATTCCTGATCGCAGGGCATGAAACCACATCCGGAATGCTGACCTTCGCTTTCTATCAATTGCTGCGTTACCCCCATATTCTTGCCCAGGCCTATGCAGAGGTTGACCGCGTTCTGCCCAGCGACACGCGCCCTGAATATAGCCATGTCGCACAACTGGATGTGATTGAGCGTATCCTGAAAGAAACACTGCGGCTGTGGCCGACGGCCCCTGCCTTTTCGGTCGGGCCGTTTGAGGATGAAATTGTCGGCGGAAAATGGCATTTGAAGAAAAACCGGCCGGTCAATGTATTGACCCCGGCATTGCACCGCGATCCTGACATTTGGGACGATCCCGAAGATTTTAGCATCGACCGTTGGCTGCCAGAGGCAGAGGCAGCGCGCCACCCGCACGCCTATAAACCTTTTGGTAACGGCGCACGCGCCTGCATTGGCCGCCAATTTGCGATGGTTGAGGCCAAGCTTGCCATGGCAATGATCCTGCAAAAATTCGCGATCAGCGACCGGCATGATTATCGCCTCAAAATCAAGGAATCCTTGTCGATCAAACCCGACAATTTCCTGATGCGGATTGATTTGCGCAAACCCCATGAACGGATCCTTGTCAGTGCGCCTGTCGCGCTCACACAGGACAATCCGTTGCTGGGCAAAGTTGCCGGGGCCGGTCAGCGGCTGTCCGTCATTTATGGCACCTCGCTTGGCACAGCGCGCGACATCGCTGAAGAAATTGCCGAACGCGCAGAAGCCGACGGGTTTGAAACCAATGTCCGCAGCATGGACGATGCGATTGACACGCTGCCTGAAGACCGTGTGATCGTCATCGTGACCGCCACCTATAATGGCAAGGCCCCGGATAACGGCGTAAAAGTGGAGGCCGCACTGGACACGGGGGTGTTTGACGATGCGCTATGGCCCGACACCAAATTTGCCGTATTGGGCATCGGCAGTTCACAGTGGCCCAATTATCAAGCCTTCCCCCGGCGCATCGACGCCGCGATGGCGGCAACCGGCGCGCAGCGGTTGGTCGTTCGCGGAGAAGCCGACACAAACGGCGACTTTGACGGTGCGGTTGGCGGATTCCTTAAAAATCTATGGGCCGCGCTTGGTTCAAATGGGGAGGAAGCCAAAGCCAGTGGCTTGTCGCTGACTTTGGTGGATAATCGCGATGTCCGCGCGGTTGTCCTGCCGGATCAAGCGATGCCGATGGAGATTTTGAGCAATAGCGAACTTGTTAAGCTTGCCGATGGTCTGTTCGATACGACAACAAAGCGGCCACGCGCGTCGACACGGTTGATGCGGATCAGCCTGTCTGACGGTGTGACCTATCAAACCGGCGATCATGTTGCGATTTATGCCAAAAATCCAAAGGCACAGGTTGATCTGGCGATTGAACGGCTGGATGTGGCAGGGGCAGCGCAATTGGTGCTCGCTTCGGCAAGCGGGCGGTTCCGCCATTTGCCGCTTGGCCGCACGGTCACGGTCCGTCACCTCCTCACAGACTTTGTCGAATTGCAAGACGTGTTGCCCAGGCGTGCACTTCTTATCGCGGCAAACCATACGCGCTGCCCGCACACCGTGTCCGAACTTGATCGGTTGAACGGCGAGGATTGGCAAAGTGAAGTCGCCGACAAACGGTTGAGCTTGCTTGGCCTGCTGATTAAATTTCCTGCGATCGAATTACCGCTTGATCAGTTTGTTGAGCTTTGCGCCGCGATTGCGCCGCGTTTCTATTCCATCGCATCGTCGCCGCGCCTGTCACCGCACACAGTTGATCTGATCGTTGGGACGATGCGCGCGCCAGCATGGTCAGGGATTGGCGAACATCAGGGTTTTGCCTCTTCACATATGCGCGATTTGAGCACGGGGGACAGTGTCTTTGGTTATATCCGGTCGCCCAATCCGCCATTCATACCGCCCGCAGACCCCAATGCCCCGATGATTTTGATCGGCCCTGGTACAGGTTTTGCCCCGTTTCGCGGTTTTATTCAGGACCGCGTCGCACAGCAAGCAAGCGGCGCCATCCACCTGTTTTTCGGGTGCAAACATCCTGACCATGATTGGTTGTGCCGTGATGAGATGGAAACCTGGGTGAAAACCGGCGCGATCACGCTGCATCCCGCTTATTCTGCCGTGGAAGGATTTCCCAGCGCCTATGTTCAGCACGCTTTGTGGGACGCACGTCATGCCATTTGGGATGCAATTGACGCTGGCGGCGCGATTTATGTCTGCGGAGACGGCAAAAATATGGCCCCTGCAGTCCGCGACACGTTGATCCGCATCCACGAGGACCGTTACGCCGAAGGCCGTGACGCTGCGTCAGCATGGTTGGAAGATTTGATTGAGGCGGATCGTTACCATCAAGATGTGTATGGATTCGGGAAGTAGATTGACGTTTACGTAAGGGGATATTAGTCCCGTTCCCTATATGAAGGAGAGATTCGATGGACCTGAATTTTAGCGCCGAAGACATTGCGTTTCGTGATGAAGTGCGCACGTTTATCACCGAAAATTATCCCGCTCGCCTGCGTGGCAAACAGGATGAGGGCGATGAATTGGCCAAGGAGGATTTTTTGGCATGGCATAAAGTGCTCCACGCCAAAGGCTGGGTCGCGCCGGCATGGCCCGTCGAATATGGCGGCACCGGCTGGAATGCGACGCAGAAATATATCTGGTCCGAAGAAACGGCGCGTGCGGATTGCATCCGCTTGATGCCCTTTGGCCTGTCGATGGTCGGCCCCGTTATATATACTTTTGGCACAGCCGAACAAAAAGCCCAGTTCCTGCCCCGTATCCTGTCTGGCGAAGATTGGTGGTGTCAGGGCTATTCTGAACCCGGCGCCGGGTCTGACCTTGCCAGCCTGCGCACCAAAGCCGTCCGTGACGGCGATGATTATGTCGTGAACGGTCAAAAGACGTGGACGACAATGGCGCAGCATGCCGATTGGGGTTTCTTTCTTGTCCGCACAAACAATGACGTGAAGGCGCAAGAAGGGATCAGCTTCCTGTTGCTCGACATGAAATCCCCCGGCGTCACGGTGCGTCCCATCATTACGCTGGGCGGCGAACATGAAGTTAATGAGGTGTGGCTGGAGGATGTTCGCGTTCCCATAAGCCAGCGTGTCTACGAAGAAGATAAAGGTTGGACCTGCGCAAAATTCCTCCTCGCCCATGAACGCACGGGGATTGCAGGCGTCGCGGCCTCAAAGCGCGGCGTTGAAAAGATCAAGAGCATCGCCCGCACCGAACACGACGGCGACAAACCTCTGATCGCCAACGCATTTTTCAAACGCAAAATTGCCGAACTTGAAATTGATCTGACCGCGCTTGAATATACTGAATTGCGCTCTCTTGCTGGGGAAAGTGCCGGCAAGGGTCCAGGACCAGAATCGAGCTTGCTCAAGATCAAAGGGTCGGAGATTCAGCAACGCTTAACCGAACTCGCGCTCGAAGCAGTCGGCCATTACGGTGCGCCCTATTTCCGTGGTTTTGGAGAAGGCGACAATGAACATCCGATTGGGCCGGATTATGCGCACCGTGCTGCACCGACCTATTTCAACGCGCGCAAGACAACCATCTATGGCGGATCGAATGAGATCCAGCGCAACATCATCGCCAAGATGGTGCTTGGACTCTGATAAGGTAATAAGACAATGGATTTCAATTATACCGACACGCAGGAAATGCTGCGTGATACGCTCGCGCGCTATTGCCAAGACAATTACAGTTTTGACGCGCGCAACAAGATGATGGCACGTCCAGAAGGGCGCGATCCCGGCATTTGGACCGCGATGGCACAAGAACTTGGCATCCTTGGCGCCCCTTTTTCAGAAGAAATGGGTGGCCTTGGCGGCGGCGCGCTGGAAAACCAGATCATGATGGAGCAATTGGGCGAAGTCATCGCGATTGAACCTTATCTGCAAACGATCGTTCTTGGCGGCGGTGCGCTAAAGGCAACGGGCGGTACGATGGCCGATCATATGATCCCCCAGATTATTGATGGCAGCGCGATTATCGCCTTTGCTTATGCAGAACCACAAGGCCGCTATGATCTTGCCAACTTGCGGGTCACAGCCAGAAAGGAAGGTGCTGGCTATGTGCTGAACGGCCATAAATCGGTTGTCTATGCAGCACCTTGGGCGACACATTTGCTCGTCAGCGCACGCACCGGCGGATCACAGCGCGAAACCGACGGTGTTTCACTGTTCCTGATTGACGCGCATGGCCCTGGCATTACCCGCCGTGATTATCCGACTGTAGACGGTTTCATGGCATCTGAAATCTATTTTGAAAATGCTTCGATTTCCGCCGATGCGCTGCTTGGCGGCGAAGGCACCGCACTGCCCATCATCGAACAGATTGTCGATGAAGCCACGGTCGCGGTCTGCGCTGAAGCATGCGGCGTCACGCGCAAACTCCACGCCGGAACGCTTGAATATGCCCGTCAGCGCACCCAATTCGGTCAACCGATCGCGCGCTTCCAAGTGCTCCAACACCGGATGGTTGATATGTTCATGGAAGTTGAACAGGCGCTAAGCATGACGACAATGGCGACCTTGAAGCTTGATCTGCCCGCCAATGAACGCATGGCCGCTGTGTCTTCCTGTAAAGCCAAGGTCAGCCGTGCGTGCAAGTTTGTCGGTCAAAACGCAATCCAGACGCACGGCGGCATCGGCATCACGCAGGAATTAGCGATTGGCCATTATTTCAAACGCGCGACAATGATTGAGGGGCAGTTTGGATCCGCAGATCATCATTATGACCGCTTTGAGCGCCTCGTTATTGATTGAGAGGCACGGCTTGGACACAGCAATTCTCTATCGAACGCCGCAACTGGGTGAAGAAAGCGCGGTTGCGGCGCTTGGTTCTGATACTTTTGTTGAATCCTTTGGCGCCCTTTATGCGTCTGAAAATTTGAACCTGTTTCTAGAACAGACTTACACGCCAGCGAAAATCGCTGCTGAATTGTCCAACCCCAAACTGCGCTATTACATTGCGGAGCGTGACGGGAAAATGGTGGGCCTTTGTAAAATAGGCTACGGTGTCACGCTTGATTATGATGCGGGTGACAAGACGATTGTTGAACTAAAACAGCTCTATGTTTTTGCGTCGCAACACGGCAGCGGCATTGGCCAAGCGCTGATGGATTGGGCCATTGCCCAGGCAAACGCTGCTCATGCAGATGCAATGCTGCTTAGCGTATATAGCGACAATCCACGCGGACAGCGATTCTATCAGCGCAATGGGTTTTCCAAGGTTGCCGACACTTATTTTATGGTTGGCCACCACCGCGATGACGAATATCTGTTCCTGCGACAATTGCCTTAAGCCCCGAAAATTGGCGCTTTTGAGTGGCCAATAAAATAAAATGGTGCGGCGCAACATAATCTGTTGACAGCAATCATCCCCTCACATATATTGCACTGCAACATAGATGATGTGGAGGCCCGTATGGCTGATGTAACGACCAAGAAAACCGGACGTGTGGCTGCTGCGATTGCGGTTCCTGCGCCTGCGGTGAAACAACCTGCTGCAAAGAAGGCTATGGCCGAAAAAACCGCCGCGCCTGCCATCAAAGTAAAAACCCCAACCCCTGCTGCGCCGTCTTTGGTTGCAGCCCCCAAGCAAGGAGCAATTCTTATGAACGATACACTGAAAACCGCTGAAGCGACCATCAAAACCGCAACTGCGGAAACCGCTGAAAAAGCAACTGCAATGTTCAAGGACATGAACACACGCGCCAAGGCTGCTTTTGAAAAGTCCGGTGACGTTGCCAAGGACGTTGTTGAATTCAACAAAGCCAACCTTGAAGCCATCGTCGAATCAGCAAAGATTGCGGCGAAGGGCGGCCAGACCGCAGCGCAGAATGTTGCTGAACTGACACGCAAGAATTTCGAAGCGACCACAACCATGCTGAAATCAGCTGCGGCTGTGAAATCACCAACTGATTTTTTCAAACTGCAAGGCGACTTCGCGCGCAGCCAGTTTGACGGTGCGGTTGCTGAAATGTCAAAGTCGAGCGAGTTTTATTTGAAGCTTGCGGGCGAAGTGTTTCAACCTATCCAGAACCGTTACACGGTTGCTGCAGAACAGGTTAAGGCGCGCATGGCTGCTTAAGCCAGAAGCGCTTTAAACAAAATTTAGGCCGCTCTGGGAAACCAGGGCGGCCTTTTTCGTTTCATTATCCACGATGCTGTCTTGCCCTTATCCCAAGGCATGCCATATTATGATGCTATGAAGCGCATTTTGATGACCGACGACAAAGACAATGAAAATGGTGGCAGCGGTCTCGGCGTTGCTACGCGCACACGGGCGCGCACGAAAAAGCCGATGCCCTTTAAGGTACTGATGCTCAACGATGATTATACGCCTATGGAATTCGTTGTCCTTTGCCTCCAGCGGTTTTTCAAAATGAGCATTGAAGATGCCACCCGCGTGATGTTGCATGTCCACCAAAAAGGCGTCGGGATTTGCGGAGTCTTCACCTATGAAGTCGCCGAAACCAAAGTTACACAGGTTATGGATTTCGCGCGTGACAACCAACATCCACTGCAATGTACGCTTGAAAAAGCATGAGTAAGGGCGCCGCTCTGATTGTCGGCGCTGGAGACGCCACGGGCGGGGCAATAGCCACTGCTTTTGCAGCGCAGGGGCTGACCGCGTGCGTCAACCGGCGGCCACGCAATGCCGACCAACTGGAGGCCCTGGCCCAATCGATTCGCGATAAAGGGTGTGACGCACACGCTTTCCCCGCCGACGCGCGCGATGAAGAGGCGATGATTGCGATGGTAGATGCCATTGAAAATGAGGTTGGCCCGATTGAGGTCGCTGTCTTTAATATCGGCGCAAATGTAAGTTTTTCGATCACCGAAACCTCTGCCCAAGTGTACCGCAAAGTATGGGAAATGGCGTGTTTTGGCGGGTTCCTGATGGGGCGTGAAGTTGCGAAGCGCATGGTGACGCGTCAGCGCGGGACGATCCTTTATACCGGCGCGACTGCAAGCCTGCGCGGCGGATCAGGATTTTCGGCCTTTTCAGGGGCAAAAGCCGCGCTCCGCATGCTCGCACAGAGCATGGCCCGCGAACTTGGTCCCCAGAATATTCACGTCGCCCATATCGTCATCGACGGCGGTATCGACACTGCTTTTATCCGCGGGCTGCGTCCCGATTTTGAGGCGATGAAAGCCAATGACGGCGTGCTGTCACCCGATCAAATCGCCACCAATTATGTGATGCTCCACAATCAGCACCGCAGTGCTTGGACGCATGAACTGGATCTGCGGCCGTGGACAGAAAGTTTTTGAACATGATCAAGACCATTGAGTTTATTTTCGATTTTGCCAGCCCCAATGCTTATTTGGTGCATCATGCCATGCCAGACCTGATCGCGCGCACGGGGGCCAAAATAACCTACGTTCCCTGTTTTCTTGGCGGTATTTTTCGGGCGACTAACAATAAGGCCCCGATGGTTCAATTCGCTGATATTCCAGCTAAAATGGCCTATGAGCGGCTGGAAATGATGCGCTTCATCGCGGCACATAACATCACGAAATTTCAGATGAATCCCTATTTCCCCATCAACACTTTGCTGATCATGCGCGCCGCGATTGTCGCCGAACAGGATGATATGCTTGATCGCTATATTGACGGGGTGCTGAGCGATATGTGGGAGGCTGGTCGCAACATGGGCGATCCTGAGGTTGTGGCCACGGCTTTGAACGAACACGGCTTTGACGGGCCCAAGATGATCGAACGGACACAGGATCAAAGTGTGAAGGATCAACTTGCCGCCAATACCGAGCGGGCGGTTTCGCGCGGCGCGTTCGGTATTCCAACCTTTTTCGTGGGTGAACAAATGTTTTTTGGCAAAGAACGACTGGATCAAGTCGCAGCGGCGTTAGGGTCATGACCCTAACGTAATCCGGCGGCCACCAGCGGGTAAATCCCGCGCACGATGACCCCGATACCCTTCGCGTTGGGATGCATGCCGTCGGCAATGAGCAACGTTTGGTTGGCCACCACCCCCGTCATAAAAAACGGATAGAGCCGCGCGCGGTATTTCTTGGCGAGGGCAGGATAAAGCGGATCAAATTGCGCCTGATACTTTTTGCCCATATTGGGAGACGCCCGCATTCCGGCGATCAAAACGGGAATTTTCCGCCGGTTGAGTTCCGCCATCATCGCCTCCAAATTGGCACGGGTTTGCGCGGGTTGTAGCCCGCGAAGCATGTCATTGGCGCCCAATTCCAGAATGACCAGATCGGGCTTCACCTTCAAACTGGAAAGCACCCAGCCCAGCCGCGCCTTGCCCGCTGCGCTGGTATCGCCTGACACGCCGCCATTATGGACCCGCGCCGCTATGCCGTTCTTGCGAAGCGTCGCTTGGAGTTGTGCAGGGAAGGATTCCGTCGCCTTCAACCCGTATCCTGCCGTCAAACTATCACCGAACGCCAACACCAATTTTTCACGTGCCAACGCCGGTCCTGCAAAAATCAGCAGCAGTGCTTGGAGAATGCCAAGCCCGACCCCATATCGATTCAAAGTTTTCATTCGCCAGCCCAATCCGAAAGTTTCATTCTCAAAATGCTTACCCCCCATATTGTGATGAATGCCCGCAATGTCACCCTGACATTAGGAAAAGAAGATGCGCGCGTTGACATTCTCCGCGGCGTCAACCTGACGGTCACTGCTGGTGAAACCATCGCGTTGCTCGGTGCATCGGGATCGGGGAAATCTTCGCTGATGGCGGTGCTCGCAGGGTTAGAGCGCGCCAGTGGCGGCTCAATCGAGATTGCTGGTGCGGATTTCGCGGCGCTTGATGAGGACGGCCTGGCCCTCGCCCGCCGCGGGCGGATTGGTATCATCCTTCAGGCGTTTCATTTGCTGCCCACCATGACGGCGCTCGAAAATGTTGCCGTCCCGCTTGAACTGGCGGGTGATCTGGATGCATTCGCGCGGGCGAAAGAAGAATTGGCGTTGGTCGGATTGGCAAACCGTGCGGGCCATTATCCTGTGCAATTGTCGGGTGGCGAACAACAAAGGGTGGCGATTGCCCGCGCCCTCGCCCCGTCGCCAGCACTTATTTTCGCCGATGAGCCGACGGGCAACCTTGACGCGGCCACGGGTGATGCGGTGATGGATTTGCTGTTTGAACGTCAGGCACAAAGCGGTGCTACTTTGTTCATCATCACCCATGATCAGGCGCTGGCGGCACGCTGCAAACGCGTGGTGGAAATGAAAGACGGCCAAATCATTTCTGACGTGATGTCTGGCACAATCGCTTCATGAATCAGGCCTTCCGTTTTGCACTGCGCGACCTGCGCGGGTCAAAGGCTGGCTTGCGCTTGCTCGCTGTCTGTTTGTTTTTGGGCGTAATGACGTTGGCCGCCATCGGCAGCCTGTCGAGCGCCATCCTGTCCGAACTGTCGACGCGCGGCCAAGTGATTCTGGGCGGCGACATTCAGATGGAAGCATCGCAGCGCTATGCCAGCCCTGAGGAGCGCGGTGCGTTTGATGCGGTTGGCACCGTATCGGAAACGGTCCGCATGCGGGCAATGGCATCCACCGACGACGGCAGCACGGCGGTGCTCTCCGAACTGAAAGGTGTCGATGCTGCCTACCCGCTTTATGGCCGTTTCCGTTTGGAGAGCGGCGCTTTAGCGCTGCGCCCCACTGGCAATCAGGTTGCAATTGCCCCGGCACTTGCCGAAAAACTGGGCGTCACAACGGGGGACACGCTGCGCATTGGCGACGCGCGCTTGCGCATCATCGGCATCATCGCTGAAGAACCTGACCGCGTGGGAGAAGGCTTTACCCTTGGGCCGGTGGCGTTTGTGGATGTGGATGGGATAAAGGCCACCGCATTGGTCCAGCCCGGCAGTCTGTTCACCACCCGCTACCGGATCAAAACAGCGCGCGGCATCAATCCAGCAAAGACCGCTGCGACGCTGTCGTCCGCCTTTCCAGGGGCGGGCTGGGAAGTGCAGGACCGGTCCAATGGGGCGCCGGGCACACGCCGCTTTATCGAACGACTGGGTCAGTTTTTAGCGCTGGTTGGGCTAAGTTCGCTGGTGATTGCCGGCATTGGTGTCGGCAACGGTGTGGCGTCATGGCTTGACGGAAAACGCACAAGCATCGCGACATTCAAGGTGCTGGGATCATCGTCAAAGACCATTTTCCAAATCTATTTGTTCCAGCTGATCATAGTGGCAGGCTTTGCCATTATCTCCGGATTGGCGGTTGGCGCGCTTGCCCCTTGGGCGATTGCAACTTTAGCAGGTGACGCCTTGCCTGTCGCGCCGACGCTTGCCGTATTCCCAGCCCCGCTGATCACCAGTGCTGCCTTTGGCGTCTTGATTGCGCTGCTGTTTTCGCTCGCCCCCCTGGCACGCGCGCACAGTGTTACTGCGGCCAGCCTGTTCCGCGCGGCAGTCGATGGCGCGCGACGGCCAACCGCAACTGTCAGCGCAGCGATGGCCGTCATCGCCGCCGTCATCATTCTGATTGCCGTGTTGACTGCGCCGCAGCCCCTGTTCGCCGCCCTCTTCATCGCCTGCGTTTTGGGATTGCTGATTCTGCTGACCGGATTGGGAATAGCGATCAAGGCGGGTGCCGCACGCCTGCCGCGCCCGCGCCGTCCGATCCTTCGCTTGGCCTTTGCCAATCTGCACCGCCCCGGCGCGCAGACCAGCCGGTTGGTTGTGGCGCTGGGGCTTGGCCTGACCCTGTTTTCAACATTGGCCTTTGTACAAACCAATTTGGCGCGGCAGATTGAAAGTGCCATTCCCAAACGCGCACCAAGTTTCTTTGCACTCGATATTCCCAAGGAGGAAGAAGGGCGTTTTCGCCGTGCTGTTTTGTCGGCGGCCCCGACTGCTGTTATTGCCACCGTGCCAACACTGCGCGGCCCCGTGGTGGCTTTAGGCGACAAACGCGTTGCCGAAATGGAAGATATTCCAGAGGCAGCATGGTTTCTGCGCGGCGACCGCGGATTAACGTTCGCGAGCAAATTACCCCAAGGCAGCCGGATTGTAGACGGGAAGTGGTGGCCAGAAAATTATGCGGGGCCGCCTTTGGTGTCGGTGGACACACGTGCTGCCGACGCTGTTGGCCTTAAAATAGGCGACCGCATGACCGTTTCGGTCTTGGGGGTTGAAATAGAAGCACAAATTGCCAGCCTGCGTGAAATCAACTGGGACACGATGGGGTTTAACTTCGTTCTGGTCTTCTCCCCCGGCAGCCTTGACGCCGCGCCCTATACGCTGGCCGCGACAATAGCCGCGGATAAGGCGCGCGAAACGCAGATCGCCCGCGCGGTCAGCACTGGTTTCCCAGCCGTTTCGATGATCAAGGTCAAAGATGTCATCACGCAGGTAGGGACTTTGCTGGGTCAATTGGGCACAGCGGTCGGCATTGCCGCCGCCGTGGCCGTGCTTGCCGGCATTGCTGTGCTGGTTGGGGCAATCGCAGCTTCGCAGCGCAGCCGCAGTTATGACGCGGTGATCCTTAAAATGCTGGGGGCCGTGCGCAGACAAGTGCTGATGGCACAGGCCACAGAATATGCACTGCTGGCGCTGATCCTGTCTGTTATCGCCCTGCTGATTGGCGGGGTTGCGGGCTGGTTCGTCGTCACACGCATCTTTGAACTGGGCTGGAGCCCGGGCTGGAGCATCATTGCCCTTACCATTGCCGGGGGCGGGTTTGGGACGTTGATCCTGGGCCTCATCGGTGCGCTACCGGCGCTAAACGCGCGGCCTGCAGAGGCCCTCAGAAGCCTGTAAGTGACACCATTTGGCAACAGGGGGTATGTTTTTGCAACGATGCACTGCATTGCCCCCTTTGCGTTGGCGGTGAAACGCGGTACATCGCGCCGGAAATCAACAGACTAAAGGAGTCTCCGTTATACCACCATTGACCCCAAGACGCCCAGCGGGCCCAACGCCTGCCCCCATGAATGGGCCGCGTTTCAATGAATTCATCGTCTCCCCCAAGGTGCGGGTGATTGACGAAAATGGGGAGAACCTCGGCGTTCTCTATACACGTGAAGCGATGGAGCAGGCCGCCGCAGTTGGCCTTGATCTCGTTGAAGTGTCCCCCAATGCCGATCCGCCGGTCGCGAAATATCTCGACATCGGCAAGTTCAAATATGAGGCCCAGAAAAAGGCCAACCTTGCCCGCAAGAGCCAGAAGACGCAGGAAATTAAAGAAATTAAAATGCGTCCCAACATCGATGACCATGATTACCAGACCAAGATGAAGGCAATTCACAAATTCATCGGTGAAGGCGACAAGGTCAAAGTGACGTTGCGGTTTCGCGGGCGTGAACTGGCACACGGTCAGCTTGGCATGGTCTTGCTCCAACGTGTGCAAGAAGACACAGCTGAAGATGCGAAGGTCGAACAATATCCGCGCATGGAAGGCCGTCAAATGTTGATGGTGCTCAGCCCGAAATAGAATTCAGTCTGCATCTGCTGTGACATAAAAGCCGCAAGCATTTCAAAAATACCACATGCCTTGATCACTCCCTAGCGATTGGTGAAAGGTACGCTTATGAAACCTATGTCAAAATGATAATTACAGAGGACGCGTAAAATGAAAAAGTCGCATTTCTTTATGACTGCTGCACTCAGCGTCATGGCAACGCCTGTATGGGCACAAACTGAAGCACCGCAAGCCGATGAAACTGTCGCTGAAGAAGGCGAAATCATTGTTACGGCGACGCGTCGTAACGAATCGCTCTCTGACGTGCCGCTGGCCGTGTCCGCTGTGACATCAGAATCCTTGCAGAATTCAGGCGCGAACGACATTCGTCAATTGAACCAGCTTGCGCCTTCGCTGCTCGTGTCTGCGACCGGCAATGAAGCCAATGGTTCCGCGCGTATTCGCGGCGTGGGCACCGTGGGCGACAATCCCGGTCTGGAAAGTTCAGTCGCCGTGTTTATTGATGGCGTCTATCGCTCACGCACGGGTGCTGGGCTCAATGAACTTGGCGAAATTGAGCGCATTGAAGTTTTGCGCGGACCGCAAGGGACATTGTTCGGTCGCAATGCGTCCGCCGGTTTGATCCATATCATATCCAAAAAGCCAGAATTTAAATTTGGTGCCACCGCTGAAGCAACTTACGGTAATTACAATAATATCCGTTTGGCCGGCGGCATGACGGGCCCCATCAGCGACACAATCGCGGCCCGCATTGACGGCGTTTATTCAAAACGCGACGGGTTCTATTATGACGCGAACAACGACCGTGACGTCAACAATCGCAATCGTTATTTTGTGCGTGGGCAAATCTTGTTTGAACCAAGCGATGACATCTCCTTCCGCCTGATTGGTGATTATTCACACAAGAACGAAGAATGCTGTGCTGCGGTCTATCTCGATGGCAGCGTTCAACCGCAAATCGGTGGTCTGAATGATCCAGCGCAAAATAACATCATTGGTGTCTTAACAGCACTTGGCCAACCAGCGTCGGCATTTAGCAATCCGTTTAGCCGCAATATTTCGGTATCGCGGAACCGCACCTATGGTGGCAAAACAACCGACGGTGGACTTTCCCTAGAAGCCAATTGGGATCTGGGAAGCGCAAATTTGACGTCGATTACGGCATATCGCGAATATAAAAACAGCCAGGGGTCCGATGCGGATTACAGCACGGTTGATATTCTTTTCCGTGCTGATGACGGGCAGACCTTCCGCCAGTTCAAAACCTTCAGCCAGGAACTGCGCTTGCAGGGTTCGGCCTTTAACGACAAACTTGATTGGTTGATCGGCGGTTATTTCGCCAATGAAAACCTGACAACCGCAGATAATCTGAAATTTGGCAGCCAATATGGCCGCTTTGCAACCTGCCGTCTTGTCAGTGGTGGTCCGTTAGCGGCCCTGTTCTCACCAACATCTGCGGGCTGCCTTGCTGCACGTCCTCTGGCGTTCGGCGCGGCATCGCCTGCAATCTACGCAGCAATTGACCGCCTCGATTCGCTAAATAATCTGGGAAGTACACAGGATGTGTATCATCAGAACAGCCGGAACTTTGCTGCGTTCACCCACAACATCTTTCATGTGACGGACAAGCTGAGCCTGACCGTTGGCGCACGCTATACAACAGAGCGCAAAAAATTTGATGCAACATTTGGCAACAACAACACGGTCTGTGTTGCCCAGCAAGCGGCTTTGACTCCGCTATTGTCGCCAGTTAGCGCACTGACGCCTACGATTGGCGCGTTGATCGGCCTTGCATGTCAGGGCAATTCAACAGCGGAACTCAACGGTGTCAGCATCAATGACAGCCGCAAGGAAAGCGAATTCACTGGTACAGCCGTTGCGTCGTATAAAGCCACTGATGATCTGTTGCTTTATGCCAGCTATTCACGCGGATATAAGGCGGGTGGTTTCAACCTAGACCGTTCGGCCCTGAAATCCCCGACATTGCCATTTTCAGCAACTGTCGGTGGCGCGCAGGCTCTGGTCGGGCGTCTCCAGTTTGATCCTGAAATCGTCAATTCAATCGAACTGGGCGCCAAATATTCGACGCGTCAGTTCAGCCTCAACATTGCCGCTTTCCGTCAGGATTTCAAAAACTTCCAGCTCAACACATTTGATGGCTCGATCTTCCTTGTCCAGACTGTCAATGGGTGCGGCACGGATCTTGCCGGCGGTGATCGCGATTTGAGTGCTGTGACCGGTGCTTGCGCTGCAAAGGATGTCCAGCACGGCGTCCGGGCACAGGGTTTCGAACTTGAAGCGTCACTCCGCCCAACCCGTGATGTGAATGTTGGTCTGGGCCTGACCTACGCCAAAACCAAATACGCCAAGAATCTGGTCGGCAGTGCAAGTGGTGCACCGCTTAACCCTGCCTTGCGCAAGCTGCCCGGTGACAATTTGTCGAACGCACCTGAACTCGTTGCAACAGCGTCGATTGCCTGGACCCCGGATATTGGGGATTCAGGCCTATCGGGTCTGGTCTATTTCGACACGCGCTTGTCTGGCGATTACAACACAGGGTCAGACCTTTTCCCTCAAAAGGAACAGGATAGCTTTGCTGTTGTAAACGGTCGTATTGGTTTGCGCGGTCCTGATCAGCGTTGGGGGATAGAGCTTTGGGGACAAAATCTGTTCAACAAAAACTATACGCAGATTGCGTTCAACTCACCGTTCCAAGCAGGCGCTGCGTCGGCAGCATTTGTTGACCCACAATTCCCAGGGGGTCGCCAGATCTTCTCGGCTTTCCTGGCTGAACCACGGACTTATGGCATCACGGTCCGCGGGAAGTTCTAAGCACATCAGAAAAGCCGCAAAAAAGCCCGCTCCGTTCTACAACGGGGCGGGTTTTTTTATGGGCGCTTATGCCGCCTTCGCGGGCGCAACTTCTCCGGTAGCGGCATCAAGCAAGAGCATTTCAATTTCTTTTAGCCTTGCGGCGCCCTCAATCTTCCCGCCCAGCAGATCCGTCACATAAAACGTATCAACCGCTCGCTCACCGTAGGTGGCGATGTGTGCGGACCGGATTGTTACCTTTGACTGGAACAGCGCGTGGGCCAACGCATTGAGCAGCGCGGGCCGGTCGCGCGCATTGACTTCGATCACGGTCTGGCGGTTCGACGCGCGATTGTCGATCAACACATTGGCGGCAATATCAAATGCCTCTGCCCGCGTGCGCGGTAAAGGACGCGCTTCCAGACGGTCTACCAGTTTATGGCGGTTGGCAAAAGCATCCTCAATCGCCAGTTCGATCCGTTTCAGACGACTGGGTTCGTCAAAGGGTTGGCCAAAGGGGTCTTGGATCAAGAAATTATCAAGCGCCATTCCGTCGCGCGTGGTATGAATACGCGCATCGATGATGCTGCCCCCCGCCAGATGGATCGCGCCTGCAATCCGATAAAACAGCCCGGGATGGTCAGCAGCATAGACCGTTACCAACGTCGCGCCGCGCGCGGGATAAACTTGGGCTGTAATCGCAAGCGGACTGTCCCCCGCTGCCGCGACATGGCGCGCATTGCTTTCTAAAATATCATCAGGTTCGGCGATCCAATAGGATTCGGGCAAACGCTTGGCGAGCTTGGCAAAGTCGGCTTTTGACCACTCAAGAACGTCTGCCAGTGCTTCTTGTTTCGCGGTGATCCGGTCTCCCCGCCCGCGCTGTTTATGCCCCAGACGGAGCACTTCTTCAGCGGCCTCATAAAGGTCAGACAGCAACTGCCGTTTCCAGCTGTTCCACACACCCGGCCCCACTGCACGAATATCAACAATCGTAAGCACCAGCAGCAACCGCAGCCGTTCAGGCGATTGAACCTGCGCGGCGAAATCCAAAATCGTTTTGAAATCGGACAAATCACGCTTGAACGCAGTTGCCGACATGGTGAGATGCAACCGCACCAACCAGGCAACCGTTTCAGTTTCAGCAGCGCTCAGTCCAAAACGCGGACATAGTTTCATCGCAACATCAGCACCCAGCACTGAATGATCACCGCCGCGTCCCTTGGCAATATCATGGAGTAAAACTGCGATATACAAAACGCGCCGCGAAACAATTTGACGCAAGATTGCGGTGGCCAGTGGATGATCCTCCCCCAGAACACCTTTTTCAATACGGCTGAGCAAACCAATCGCACGGATCGAATGTTCATCGACTGTATAGTGATGGTACATATCAAATTGCATTTGCGCGACGACGCGGCCAAAATCAGGCACAAATCGCCCAAAAACCGTGGCTTCGTTCATCCAGCGCAGGACATATTCAGGGTTTCGGCGCGACGTCAAAACGTCAAGAAAGAGTGCGTTTGCGCGAGGGTCCACACGTATCTTGGCGTCAATCAATTTGGCGTCACGATTGGCCGCCCGCATCGCTTGAGGATGAATTTCAACCTCATGCAAATCAGCAAGCGCAAAAATTTCAATCAGGCGCACGGGGTCGCCCGCAAAAAAGTCATCCGATGGCAGGGCAAGCCGTCCGCGATCAAGGACAAAACCGTTCAATTTCTTTGGCGCACGCCGAAACCCTGCAAGACTGGGCAGCGTAAACCGGCGTCCTTTGGGCGCAAAACTATCGTCCAAATGGGCAAGAAACACCCCTGTCAGATCACCGACCTGTTTTGCGATCAGGAAATAATGCTGCATGAAGCGTTCAACCGCTGACCGCCCGGGGCGATCCTGATACCGCATCCGCGCCGCAATTTCACGCTGCACATCAAAGGTCAGGCGCTCCTCCGCGCGCTTGGCGATCACATGCAAATGGCACCGCACCGCCCAGAGGAAGTTTTCAGCCTTTTGGAATTGGCGCAACTCCGCCGCACTCAACAACCCACGGTCAACCAGTTCAGCCACGCTATTAACACGGTGCACATATTTACCGATCCAAAACAGCGTGTGAAGATCGCGCAGGCCGCCTTTGCCTTCCTTCAAATTCGGTTCAACGACATAGCGGCTGTCGCCCATTCGTTTGTGGCGGGCATCGCGTTCTGCCAATTTTTCAGTGATAAAGGTGCGCGCTGACCCAGCGACAACATCGTTTTGAAACCGCACGGAGGCTTCATCATAAAGCGCTTGATCCCCCCAGACAAAGCGCGATTCGAGCAAGGCTGTCCGGATCGTCAGATCCTCCTTCGCCATCCGTACCATTTCATCAAGCGAACGGCTGCTATGGCCAATTTTTAGGCCCAAATCCCACAGCGTATAGAGCATCGATTCAATGACCTGTTCGGTCCAGCCGGTCTGTTTATAGGGCGTCAAAAAAGCGATATCAACGTCGGAAAACGGCGCCATTTCGCCGCGGCCATAGCCCCCGACAGCGATCAGCACCATGCGTTCAGACGCGGTAGGATTGTTCAGCGGATACAGGCGCTGACTGGTAAAGTCATAGATCAGCCGCAGCAGCTGATCGGTTAAGAATGCCTGTGCAGAGGCCGCGTCACGCCCGTTGGTCGGCTGTGCAATTATGCGCCGCGCAATTTCGGCCCTGCCTGCTTCAAGTGCTGGTTTAAGCAGTGCGGTCGCCGCATTGCGCAGCTTCGTCTCATCACGGCCCTCAAGCGCGGTCAGAGCGTCGCCAAGCGCGCGGCGATCAATAATTGCACGGCGGTTGCTGACTTGATCAAATCGTTGGGTCATGGTCTGTCTTAGGCTTGCGTTGCCAAACGCTTCAAGGTGTAAAGCTGATCCAGCGCATCACGCGGCGACAATGTGTCAACATCAAGCGCTGCCAAAGCGTCGTGTACCGGGTCAGTCTCAACCTCTGGCACGAGGTTCGCAAACAACGGCAAATCATCCAGCCCTGCTGCCAGCCCGCCGGTGGCATCACGGCCAGCTTCAAGCTTGGACAGCACCGCTTTTGCGCGCGCCAAGACTGCGGGGGGCAAACCCGCCAAACGCGCGACTGCGATCCCGTAACTGCGGTCCGCTGGGCCTTCGGTGAGTTCATGGAGCAAAACCAGATCGCCCTTATATTCGCGCGCGCGAACGTGATGGAGCGACAACGCCGTCAGCTTTTCTGCAAGCCGCGTAAGTTCATGATAATGGGTCGCGAACAAACAGCGGCACTGATTAACCTCATGCACCGCCTCCACCACAGCCCATGCAATCGCCAAGCCGTCATAGGTGGATGTCCCGCGCCCGACCTCATCCAAAATGATCAGGCTGCGCGGTGTAGCCTGCGCGAGGATCGCCGCAGTCTCAACCATTTCGACCATGAAGGTGGACCGCCCCCGCGCGAGATTGTCTGACGCCCCAACGCGGCTGAACAAGCGGTCGACCAAGCCCAAGGTCACCTGTGCTGCCGGAACATAGCCGCCCGCTTGCGCCAGAACCGCGATCAGGGCGTTTTGGCGCAGGAAGGTTGATTTCCCGCCCATGTTCGGACCCGTCACCAACCAAAGCCGTGACGCGGGATCAAGATTACAATCATTGGCCACAAACCGGCTGCCCGATTTGGCAAGTGCTGCCTCCACCACGGGATGGCGCCCGCCGGAGACTTCAAACCGGTCATCGGCGACAAATTGGGGACGACACCACCCGCCCTCAACCGCACGCTCTGCCAGTGCTGACGCCACATCAAAGCGCGCAAGCACATCAGCCGTTGCCGCAATTTCACGGGCTCGTGCGGTGGCGAGCGCCGTCAAGTCCTCAAGATGCGCTGCTTCAGCCGCCAAGGCATGCGCGCCAGCCTGGGTCACACGCAACGCGACGTCATGAAGGTCTGGCGCATTGAAGCGCACGACACCGGCCAGCGTCTGACGGTGGGTAAAGCCCGATTCAGCGACCATCAGGGGGTCGGCAAAACGGGCTGCGACCTCAATATGATAACCAAGCACACCGTTATGTTTGATCTTGAGCGTGGTAATACCCGTCGCCGTGCGGTATTTTGCTTCGAGTGCCGCCATCGCCCGCCGACCGTCGCCGCCGGTATTGCGGAGATCGTCAAGCGCAGCATCATAGCCTTCTGCAATGGCCCCGCCTTGGTGCGCGTCCAAAGGCGGGGTCGGCACCAATGCGCGTGACAATATATCGACCAACGCCCCGTGGCCATCGAGCGCGGGGATCAGCGCGTCCATCAATGCGGGCATATCCCCGCTGCGCGTTAGGCGTTCACGCAAATCCCTTGCCGCGCCCAACCCGTCGCGCAATTGGCCCAGATCGCGCGGTCCGCCCCGCCCGGCGGCCAAACGCCCCAGCGCACGCGCAACATCAGGTATCGCGCGGAGCACGTTGCGCATGGCATCGCGCGCGCGGTGATCCTCAACATAATGCGTCACCAGATCGAGCCGCGCGGACAACGCCCGCTGATCAAGCAAAGGCGCGCCAATATTGGTGGCGAGCAAGCGCGCGCCCGCGCCCGTGACTGTCCGGTCAACCGCATCCAAAAGGCTGCCCGTGCGTGCGCCATTTGTTGACCGAACGAGTTCGAGGCTTTCGCGTGTTGCCGCGTCAATCATCATGTGGTCCGAAAGCGCTCGGCGGCGTGGTGGCTCAAGAAACGGTAAATTGCCCTTCCCAGCATGATCAAGATAAGCGAGCAACCCGCCACATGCCGCCAATTCACCGCGCGACAAATCCCCAAAGCCATCCAGAGTGGCGATCCCGAACAGTGTTTTCAGGCGGCGTTCCCCGCCAAGCGATTCAAAGTCGGCGGTGGGGCGATTTTGCCCTTCAATCCCGCATCCCTCGGGGACCACAATCTCAGAAGCCGAAAGCCGCGCCAATTCCGCGTCCACTGTGCCCATGTCACACAGGCCGGTTTCAAACCGCCCTGTTGAAATATCGGCGGCTGCATAACCTATGCCATCCCCAATCGGGGCGAGTGCCACCAGCCAATTGGCATTTTTGGATTCCAACAGGCTTTCTTCGGTGAGGGTGCCCGCCGTGACCACCCGGACGATCCCCCGCGCCACGATTGATTTTCCGCCACGTGCTTTGGCCACAGCCGGGCTTTCAATCTGTTCGGCTATCGCAACGCGGTGACCCGCGCGGATCAACCGCGCCAAATAAGCGTCAGCCGCATGCACTGGAACCCCGCACATTGGGATGGGCGTACCCAAATGTTCGCCGCGCGCGGTGAGCGCAATATCAAGCACCTGAGACGCAACCCTTGCATCATCAAAAAACAGCTCAAAAAAATCACCCATGCGGTAAAAAAGCAGACAGTCGGTCGCCTCTGCCTTCAAAGCGAAATATTGGACCATCATAGGGGTCGGAGCGGAGGTGGATTTTTCAGCCATCTTTTTACCGATAGCGGTTTTAGACGCGACGACAAACCTATCTTCACGAGACCGTTTTCTGGGCCTAAGGGTAAAGCGAACAATTTTTAGGACAGACTATGAGCAACGAATCGCGGGTGCAGTTTTCCGAACGTGAAGCCCTGTTTTACCACGCATCCGGGCGGCCTGGGAAAATCGAAATTGTCGCGTCTAAGCCAATGGCGACGCAGCGTGATCTTAGCCTGGCCTATTCACCTGGTGTTGCCGTGCCAGTACAGGCCATCGCCGATGATCCTGCAACCGTTTATGATTACACCGCAAAAGGCAATTTGGTCGCCGTGATCACCAACGGCACTGCCATTTTGGGGATGGGCAATCTGGGTGCCTTGGCCGCAAAGCCCGTGATGGAAGGCAAAGCGGTTTTGTTCAAACGCTTTGCAGACGTTGATTCCATCGACATCGAACTCGACACCGAAGATCCAGAAGCCTTTATCAACGCGGTCGCATTGATGGAACCAAGCTTTGGTGGGATCAATCTGGAAGATATCAAGGCCCCTGAATGTTTCATCATCGAACAGGCGCTGCGGGAACGCATGAAAATTCCGGTGATGCATGATGATCAGCACGGCACCGCGATCATCACGGCCGCTGGCCTGATCAACGCCTGCGCAGTCACGGGACGAAAATTGTCTGAGGTTAAAGTTGTAGTCAACGGCGCTGGCGCCGCTGCCATTGCCTGCACCGCGCTGATCAAGGCGATGGGTGTGTCCCCCAATAATGTCATCATGTGCGACCGTAAGGGCGTGATTTATCAAGGCCGCACTGAAGGGATGGATCAGTGGAAATCCGCCCATGCCGCCAAAACCGAAACCCGTACTTTAACGGAAGCTTTGGTCGGCGCGGATATTTTCCTTGGCCTTTCCGCTGCAGGCGCTTTGAAACCAGAAATGGTCAAAGACATGGCGCATGCGCCGATCATTTTTGCCATGGCTAATCCTGACCCGGAAATCACCCCGCCTGAGGCACAGGCTGTTCGCCCAGATGCCATCATTGCGACCGGCCGTTCTGACTATCCCAATCAGGTCAATAATGTGCTCGGTTTTCCTTTTATTTTTCGCGGGGCGCTCGATGTGCGCGCGACGGCGATCAATGAAGAAATGAAAATTGCGGCTGCCTATGCGATTGCAGACCTGGCGCGCCAGCAGGTGCCCGAAGAGGTTGCCGCCGCTTACGGTGGTCGCGCGTCAAGCTTTGGCCCGGATTATATCATTCCCGCGCCCTTTGACCCCCGCCTGATGGAAGTTGTTCCGCTTGCCGTTGCCAAGGCGGCAATGGATTCTGGCGTGGCCACCAAACCAATCCTCGATATGGAGGCATACCGCCTGTCGCTGCGTGCGCGTCTCAACCCAACGACGTCCGTGTTGACGCTCGCCTATGACAGTGCGCGGGCGCACCCCAAGCGTGTTATTTTTGCTGAAGCCGATGAAGAAGTGGTGCTGCGCGCCGCCATTGCCTTTCGTGAAGGCGGCTGCGGCACCCCGGTCCTGGTCGGTCGCGATGATGTCCGCCAAAAACTAAGCGCGCTGGGCGTTGACGACCCAGACGCCTTTGAATTGCACAACAGCCGAACATCAGCGCTTGTTCCGCAAATGGTCGATTTCCTCTATGAGCGTTTGCAACGGCGTGGCTATTTGAAGCGTGAATGCGAACGGCTCGTCAATCAGGATCGCAATGTGTTCGCCGCGCTGCTCCTTAAAATGGGGGAGGGTGATGCGCTCATCACAGGCGTAACCCGCGGTTTTGCACAAACGATGCGGGAAGTGCGCCGTGTGATTGATCCAGCGGCGGGCCGCACACCTTTTGGGATTCATGTCCTGGTCGGGCAAAGCCACACCGTGTTCATGGCAGATACGACGGTAAATGAACGCCCGACATCTGAGGATTTGGCGCAGATCGCAATCGAAACCGCAGCGGTTGCGCGCCGCATGGGGCATGAACCGCGTGTCGCCTTCCTTTCCTATTCCACATTTGGCAACCCGCCGGGCAATTGGCTTGATCCACTGCGCGAAGCGGTCGCGATTTTGGACGAAAAGGGTGTCGGATTTGAATATGAAGGCGAAATGGCGCCTGATGTCGCGCTCAACCCCGCGCTGGCCAAAAGTTATCCGTTCAGCCGCCTGTCGGGCCCTGCCAATGTTTTGATCATGCCCGGGCTTCAGTCTGCTAATCTTTCAGCCAAACTGTTGCGCGAACTGGGCGGCGATTCGGTGATTGGGCCAATGCTGATTGGGATGGAAAAGCCTGTGCAGGTGTCGACCATGGCCGCAACTGCATCTGAATTGGTCACATTGGCCGTTCTGGCAGCAAGCGGAATCGCGAACTAAACCAAAAATCTTAGTTTGGATTATCCGCCGTACCCGCGCCTTGCCCTGAGGAGCCAACGGTGCCGATATTACCAAACAAGTCTTCAAAGAAACTGCGGTCACGGCCCAATGTCGGTGTTATTTCGCTTTCTGGGTTGATTTTAGAGACATGTTCCATACCGGCCTTATCAATTGCTGCAACATTGCCAGCGGCGTCAAACCGGAACCGAAGCACGGTTTGGTCAACCGCTGTCGGTACTGCAAAAGCCAATTGTTTGGTGCTGCGCGACACATAATACCAATCTTGCTGGCCGAACTGACTGACAAAAGTAGGGCGGCCAAGCGTCTTTTCCACTGATTCGCGGTTATCGACACCCGCCTGAAGCGCGTCACTGAGCGTGGTATCGAGAATGTAGCCCTGATGCCCGGGAACACGGTTGCAGCCCGCAGTGGAGAGCGCAAACGCGACCATTGCAGTTGCCATTCCGGTTTTTTTCCACGTGCGCATCATGCCTTATTCTCCTGAATCGACCTTGCCCTAACCTGAACCATTGCAAGCAGCGACGGGAACCCCAATATGCTGGGAGTGGTGCTGGGGCAAGCACGCAACACACTCAACAGAAACGGAACCCCCGTGGCAATGAATTTTTTTCAACGACTGTTCACTCCCGCCAAAGGCAGGGAGGTTTTTTTGCCACTCTACAAAGCGGTTGTGGCTGAGGCCCGTTTGCCTGTCTGGTATGCGGACGGCGCGGTTCCTGACACATTGGACGGCCGGTTTGATATGGTGGGCGCAATATTATCGCTCATTCTGATCCGTCTGGAATCTGAAGGGGTTGCCGGACAAGAGCCGGCCGTCCTGCTGACCGAGATTTTCGTCGATGATATGGACGGGCAATTGCGCGAAGAAGGTATTGGCGACATCATCGTCGGCAAACATATTGGCAAGATGATGAGTGCGCTGGGCGGTCGGATTGCAGCATACCGCACCGGGATAGAGGAACGTGACACATTGGACGGAGCCCTGATTCGCAATCTCTACCGCGGAGAAGTGCCAGCGCCTGAGAAGCTGAAAGTCGTTCGGGATCGGTTTCTCTCTGTCCATGCGCAGTTAAAGGCGCTGCCCCTCACTTCCATCCTCTCTGGAATGCTCTCTACGTGAGCACTATACCTTCGGAATTATCGCGTCCGCTCCGTTTTGATACGATTGCTGGCGTGCGTCATCCTGTGATTGTCACTGCCACCCCCGATGAATGCGCGCTGTTGGCGGGTCGTTTTGGCCTTAGCAGCGTCAGTTCCCTCTCCGCCGCGGTTACCATCACGGTCAAAAATGAACAGGTTGACGCTGTGGGCACGTTAAAAGCGCAGGTCGATCAACTGTGTGTGGTGACTGGAGAGGCCATTCCCACCCCCCTATCGGCACCCTTCCATATCCGTTTCATTCCCGTCAGCGCCCATGACGGATCCGACGAAATTGAAATTGACGCCGATGACCTCGACATCATTGAACATGACGGGCAGGCCATTGATCTGGGTGAGGCCATCGCCCAGACCCTTGGTCTTGCGCTTGATCCCTTCCCGCGCGGTCCCAATGCCACCACCATCCTCAAGCGCGCGGGCGTAATGCAGGAGGACGATGTCCGCCCGCTTACTGCCTTGAGTGGTCTGAAAGATTTACTGCCGAAAACTTAGGGTCCTGACCCTAAAACGGAACGTCGTCATCCAAATCGCTGTCAAACGCGCCAGCGCCGCCTGAAGATTTGCCGCCGCCTGAGCCGCCGCCAAAGTTATTATTGTTGTCGCCGCCCCAATTGCCTGAACCGCCGCTCGATTGGCCGCCGCCCTGACCACCGCCAGATCCGCCGCCATCACGGCTTCCGAGCAGGGTGAGTTCCCCGCGAAAGCGCTGGAGCACAACCTCCGTCGTATATTTGTCATTGCCGTTCTGATCGGTCCATTTGCGGGTCTGCAACTGGCCTTCGACATAGACGCTGGAGCCCTTACGCAAATATTGCTTGGCAATTTTCCCAAGGTTTTCGTTGAAAATGACAATATTGTGCCATTCGGTCTTTTCCTTGCGCTCGCCCGATTGCTTGTCATTCCAATTTTCGGATGTCGCGATGGAAAAACTGATGACTTCACCGCCATTGTTCATCGACCGGGCTTCAGGATCCTTGCCCAAATTCCCGACAAGAATAACCTTGTTCACACTGCCCGCCACTTGATCTCTCCTGCTTATAATCCTGCGGCAGTTGCTAACCAGAAAACCGCGCCCGCCGCAAGATAAGCCATCACAAAGAGATAGGCCATCATAAACAATGGCCATTTCCATCCGTTGGTTTCGCGTTTGACCACCGCGATGGTTGAAATGCACTGCGGCGCGAATACAAACCATGCCAGGAACGCCAGGGCAGTGGGCAGCGACCAGCGGCCTTGAAGGCGCTGAACCAGCGTTTGATGCTGCTTTTCTTCATCACTTGCATCAATCGCATAGACCGTGGCGAGCGCAGCCACCGCCACTTCGCGTGCGGCCATCGCCGGGATTAACGACAAGGCAATTTCATGGTTAAAACCAATCGGGCGGACAATGGGTTCCAAACCATCAGCAATTCTTCCCGCAATTGAATATTCGGCCTGCGTGGCGGGGTTGCCCAATGGTACCTGCGGAAAACTGAGCAGACCCCAAAGAATGATGGTCGTCAGGGCAATGATCGTTCCTGCACGTTTGAGGAAAAGCAGCGCGCGTTGCCAAAGTCCCAGTCCCAAATCACGCAGTGTCGGCCATTGGTATTTGGGCATTTCCATGATGAAGCCCGAACTCTGCCCCTTGGCCACCGTCCGGCGCAGGACAAAGGCAGCGGCCAGTGCGCCCACAATTCCAGCGGCGTAAAGGACAAAGAGCACAAGGCCCTGCAGACCAATGCCAAATCCAAGGCTGCGGTTTGGAATGAATGCGGCAATGATCACCGCATAAACCGGCAAACGCGCCGAACACGTCATCAACGGTGCAATCAATATGGTCGTCAGTCGGTCCTTGGGATCATCAATCGTCCGCGTCGCCATGATGCCAGGTATAGCGCAGGCAAAGGAGGAGAGCAGCGGAATGAATGCGCGCCCTGACAGGCCCACACTGGCCATCATCCGGTCCATCAAAAATGCTGCGCGCACCATATAGCCGGTCGCTTCAAGGATCAGGATGAACGCGAATAATATCAAAATCTGCGGTAAAAAAACAACCACAGCGCCAACCCCCGCGATCACACCGTCATTGATCGCAGAGCGTAAAACGCCGTCCGGAACAGTCGCGGTTACCCACGATTGCACAGCACCAAGCCCGGTTTCGATTAGCGCCACAAAAGGTTCGGCCCAGGCAAACACCCCTTGAAACATCAAGAACAGAATGACAGCCAAAATCAGGGGGCCAAACACGGGGTGCAGCGCGACCGCGTCAATGCGCTGCGTCCAACGGCGCACAGGAGTTTCGCTGATTGTGGCGGCACGTGACAAGGCACGCGCATGAATGCTGCGCTGTTCAAAATTGCGCGGCATCTGGGCTGCGCGGCCAGAACCGGGCGTCGTGCTGGGCGTCGTGCCGGGCGTCGTGCCGGACGTGGAGTTGAGGACTATGCCCAGCGCTTGAATCAGATCATCAAGCCCGCGTTTGCGCACAGCAACCGTTGGGATCACCGGCACACAAAGCGCGCGCGACAGCACTTCTGCATCCAGCGTCAAGCCGTCACGCTGCGCCAAATCCACCATGTTGAGCGCAACCACGCAGGGAATATCAAGCGCCAGCAATTCCAATGTAAAACGCAAATGATTGTCGAGATTTGCTGCATCGACCACAATGATCAACGCATCGGGTTTGCGTTCGCCCGCCTGGGAACCGGTCACCACGGCGCGCGTTACCGCTTCATCCGGGCTGGCAGGATCAAGACTATAAGTGCCGGGCAAATCAACCAGTTCAACGGGGCGACCATCGGCAAGTGCCAAACGCCCGGCATGGCGTTCCACGGTGACGCCGGGATAATTGCCAACCTTTTGCCGCGCACCAGTCAATGCGTTAAAAAGCGCAGTTTTTCCGGCATTGGGATTGCCAACCAAGGCGACCAATGGGGTTTGGTTCATGCTGGTTCTACTGTCATTGCAGCGGCATGGACCCTGCGAATGGCCACTGTCATCCGCCCAATCCGGCAGGCCAAAGGATCACGCCCAAACAGGCCGCGGTGCAAAGTTTCCACTTTCATACCAGCGTCAAATCCCAGTTCGCGCAAACGGCGGCCTTCTTTATCGCTCAACTGGGTCCAGTCGATTGCGGCAATGACGGCAGGGCGGTTGAAAGGCAATTGGTCGAGATGCACACACACACTTTCGCTGAATCAGATGCGAGTGATTATCATTAACTTTTGCAAATGACCAGCGGCTTCATGCTGTGGCCGTTAAGCGCCATGTTGCATTTTGCGCCAAACTAAATTTGCTCCGACACATCAACGCTGCTAGTCTGCAACGTATGTTTGATGATGAACTCATCAAGGCAAAAAATATTTTTGGCCTTGGTTCCGTGATCGTTATACTCGGTGGCTATCTGATCTCTAGCGGCGACCTAAATACTGTCGTTGGCGTTACCAAGATTGGTTTCGGGATCATCCTAGTTGCATTACCGCTATGGCGACTAATCGTTTTTTTACGCGTCGATTAAGCGAGCAAAGGTCACCCTCGTCACGCCGGATAGCGCAACCGCCCCAAAAAGCGGGCCATACTGAAATGGCGATCGCCCCCGCTTGTCAGGCGCGCCTTGGTTTTTTCAAAACGCATAATGCCTTCAATCCGCCGTGCAAGGAAGGCGCTGGTGTCGCCGTGATCGTCACTGTCATCATTGACAAAGACCAACAGCGTCGCGGCATAGACCGACCCGAGGATCGCGCGTTTGGTGTAGTGATTATAATCAGTCGCCGTATCGCCCGCTGCATTCCACATCGCGTCAGCCGCGTGCCAGCCCAGCTTTAAGGCCTTTGCCCCGTTGGAAGGCCGCGCAAGGACGGATTGCGCGCGCCGTAAAGCTTCGCGGTGCGGGGCCAACAGCGTCAACCGCGCTTCCACCAAGGCCGCAATCCGTTCCCGAATTTTGAGCGCCGCCACTTTTTCTGGAGGCCAGGCCGCCCGCATGTCCGCGTCGATGGTTTCAAACCATGCGCCAATCATATCGACGGCGCCGTCTGGAAAAACGAGCGCCGCAACCGCAGGATCAACGTCGATCCGCTGTGCCGCAGCGGCCACAGCCTTTGCGCCCCACCCATCAAAGCTCGCGTCTTTGGGCAGTTCGCGCGCCAGCAGAGGACGCAGTTCATCCAGCGTCATATCGGCAACCTGCGCGGCTGTATCTTTTGCCATAAGGCCTTGGCTCCAAAAGCGGTGACAGAGTCGTCACATGGTGATAGGTTGACTGCGTCAATCAATCAACAGGGGTCCCACCAATGGCCAAATTCTTTGGAAATCTCAATGCGGTCGTCGCCGCCGGCATCGTTTTGATGCTGATCATTTTGTTCGGCGTACAAGGTATTTTCGATAGCAGCTATTTCATGCGCTTCTTGCACGTTTTGTGCGGGATTATGTGGATTGGATTGCTCTATTATTTTAACTTCGTACAGATTCCGACCATGCCAAAAGTGCCCGCTGAATTAAAACCTGGCGTCTCCAAATATATCGCACCACAGGCTTTATTTTGGTTCCGCTGGGCCGCACTTGCAACCGTTGTCACGGGGGTGATCGTTGCCGTGCAAGCGGGATACGCGCATCAAGCCTTCACATTGCAAGCGCCCCACCGCACCATCGGCATCGGCATGTGGTTGGCGCTGATCATGGCGACCAACGTCTGGTTCGTCATCTGGCCAAATCAGAAAAAGGCGCTTGGCATCGTTGAGGCTGACGCCGACACAAAGGCAAAAGCAGCGACAACCGCAATGATGGCATCACGCACCAATACATTGCTGTCGATCGCGATGCTTTACTGCATGATTTCCGCTGAATCAGGCTATTGATTTAAGGGGTAGAGTCGGGCTGGCGCGCCAAAA
>JAYUPB010000033.1:0-15016 GCA_043760405.1 Sphingomonadales bacterium
ATGGCAGCGGACAAGGTGCGATTAAAGGACCGGATTGGGCTTCTCTCGCGCGATGAGATGGCGGAGGTGGAAGAAGCGATTAAGGTGCATTTGGGATTGCCAAAATAACTGTCATCAAAATCTATTTTAAGAGGTATGATTTACAGCATCTTTCTTCACCCGTTGCCTAAACTTATGCAGCAGCGGCTCAGTATAACCACTCGGCTGTGTCACCCCTTCAAACACCAGCGCACGCGCAGCTTGAAACGCAGCGCTATCGGGCGTGAGCGTCTGATACAGCGCGTCCCCTGCATTTTGGCCGTCAACCTTAGCCGCCATGCGGATCAGCGCGGCGTCAACTTGTGCGGCAGAACAGACACCGTGAAGCAGCCAATTGGCAATGTGCTGTGAAGAAATGCGCAGCGTCGCGCGGTCCTCCATCAGGCCGACATCATTCACGTCGGGCACTTTGGAACAGCCGATGCCCTGATCGATCCAGCGCACGACGTAACCAAGAATGCCCTGCGCATTATTATCAAGTTCACGGGTAATTTCTGCTTCTGACCAATTAATGCCACCAGCAAGCGGTATGGTGAGCAAAGGCGTAAGGCCCGGCGTTGGTATGCTCGCCAATTCAGCCTGCCGCGCGAAGACATCAACCTGATGATAATGCATGGCATGCAGGGTTGCGGCAGTTGGACTTGGCACCCAAGCGGTATTGGCACCGGAACGCGGATGACCAATTTTCTGCACCATCATATCTGCCATCATATCTGGCGCGGCCCACATGCCTTTGCCGATCTGGGCCTTGCCCGATAGTCCGCACGCAAGTCCGATTTGGACGTTTCGCGCTTCATAAGCTGCGATCCATGCGCAGCCTTTAATTTCCGCCTTAGGGAGCATCGCCCCAGCCTGCATCGAGGTGTGAATTTCATCACCGGTGCGGTCAAGGAAACCCGTGTTGATGAAAGCGATCCGCCCTCGCACGGCGTGAATACAGGCCGCAAGGTTAACCGATGTCCGACGTTCTTCATCCATCACGCCGACCTTAATCGTGTGGCGGGCAAGACCGAGCAGGTCTTCGACAGAATCAAACAAGTCATTGGTGAAGGCGGCCTCTTCTGGCCCGTGCATCTTCGGTTTGACGATATAAATGCTGCCTGTGCGGCTGTTGCGATAATCACCAAGTCCTTTTAGATCATGCAAGGCGCAAAGTGATGTCATGACAGCATCGAGGATGCCTTCGGGCACTTCGGAGCCGTCAGCGAGCAGAACTGCAGGATTGGTCATCAAATGGCCAACGTTGCGCACAAACATCAGGCTGCGGCCGTGCAGGGTGAGGCCAGAACCATCGGGAGCCGTAAAGTGCCGGTCTGCTTCTAAAGCTCGCGTGACGATCCGGTTGCCTTTTTCAAAGCTGGCAGTCAGATCACCCCGCATGAGGCCAAGCCAATTGGTATAGGCCATAACTTTGTCTTCTGCGTCGACGGCTGCAACTGAATCCTCAAGATCAATGATCGTGGAAAGTGCCGCTTCCAAGATGACATCAGCAATCCCAGAAGAATCGTTCCTGCCAATGGGGTGGTCGCCGTCAAATACCACTTCGATGTGGAGGCCATTGTTGCGAAACAACCGGCTTTTTTCGCTTTTGCCGACATAGTGTTCAGGGTGACGAAGAGCGATCCCCTCCGAAGGATCGCCCAGATCAGCCCATGTACCGTGTTCAAGTGGCACAGCAGAATCAAGAAACAGCTTAGCCGCCTTGACCACAGCCGCTCCGCGCGCAGGATCATAACCGCCCGGAATCGCAGGCGCTGCATCAAGCGCATCGGTGCCGTAATAGGCATCATAGAGGCTGCCCCAGCGCGCATTGGCGGCGTTTAGAACAAAACGGTCATTCAGTGATGGCACCACCAGCTGTGGCCCCGCCATTGTTGCAATCTCTGCGTCAACATTGGCTGTATCAATAGTGAAGGGCGCGGGTTCCGGAACCAGATAGCCAATTTCACGCAGAAACGCCTGATACGTATCCATATCCAGAGGTTTCCCGTGACGCGCGCGGTGCCAGTCATCAATCTTTGCCTGAAGATCATCACGTTTGGCGAGCAGTATCCGATTTTCAGGCACCATTCGCGTCAAAATACGCGCAAAACCTGTCCAGAAAACCTCCGTATCAATGCCTGTGCCAGTCACAGCGCGCTGTTCAACGAAGTCAGCAAGCACATTCGCCACGCGAAGCCCAGCACGATCAACATAGTTTGACATGGGAAACCCCTTAATACTGTCGGTTATAATGACATCCTGGGGAGGGGATGAGTCGGATTTTCCTATGCAACAGGATGCATCTGCGCGCAATTCTGTTAAGGGGGGTGACGCAAGTTTGTTTGGGCGGCTATGGGATTGTTATGGACCTTCTCTCATCCTTTGAACGCCGTGCAGCTGAAATGGCTTCTGAAGCGCCAATGCTCTCACAGGTTGAGCAATGGGCCACTGTTAACAGCGGCACAGGCAATCTTGCAGGGCTGAAAACGGTTGCCGGATTGTTGGCAGATGGTTTTGCGGCCCTCCCCGGCTCTGTGCACTTGGTTGATCCTGATCCTGTTGAAACGGTGAGCATGAACGGCGAGGTGGAGCAAATCCAGCGTGGTCAGCATTTGCATCTTTCCGTGCGGCCAGAGGCCCCAATTCAAATTCTGCTAACCGGTCATATGGATACGGTGTTTGCGGCTGACCATCCTTTTCAGACGCTCCAGTGGCTGGAAGACGGCGTCCTTAATGGCCCCGGCACTGCGGATATGAAGGCAGGCATTTCAGTCATTCTTGCGGCACTTTCGGCGGTTGAACGGTCGCCGCTTGCTTCCCGCATCGGCTATGATGTTTTGATCAACAGTGATGAAGAAACGGGATCACAGGCTTCTGCCCGTTTGATCGCCACCCTTGCCAAGGGAAAAATGGCGGCGCTCACCTATGAACCTGCTTTGCCTGATGGCACGTTAGCAGGCGCGCGTCCGGGAAGCGGTAATTTTTCAATCCTGATCCACGGCAAAGCTGCCCATGCGGGACGTAATCCAGAGGATGGTCGCAATGCATTGCTCGCTGCGGCTGATCTCGCGCTCCGCCTGTCTGCGGCAAAATCTGCCGGGTTAAAGGTCAATCCAGCACGGATCGATGGCGGCGGCCCTAACAATATCGTACCTGATCAAGCGATTTTGCGCGTCAACATGCGCCCGATGACGCCGGAGGATATGATCGCAGCACAAACGACACTTGACGCAGCAGTGAAGGCTGTGGCGCAAGAACACGGTGTCCATATCCACGTCCACGGCGGCTTTAATCGCCCTCCCAAACCACTCGATGCAAAAGCGGAGGCATTGTTCGGGCTGGTTCGCGATTGCGGGAAAGATTTAGGTCTTTCACTTTCTTGGAAATCCACTGGCGGCGTTTGTGATGGCAATAATATTGCCGCGTGCGGCATTCCAGTGGTTGATACCATGGGGCCGCGCGGTGGCGCCATTCATTCATCAGATGAATTTTTAATCGTAGGCAGTCTGCCCGAACGTGCGATGCTTTCGACATTAACACTGCTACGATTGGCTGAACGGGGGACATTGTGAGCTTCATTATCCGCGCTGCGCGTCTTGACGATGTGCAACCGCTTTACGAAATGGCAAAACGCACAGGCGGTGGGTTCACAAACTTACCGCCTGACAAGAAATCATTGACCGCCAAATTAGAACGCAGCGCAACCGCATTTGCGCGAGCGGAAGATGTTGTTGGTGATGACTTGTTTGTTTTTGTGCTGGAAAACAGGGACACGGCAGAAGTTAGGGGAACATGCCAGATTTTTAGTGCGGTTGGCCAAACATGGCCCTTTTACAGTTACCGGATCGGGGCACTGACCCAGCATAGTGTTGAACTGAACCGCACGTTCCGCGCAGACATGCTGTCGCTATCCACTGATTTAGAAGGCTGCACCGAAGTCGGCGGGCTTTTTCTTCACCCCGGCGAACGAGCGGGTGGACAGGGCATGCTTATCGCGCGGAGCCGTTATCTCTTCATCCGCAATCACCGCGCACGTTTTGCAGACCGCACCATTGCAGAGCTTCGCGGGGTCATTGATGAAGCTGGCGGTTCACCGTTTTGGGACGGAGTCGCTGGGCGTTTTTTCGGCATGAATTTTCAGGACGCCGACGAATTTAACGGCGTCAACGGCAACCAGTTCATTGCCGATTTAATGCCGAAGCACCCTGTTTATACCGCAATGCTGCCCGAAACAGCACGTGCGGTGATCGGCCTGCCCCACCCCTCTGGTCGCGCCGCGATGCGGATGTTGGAAAATGAGGGCTTTGCCTGGGAAAACTATGTCGATATTTTTGATGGCGGCCCGACCATGACAGCGCGCACCGATCAAATCAGGAGCGTTCGCGAAAGTCATGACTCCGTCATTTGCGGGATCAATGACACGGTGGGCGAAGGTAAGGTGGGAGAGAAATCTTTGGTCACGACCGGGGCGCTTTCTGATTTCGTCGCAACTTATGGCTGGATTGACAAGCAGGACGGCGGCATCATCCTTGACGAAGCCTGCGCGCACCGTCTGCGCGTCTCCGTTGGGGATAAAGTCACCCATGTTGCTCGGTGGTAGGATATGATCTGCGAAATCAATTTTGACGGCCTGATCGGCCCCAGCCATAATTATGCGGGGCTTAGCCTTGGCAACCTTGCCTCTGCCAATAATGCGGGCGGAACATCACAGCCCCGCACTGCGGCATTGCAGGGCATTGAAAAAATGCGCGCGAACATTGCGCTTGGTTTGAAACAGGGCATTTTCTTTCCCCAAAACCGGCCTGACAGACGTTGGTTGCAGGCCCTTGGCACGGCCCCAGAAACCGCGGAGTCAGCGATGCTTGCCTGTGCTTTGTCAGCATCATCGATGTGGGCGGCAAATGCTGCAACGGTTTCTCCTGCCAGTGATGCGGCCGACGGGAAATGCCATTTGAGTGTCGCCAATTTGCTTACGATGCCGCACCGCAGCCATGAATGGCAAGAAACCCTCGCACAATTGAGAATTGCATTTGCGGATCCCGCTTTTGCTGTTCACGGCCCTGTGCCCGCCCCTTTTGGTGATGAAGGTGCTGCCAATCACATGCGGCTGTGTGCAGATCATACCAGCGCCGGTGTTGAGGTTTTTGTTTACGGCAAAAGTGGTGGCCCCTTCCCCGCGCGCCAGCATGTTGAAGCCAGCAAAGCGATCGCGCGCATCCACACCCTTTCACCTGAAAAAGCTCTGTTCGTTCAGCAATCCGAAGATGCCATAGCTGCTGGCGCTTTCCACAATGATGTGGTTGCCGTCGCCAATGAACGCGTGCTGTTCACGCATGAACAAGCCTTTGCTGAGAAGAATATTTTCTACGCCGATTTACAACGGCTTTTGCCAGAAGTTGAAATTGTTGAGGTCCCTTCAGCCGCAGTCAGCCTTTCTGATGCAATCAGCAGTTATCTGTTCAATGCGCAATTGGTGACACTGCCAGACAGCAGCATGGCTTTAATTCTGCCTACTGAAGCGCAAAACAATGCCCGCGTGTGGACGTGGCTGGAAAATATGATTGCTGGCAACGGCCCGATCCGCAAACTCATTCCGGTGGACGTCAGGCAATCTATGGCCAATGGCGGCGGCCCGGCATGTTTGCGTTTGCGGGTGGTGTGTGATCCCACGACTGTTGATCCACGCTTTCTGGTCGATGATGCAAAACTTGATGTGATTACCTCAATCGTCAAGCAATATTGGCCTGAATCAATCGCGCCTGTCGAACTCAGCGACCCCAAATTATGGGCAAGGATTGGAAACGCACGCGCGGCCTTGCTCACCGCCTGCCAACTGCCTGAATTTATGTCGAATTAACTTACACTTTACCATTTTTGTTAATCCGGAATGGCGCAAATTTGCAACTGGCGCAGCGATTGCTTAATGTATTTTATGTGGACCAAGATCAAACGACTCTTCGTTATCAAAACGCGTTTTGAAGCTTATCTTATCATTTATGCTCTGGCCTTGGGCAGCTTAGAACGCGGGAAACTTTATCTTGATCAATATCCCGGCTACGGGGGCGTGCTGCTCTGTTTTGCCTGCACCGGCACGGTTTTTCTGGCAGGTGCTAAAATTCTGGACGCGATCCGTATGTTGGAAGAGCGCAATCAATACCGTCAGCATTAGAGTAGAAGATTACCGCGCCTTCTCGCTCAATATTCGTTCCCAACTGAATACATCTGCAACAATTTGATCTAAATTGTCACGCGCGGGGCGCCAATCAAGCGTTGCGAGAATCGCGCTATTGTCTGCCGTCAACGTCGCTGGATCACCGGCGCGGCGTGCCTCTAACGTCCGTGTCACTTTGCTATTGGAAGCCCGTTCAACCGCATCCAAAACCTCAAGCACTGAAAAACCTTTGCCGTACCCACAGTTGAGAACATGGCTTTGTTTTGGAGCCTCCATCAGTTTTTCCAGGGCAAAGACATGGGCCGCTACAAGATCAGTCACATGAATGTAATCGCGCACTCCTGTGCCGTCTGCTGTGTCAAAATCGGTTCCGAACACGGCAACGGATGCGCGCTTTCCAAGTGCAGCCTCAACCGCCACTTTTATCAAATGCGTGGCTCCGGTGGTTGATTGGCCCGACCGCCCCTGCGGATCAGCCCCGGCAACATTGAAGTAACGCAGTGCACAGTAATTGATGGGGTGCGCTGCTGCCACATCTGCCAACATCGCTTCAGTCATCAGTTTTGACATACCATAAGGATTGATCGGCAGTGTGCGGTCGCCCTCACGCGCGGGCACGCGTTCTGGGGTTCCGTACGTGGCGGCAGTTGAAGAGAATATAAAATGTGGAACACCACATGCCACGGCGCTTTCAATCAATGCACGACTGGCCACCGTATTGTTGCGATAATATTTTAGCGGATCAACAACCGATTCCGGCACAACAACTGAACCAGCAAAATGCATGATCGCACGAATAGCATGGGTGTCGAGCAGCGGACGGACGACAGTGTCATCCTCAACTGCACCCATCACAAATGTCGCGCGTGGATCAACCGCCCATTCGAAACCCGTCAGCAAATTATCCAGAACGACCACAGGATAACCGGCATCAAGCAGCGCCAATACAGCGTGGCTGCCAATATATCCGGCACCTCCCGTAACAAGGATTGCAGGTTTATGTGAAGCGCTTGATGTGTTTGTCATAGCGGCTTCTTAGTCGGCATCCCTTACCAAAGTCTATGCGTCAGCGCGCTCAGTTATATTTTTCCAAAGCCCTTGCCCGCCCCATTCCGCTGCAATCCCACCAATTATCTCTGCCCAATAGGAATCGTTGCCAAACGCAGAACGCCATTGATAAAGCGCACGCGTGTAGCGGTGAAGTGGATGGTCGGCGGTAAATCCGATTGCCCCGTGCACCTGATGTGCAATGGCTGTCACTGTTCCAATCGCACGATTGGTGCGCAATTTCGCGCAGGCAATTTCAAATTGAGCATCGCCCTTTTCGCGCGCGCGCGCACTGGCCTGCACCGCCACAGCAACGGCGGCACTTTCTTCTGCCAAAAGGGACAGGCTTTGCTGGACAGCCTGTTGTTTGCCTAAAGGCTTGCCAAATTGCACCCGCGTATTGGCATGGTCGATGGCGAGGTCCGCGCAGCGATCAAGCGCGCCGCTGACCAATGCGATCGTCGCAAGAGCACCGTCGAGAAAGGCGTCCCCTGTGCTGCCTTTGGTGATGATATGTGCGATGTCGAGTGAGGGACACATATAACCAACACGCGACAAAAGTGCGGCGCAATCTCCCCAATCGCCGCCAAACCCGCCTTCATCCTCTGGCACTAACAAAAGCGCAAAACCTGCTTCAACGAACGCATCAGCATCGGCTCCTTGCGTTAGCATCGTCTCCACGGTTTCGAGCAATTGGATGCGCACGTCACTCATCTCAGCCCCAGTCCCCTCGCAATGATCCCGCGGAGAATTTCGCGTGTGCCACCGCGCAGGCTGAAACTTGGCGCTGTCTGTAGCAAAAGCCAAAGCAACCGCGATAATGGCTCTTTCCCATTCAAATCAACATCAACCAGTTCATGAATCAAGCGCGGCACGTCTTGTTCGAAACTATTGCCCAAATCTTTCACTATTGCGGCTTCAACCATTGGGTCTTCGCCGTGCGCAAGCTTGGCCGCGACTGACATGGACATTTGCCGCAAAGTCCAAAGGTCACAGGTGAGACGGCCAATCAACGACCGCGCTGGTTCAACAGGGTTTGTGCCGACAGCATCAATCAACGCGACAAGCAGCGCATGGCTCGACAAATAGCGTTCCGGCCCTGAGCGTTCGAGCGAGAGTTCAGCCGTAACCTGAGACCAGCCCCCTCCTTCTTGTCCAACAAGCGCGGCGTGTGGGACCAGCACATCATCAAAAAACACTTCGTTAAAATGATGATCGCCTGCGAGATCAATGACGGGCCTTATGGCAATGCCGGGAGTGTCGAGGTCGATCAACAGCTGGCTCAACCCTGCTTGGCGTTCTGAACCAGCATCCGTCCGCACCAGCGCAAGCATTGCGTGTGCGTAATGCGCGCCAGACGTCCACAATTTCTGCCCGTTGATAAGCCAACCTGCATCCGTCCGCTGCGCAGACGTGCGAACGCTGGCAAGGTCAGACCCTGCGCCAGGTTCACTCAGCCCGATACAGGCATAGGTTTCGCCGCGCGCAATGCCGGGCAAATAGCGTTCACACTGCTCTGGCGTGCCGTACCGAAGCAACAGCGGCCCCGTCTGGCGATCCGCGATCCAGTGCGCGCCAACCGGTGCGCCAGCTGCCAGCATTTCTTCAAGCACTATATAACGTTCAAGTGGATGGCGTTCCTGCCCGCCATAAACACGTGGCCAGGCCATGCCGATAAAGCCAGCCGCACCAGCGGCCTTGCTGAAATTCAGGTTGGCGACTGACCAACTGTTGGCGCGACGTGTTGGATCACCCGTAGGCTGATGTTCATCCAAAAACACGCGCACTCGGTTCCGTAGCGCCGAGACATCTCCTGGAGGATCAAAATCATGGATGGCGAAACTTTGCATGGCGTGATCGCTATGCAATAGCATTTCCAAACTTGAAAGGAATAATGATGGGCGAATTTCTGGATGTAGAGCGTCGGGGCAAAGTCGCTATATTGCGAATGAACAAGCCAGAGAGCATGAACGCCATTGGCACCCACGCCGACTGCGATGACATTGTCGATACGCTGGATTCCATCAACAATGACCGCTCCATTAGCGCCATCATCCTTACGGGCACAGGAAAAGCATTTAGCGCAGGCGGTAATTTGAAAGGGATGCAAAACCGCACTGGCATCGGCGTGCTCGATCAACCTGATTCAACGCGCGCAAATTATCGCCGCGGGGTGCAACGCGTAACCCGTGCCTTCATGGATATTGAAGTGCCAGCAATTGCAGCGGTTAACGGTCATGCCATTGGGCTTGGGTGTGATTTGGCGTGTTTGTGCGACATCCGCATCGCAGCACAAAGCGCGCTTTTCGCATGCAGCTTCATCAAGGTCGGGATCGTCCCCGGAGACGGCGGCGCGTGGTCCCTGCAGCGCGTTGTCGGCTATTCAAAAGCCGCTGAACTGTTTTTTACAGGCGACAGGTTTGATGCCAATGCTGCCAAGGAAATGGGATTGGTGTCAGACGTTGTGCCAGATGAAACCCTGATCGATGCTGCAATGGCCATTGCTGACCGTATTGTTTGCAACCCACCGCGCGCACTGCGCCTGACCAAACGCTTGCTCCGTGAAGCACAAAACAGCCGGATGAGCGACATCCTCGAACTCTCCGCCGCCTATCAGGCGATTGTCCATGAAACAGAGGATAACCGCGAAGCCATCAACGCCTTTGTTGAAAAGAGGCCACCTGTTTTTACAGGTAACTGAGCGCTCAATAAGCAAGACGTAACGTCATAGTGGGCACGATTGACGGGGATTTGATAAACGCGCATGTTGAAATCTGAGAGTTTGAAACGACTTTAGATCGTTACAATTTGGGGAGATGATCATATGGTATTGCACCGTTATAGCCTTATCTTTTTGCTTTCCGTTTCGGCCTGTAAACCAGCTATGGATACGAACGCGCCGGGCGCGGTGAACGCCAAGCGTCTGTTGGCAGCGGCAAGCGATACTGAAAATTGGATGAGCTACGGCCGCACATATGATGAGCAGCGCTTTTCCCCTCTTGATAAAATCAACGCCACAACCGTCGGTCAATTGGGCCTCGCATGGTTTGCCGATCTTGATACCACACGCGGTCAAGAAGCGACACCGATTGTCATCGACGGAAAAATCTACATCACGACCGCTTGGTCCAAAGTGAAGGCCTACGACGGTGTTTCTGGAAAATTGCTGTGGGAATATGATCCAAAGGTTCCCGGGGAAACGGGTGTAAAAGCGTGCTGTGATGTCGTAAATCGGGGCCTCGCTGCGTGGGGAAACCGCCTTTATTTTGGCACGCTGGACGGCCGCCTTATCGCGCTTGATCGCGACACTGGCAAAGTTGTCTGGTCAAAGGTAACTGTCGACCAATCAAAGCCTTATACGATTACGGGAGCACCGCGCATCATTGATGGCAAGGTTATCATCGGCAATGGCGGCGCTGAAATGGGGGTGCGCGGTTATATCACAGCCTATGATGCAAATGATGGCGCAGAATTATGGCGTTTTTACACTGTGCCAGACAAGCCCGGCGCGAATGAAAATGCCAAGCATTTGAAGGCCGCTGAAAGCAGCTGGAAGGGCGAATGGTGGAACCAAGGCGGCGGCGGCACTGTTTGGGATGCGATGGCTTATGATCCCGACCTCGATCTGCTTTATATCGGCGTGGGCAACGGCAGCCCTTGGAACCAAGCCTACCGCTCACCTGGTGGTGGCGACAATCTATATCTCAGCTCCATCGTCGCAATTCGCCCCAAAACCGGCGAATATATATGGCATTATCAAACAACGCCTGGGGAAACATGGGATTATACCGCGACACAGCATATCATGTTGGCCGATCTCAATATTGAAGGCAAAAAACGCAAGGTTTTGATGCAAGCGCCAAAGAACGGGTTTTTCTACGTTCTTGACCGCGAAAATGGCAAATTGATTTCGGCAAATAACTTTGTCCCCGTCAATTGGGCCACTGGCATTGATAAAACAACCGGCAGACCCATCGAAAACCCCGATGCCCGCATTGATAAAACAGGAAAGACATATCTTGTAACGCCAGGCCCCCTTGGAGCCCACAACTGGCATCCGATGGCTTTTGATCCAAAATCAGGTTTGGTTTATATTCCAGCGCAAGAAACGTCATTCCCCTACATGCCGCAGCCCCAATGGAAAAAAGCGGACAAGGGATTTAATGTTGGATTTGATGTTTCCTCAATTGCCATGCCTGCGGATAAGGCGATCCGCGCACAATTTGCAGGGATCACCAAAGGGGCATTGATCGCTTGGGATCCCATTGCCCAAAAGGAACGCTGGCGTGTCCAGCATCAAGGGCCATGGAATGGCGGGGTTTTGGCAACCGGCGGCAATCTTGTTTTTCAAGGCAATGCAGCAGGCGAATTTGCCGCATATAATACGTCCGATGGAAAAAAGCTCTGGAGCTTTGCGGCGCAAACTGGGGTTGTTGCGCCTGCTGCGACATATACAATCAAGGGTGAGCAATATGTCGCGGTTCTGGCTGGCTGGGGCGGCGCTTTTCCGCTTACCGCAGGCGTCCTCCAAAGCAAAAGTGGGCCGGTAAAAAATGTCAGTCGCCTTTTGGTCTTCAAACTTGGTGGCACTGCGAAACTTCCGCCCGCACCACGTTTGAATGAAATGCCGATTGATCCTCCCCCATTTTCAGGCAAACCAGAAATTGCGGCAGCTGGCGGTGCGTTGTTCGGGCGCTACTGCGGGACATGTCACGGCGACGCGGCTGTTGGTGGATCAGTGCTTCCTGATCTTCGCCGCAGCGGTGCGCTTGCGAATGCGAAAACATGGGCGGAGATCGTCCACGGCGGCGCGTTGAAGGATAATGGCATGGTCAGTTTCGCGTCCGTAATGTCGGCTGAACAGGCAGAATCCATCCGCCATTATGTTATCAAGCGCGCCAATGAGGACAAAGCTCTTGACCGCTCTAAATAAGCCGCGCCCCGTGCCAACGGAGATGGTCTTCCATAAAGGTTGATATGAAATAATAGCTATGATCATAGCCCGCCTGAATCCGCAATGTCAGCGGAATGCCGGCGGCTTGGCACGCTGCTTCCAGCAATTCTGGTTTTAATTGCTCATCAAGAAACGTGTCTGCGCTTCCTTGATCGACAAGCAAATCTGTCGGACGCGCGCCATCAGCGATCAATACACATGCATCATAGTCACGCCACGCTGCACGGTCTTCGCCGATATATCCAGTCAGTGCCTTTTCACCCCAAGGACAGTTGAGCGGTGACACAATCGGAGCGAAGGCAGAAATGCTTTTATATACATCTGGATTGCGCAGCCCGATCGTCAGTGCGCCGTGCCCGCCCATGCTGTGACCTGTAATCCCCTGTCGCGCCATATCAGCTGGGAAATGCGCTGCGATGAGCGCAGGCAATTCAACCTCAATATAATCGCGCATCTGATAATGTTGCGCGAATGGGGCCACCGTCGCATTGACATAGAAACCCGCACCAAGCCCAAAATCATACGCACCTTCTGGATCATCAGAGACACCTTCGCCGCGCGGAGACGTGTCCGGCGCGATGAAGATAATCCCCAATTCAGCGCACACACGACGATACTCACCCTTGTCAGTGACATTGGCATGCGTGCAAGTTAGACCCGAAAGATACCATATCACCGGAAGTTTTGCGCCCACAGCATGCGGCGGCACGAAAACGGAGAACAACATCTCCGTTCCCGTGGCGCGAGACACATGTTTGTAAACACCCTGGACACCGCCATGGGAGTGGTTGGTGGAAACGGTTTCCAAGGTCATTTTGGGCTAGCCCATCCGTTTCAGGGCGCAGATTTTATTCCCAGCTGGGTCGCGTAGATATGCCAGATACATATTCCCTGCTGGGTTTTCGCGAATTCCAGGCGCATCTTCACAAGTTGTTCCGCCATTGGCAACACCTGCCGCATGCCAAGCGTCGCCTTGCTCCGTGGTGTCGACTTTGAACCCAATCGTCCCACCATTTGCAGCGCAAGCGGGTTCACCATTAATTGGAACCGATAAGCCAAGCACACCTTCTTTGGTAAAATAAAATGCGCGGCCTTTTGGATCAATAACCGCTGGAGCAATGCCGAGCGTGCCAAGGATGGCATCATAAAATGCCTTTGATTGTGCGATATCATTCGCGCCGAGCATGACGTGACTGAACATTAAATTTCTCCTTCTTGGTTTCAAAAATATATAGAACGCTGGTCATTCATTTGCAGATTGGATAGACATGGGCAACGCGCAAATTGGCGTTCGCCTCCTTCCTTCTTAAAAATAAAATATCACTTTTTAGTGACAGAACTTTATTTCAGCCCGCCAGTTTCCAAATCAAGTGTCCTGCAACAAACATGATAAGAACCGCGGTTGTGCGCCTGACCAACAAGGGCGAAAGCAATTGTACCCCAATGATACTTCCAATTTGCCCGCCTACCATAACCGCCAGGGCCAAGGGCCAATAAGAAGAAAGTGTCGGCAAATTTCCTGATACTGTCAGCTTCATCATCTGGCCAGTAAGTCCGGCAATTGAGTTGATCAAAATGAAGACCGAAGCCGTTGCCGCAATCGCGCGGCTACCGGCCCAGCGCGTCAGGTGAAGATAAGGAGCAAGAAAAATACCACCGCCAATGCCAACCAAACCCGCCAGATAGCCAATACCAACGCCAGTTAAGACATCAAAACCGCGATCTTTTCGTGTGCGCACGGATTCGTTTGATTTATCCTGAGCATCATTTTGAAACAGCAAAGCCAAGCCGGCAACAATCAGACTGAGCGCGAGTATAAGGAGAAAGGCAGTTTCCTTAATCGGTGTCAAACCACCCAACCAAGCAAAAGGGGCGGATACGCAAGCGAGGGGAAGCACCCGACGCCAAGGGACCAATCCAGCCCTTGAATAACGGATCGTTCCCCCCGTCACGACCACGATGTTGCACAACAGGGCAATGGCTGGAAGCACACGGAAATCGACATTTGAGAGCGCCAACAGCGCGCTGTAGGTTGAACCGCCGCCAAAGCCGACACTGGCATAGAGCAAGGCCGTCACGAAAAATGCAAAGGCCAACCCCATATATTACAGTGACCCGTGGCAGTGCTTGTATTTGCTGCCTGACCCACAAGGGCAAGGCGCATTGCGGCTTACCTTATCGACCCACTCCTCAGGATTTTCGCCAAATTCATCATTCATATCTGGCTGACGAAGTTGGAGCGGAGGTAAACGCGTCGTCACAAACCCCATATTGGCCCCATCACGATCAGCGCTGTTATCTTCACCCGTCAAGGGATCAATATGACTTGTCACAAAATCTGGCATTTCCGGCAATTCCGGCGGTGCTACCTGAAACTGGGCGTAAGCCAAAACCTTTGTGACATCTTCACGGATGGCAACCAACATGCGTTCAAAAAGGGCAAAAGCTTCCCGTTTATATTCATTGATCGGCGTTTTCTGCGCATAAGCCCGCAAATGAATCACTTGTCGCAATGCATCAAGCGTTGCGAGATGTTCTTTCCAACGGTGATCAAGCGATTGTAATAACACTGATTTTTCGACCTGCGACCAGACGTCTGGTTCCAGTTCCGCTTGCTTTGCAGCCATCATCGCATCCGCTGCCATACCAATTCGGTTTTCGAGAATTTCGGGGTCAACCTCAGTTTCCTGAACCCAATCTTCAATCGGCAGATCCAGACAAAGCACATCCGTGACACGCGCTTTAAGCCCGGGGATGTCCCACTGTTCAGGATATGAATTTGGCGGGCACGCATCCCCAACCAACATGTTGATTGTTTCAAC
>JAYUPB010000034.1:0-14982 GCA_043760405.1 Sphingomonadales bacterium
GCTTTTTCTAAACTATAATGATGTGGTGAAACAGCGCGCAGCTGTGCTGCAGCTTGTTCTGGCGTTAAGTCGCGCTGCGGTTCTGCCATTAATTCGTACCCGACCATGAACTTGCGGATTGTTGCAGATCTGAGCAGTGGCGGGTAAAAATGTGCATGAAGCTGCCAATGATCTTGCATTCCAGAACGAAAGGGTGCGCCGTGCCACCCCATTGAATAGGGGAAAGAGCAGTGGAAGAGATTATCATAACGCGCTGTCAATTCCTTTAACGTCATCGCAAGCGCATCGCGTTGGTCGGCGTTTAAGGCATCAAGCCGTGCAACTTTAAAACGCGGCAGCACCAGCGTTTCAAACGGCCAGCTCGCCCAATATGGGACGATGGCAACCCAATGTTCATTTTTGACAACGACGCGCTCCCCTTTTGCTGCTTCGCGTTCCGCAAGATCGAAAAGTAAGGGGCTGTCACTGTTTTCATAGTAAGCGCGTTGATAATTATCTTCTGTCAAGATTTCATCAGGGATGTGGTGTGTTGCCCAAATCTGTCCGTGAGGATGGGGGTTTGAACAGCCCATCATCGCGCCTTTATTTTCAAACAACTGCACCCAGGCATGGTCTTTGCCAAGTTCGGCCGATTGTTCGGCCCAACAATCAATAATAGCCCGAACGGCTGGTGTTGGTAATTCTGGCAACGTTTGGGCATGGTCAGGGGAAAAACAAATGACCCGGCAGACGCCACTTGCAGGTTCAGATATGAAAAAGGGATCTGTGTTCACCTGCGCACATTCTTTTTCACGTTGTACGGCGGGAAAATCATTATCGAACACATAAACCCCGTCATATGCAGGGTTTTTAGTGCCGTTGGCGCGGACATTGCCAGCGCAGAGGTGACAAAGTGGGTCATGGGGCGGTGATAATGCAGCGAGGGTGTCATCCACTTGACCAAGCCAAGGCCTTTGCGTGCGATGCGGGGACACCAATACCCACTGCCCATTAAGCGGATTATAACGGCGATGCGGTTGGTTGGACGCTGAAATAGTGATTACCTTATCCATTACTGAATGCCATACGAAATGCACTGCCTACTGGCGAATCTCTTAACACTGGCATCTCCCTTTTTTCGTGAGTGGACGATCCCGTCTATGGGATCAAGCGGCGATCAAGGATGTTGGTTGACGTCGCCCCAATGCATTGGCCATTAAGCATTTTATGACACATACACTTTCACAATGTCGCGTTGATGGCGCTGAACGAACTTTGGTTTTTGATCTGCGCGCGGGGTGCGCTCAACTGTCCTACGCAGGCCCGATTTTGCCGGTGACAGAAAATCTTCAAATGCTGTGTGACGCACAGCTTCGGGGACGTCACGAATCCCAACCTGACGCGCCCGTTCCTGCTTCCTTGCTGATGCAATCAGGGTCCGGTTACACTGGAACACCGTCAATCGCATTGTCACGGGTGGGACATAATTTGCCCACATCCTTTATTTTATCAGGCGTTGAGCAGGAAAAGCATTTAATCACTTTCCGCTTTGAGGACGCGGACATTGGCGCGCGTTTGACGACCCTTTGGAGAATTGCGGCATCTGGACTTGTCATTACGCAATTAGAAATTGAAAATTTTGGTAGCACTGATTTTTCTGTGGACCACATTGCGTCCCTTACCCTTCCTTTGCCGCATTGGGCCACCCAAATTGTTCGAAACACCGGACGTTGGGCGGCTGAAATGCAGGAAATACGGACACCTTTGTCCAACGGCGCCTTTGGCGGGGCATCCTATGGGGGTCGTTCTGGATTTGGCGGCGCGCTCTGGCTCCGTTGCGAAGAAGCGGCAACAGCGGAACATAGTGGCGGTGCTTTAGGCGCGCATCTTGCGTGGAGCGGGGATCATTTTTTGACCATAGAGCAGAATTCTGAAGGATACGGAGTGATGTTAATGGGCCCCCGTCTGGATCGCGGTGAACTGATTATCGCGCCGGGACACAAACAAAGCATGCCAAGGGCGATGTTTTCAATAAGTGATCAGGGGCGTTTTCAAGTGCGCACCGCTTTCCATTCATATGCCACCGAAGAAATTGTCCCGGCCAAGGGGCCAAGGAAGGTGCATCTCAACAGTTGGGAAGCGCTTGTTTTTGATATGACCGAAGAAAGCCTCTTTCGGCTGGCGCGGGATGCCGCATCTTTGGGTGTTGAGCGTTTCGTTCTCGATGATGGCTGGTTTAAAGGGCGCCGTGACGACACAAGCAGTCTGGGAGATTGGACGGTTGATGCTGGTCTTTTCCCCAATGGCCTGACGCCGCTTATCGACCATGTGCACGCTTCGGGCATGGATTTTGGACTTTGGGTTGAGCCCGAAATGGTCAACCCAGACAGCGATCTTTATCGTGCGCATCCTGATTGGTGTCTTCATGCTCTCTGTGGTGGTCGGCCCACGCAGAGAAATCAGCTGGTTCTTGATCTGACACGCCCTGACGTTTCAGAGTATCTTTATTCAGCAATTGACGCGCTGCTTTCTCATCACAAAATTGCCTATCTCAAATGGGATCATAACCGTGATTTGTTTCCACTTGCGGGCAAGGGTTATGCCCAGACACAGGCGGTATATGCGCTGATGGACCGGCTGCGCGGAGACCATCCTGACGTTGAGATTGAAACGTGCGCGAGCGGCGGCGGGCGCGTTGATTTTGAAATGTTACGCCGGTGCAGTCGTTATTGGGCGAGCGACAACAATGATGCCATTGAACGCCTATCCATCAACAAAGGATGGTTCAATTTTCTGCCTTTGAAGATTACGGGCAATCATGTTGGTCCAAACCTTAATCCCATCACCGGGCGGCAAATCAACATTGATTTTCGCGCCAAGGTTGCCATGTTCGGGCATATGGGGGTTGAGGTTGATCCGGGATCATTGTCGCAGAGCGAACGCGATATTGTGTCCGCGCATATTGAACTTTATAAGACGTGGCGACATGTTTTACATGAAGGTCTTCTGCATGAAATCAACCACAACGACCCCGGAATTTTTGGCTGGTTTGCGTTGCGCGGTCAAACAGGATTGGCCCTTGTCGCGCAGACAGGCTTTGCGCGTAACTTCAATGTCGCGCCTGTCACGCTTCCGGGGCTTGTTCCCGATGCAAGTTATTGTGTTAAGCTGCTTGGGCCGTGGTCAGAAAAAGCAGCGCGATACGTTGCCAATGCGGATCTTTGGCGGAAAGGCATTGTGATGACAGGGCGCGCGCTGGCGGTTAGCGGTTTGGCACTTCCACTCACCCATCCGGAAACGGCATGGCTTCTATCGGTTGAACCATCATGAACATGACTGAAATTACACGACTTGGTGTATGTTATTATCCCGAACATTGGCCAGAAGACTGGTGGGCAGATGATGCACATCGGATGGCCGAAATGGGTATCACACGGGTAAGGATTAGTGAATTCGCTTGGAGCCGGATGGAGCCTGAGGCGGGCCGTTATGATTGGGCTTGGCTCGACCGTGCGGTTGAAACGCTTCATGCGGCGGGACTGGGCATTATTATGGGAACGCCGACAGCAACGCCGCCAAAATGGTTGGTCGATTACATGCCCGATATGATCGCCATCGACGCTGAGGGGCGTCCACGCGGCTTTGGATCGCGTCGACACTATTGCTTCTCACATCAGGGTTATGCAGCAGTGGCAGCACGCATAACAAAGGCAATGGCGGTGCGTTACGGTAATCATCCTGCCGTTGTCGCGTGGCAAACCGATAATGAATATGGCTGTCACGACACAGTGCTTAGCCATTCCAAAGCAGCACAGGATGGTTTTCGCATTTGGTTAGAGAAAAAATACCGAAATATTGACGTCCTTAATCAAGCATGGGGCGCCGTATTTTGGAGCCAAGAATATCGTACTTTTTCCGAAATCGACCTTCCCGTTTTGACGGTGACAGAAGTCAATCCATCGCATATGCTTGATTTCAGGCGGTTTTCATCAGATCAAGTTGTCGCATTTAACCGCGCACAGGTTGACATTCTGCGCGCAGCATCGCCGGGGCGCGATATCGTCCACAACTTCATGGGTTTCTTTACCGAATTTGACCACCATGACGTTGGCCGCGATCTTGATGTTGCGACATGGGACAGTTATCCGCTCGGTTTTCTCGAACAATTTTGGTTCAGTGAGGAAGATAAGATCGCGTTTGCGCGGCAGGGACATCCTGACATCGCCGCATTTCATCATGATCTGTATCGCGGATGTTCGAATGGCCGGTGGTGGGTGATGGAACAACAACCTGGACCTGTAAATTGGGCGCGCTTTAATCCTGCGCCTTTGCCCGGGATGGTGCGACTGTGGACGTTAGAAGCGGTTGCGCACGGGGCTGAACTTGTCTCATATTTTCGGTGGCGTCAGGCACCGTTTGCGCAGGAACAAATGCACGCTGGGCTGCTCCGCCCTGATAGAAGTGATGATGTTGGCGTGCATGAGGCACGGGCGGCCTCGGCTGATATATCTGCAATCGGGGTCTTAGGTGCGCCGCCAAAATCGGCTGCTCTGGTATTTTCCTATGACAGTGACTGGGTAACATCGATCCAGCCGCAGGGAAGAGGATTTAGCGCGTTAAAGCTCTGTTTTGAAACTTATTCAGCATTGCGTCAGCAGGGGTTTGATGTTGACATAGTTGCGCCGGGTGCTGCCCTTGATGGCTATGATATGGTCATTGTCCCTTGTTTGCCAGTAATGCCAGACGGCTTTGTGGATTGTTTGGCAAAACTCAGTTGCCCCGTCCTCATCGGACCGCGGACAGGCAGCAAAACAGAGAGTTTTTTCATTCCTGACACATTGCCGCCGGGACAATTACAGGCATTGTTGCCGCTCAAGATTGTGCGGGTTGAGTCTTTACGCGACGGCGTCACTATGGCCGGGACTGAATTCACAATTCGTCATTGGCTCGAACATGTCGAAACCGACTTAACGCCCGAGGACTGTCTGTCGGATGGGCGCGGCGTTACGTATAAATCGGGCCGGTTTAGGTATCTTGCCGCATGGCCAGATTCCAATCTACTCCGCCTCATTGTTCGGCGTATGGCTGAGGAAGCCGGTCAAGTCTTGGTGGATTTGCCGCACGGTTTGCGCTTACGCAGAGCAGGTGATGTGCGCTTTGCCTTTAATTATGGAACCTCACCTCTTGATCTTTCAGTCCATGTCGACGGGGCGCAAGATTTCACTTATGTGATCGGAAATCATCAGATCGCGCCTGCGAACGTCGCGGTGTGGCGTGAAGCCTAGGTCTAAACCGAGGGCTTATTTCTTTGCCAATATATCCAATGCAGCTGCCGTCATTGCCTCGGTCGCTGTCGCAATAACAGCATCAGCGTCCGGGGCCCAAAAGGGAGAATGAAGCGAGGGGAGTTTGGTGGCGTCCCCCTTGGCGGCATCCCACTGCGCCTTTGGAACGCCGCCGACCCAGAATATCATGCTCTGGATTGATTTGTCGGCCAGCCAGTAACGGCTGAAATCTTCGCCGCCCATCGTGGGCGGGACTTTTGTGACACGGTCTTTCCCAAAACGCGCTTCAAATACGGATGCGATTTTTGTCGTTATTTCCGGGGTATTAAAGGTTGACGGTGTAAATTCATCTTTCACTGTGACAACCGGCATTTTGCTGTCTGGCATTCCGGCGGCGATGGCTTCGCCTTTCGCAATGCGCGCAATACCGTCCAACAAATGCTGACGTACTTCTGGCGTATAACTGCGCACAGTGATCAGCAATTCGGCTTTGTCAGATATGATGTTGTGTTTGGCCCCTGCATGAAAGCTTCCCACGGTCACCACCGCTGAATCGATTGGGTTCATTTCCCGCGACACGAGGGTTTGCAGCGCACCGACAATGCGCGCGGCGAGCACCACGGGATCTTTGGCTGTGTGAGGATAGGCCCCGTGTCCACCAACGCCGGGCACCAACACATCAACCGAGTCGACATTGGCGAGCGCATAGCCGTTTGTATAGCCAACAACACCCGCTGGCAGACCGGCAGAATCGTGGAATGCAATCGCAACATCAGGTTTTGGAAAGCGTGAATAAAGACCGTCGTCGAGCATTGCACGGGCGCCAGTGCCGCGTTCTTCGGCAGGCTGACCGATCATTACGAGCGTGCCAGACCACATTGTTTTCATCGCAACCATCCGCCGCGCCGTGCCAATCCAGCTGGTCATATGGGTGTCGTGGCCGCAAGCATGCATCACGCCGGACTCGATGCCTTCATCCCCTGTCGCGCGTACTTTTGAAGCAAAGGCGAGCCCGGTTTGTTCAACAACCGGCAGACCGTCCATATCAGCGCGCACTAAAAGAGTCGGGCCGGGACCATTTTTCATCACGGCGACAACGCCAGTTTTGCCAACGCCTGTTGTGACTGTGAAACCCAGACGTTTCATTTCAGTGGCGAGTTTAGCGGCGGTTTTCACTTCCTGCATGCTCAATTCAGGCGTGGCATGAAGATCGCGGTATAGCGTCATCAAAGAGGGTAAATCAGCAGTCACAGCGTCGCGCAGTGGTTCTGCCTGAACGATAACCGGTGCGGACGCACACAAAAGTGCGACCAGAATCTTCATTGCCTTCATCAGTTCAGTCCCCGGATAATGTGTTTAACCAGATGCAAGATGCAAGCACGGCTTGGTTGAGCGGGGCCGCAAATCACGAGGTCGTTTGGTCTCTTTGTTGGCGGGCGCTGTTTGCGCGAACGAAGAATGATCGGATTGTTGCGTTTCTTCTGGCGTAAACCGCGCCAAGCTTGGTTTGCAGTCTGCGGGACGCTCAGAACTCTGTGAAGGTGTCGCAAATGCAATTGCAGGCAAACAGAGAAAGAACGTCGGGACCATGATCGTTAAAAATTTCATCACTCACCCCAGTCAAAATTTATTGTGGAGGTTGATTGCGCCTTTGCCGCGTGGATCGCAAGCTATTGTGCAGTCCATCCGCCATCAATCACCATGTTCGCGCCTGTGACGGCACTGGCTTCATCGCGGCAAAGGAAAATGGCCATTGCGGCAATTTGATCAGGCATCACAAATTTCTTTTGCGGGATAACCCCCAACAATACATCGTTGATCACCTGATCGCGCGTGAGGCCGCGCGTTTTCATCGTATCAGGAATTTGATTTTCGATCAGTGGTGTCCAGACATAACCTGGGCTGATGCAGTTCACGGTGATGCCGGTCTGCGCAACCTCTAGCGCTGCTGTTTTGGTCAGTCCCATGAGGCCGTGTTTGGCAGCATTATATGCTGATTTATTGGGGCTTGCGACAATCGAATGGGCTGACGCTGTGGAGATAACACGGCCCCAGCCCTTCGTTTTCATATGGGGCAAGGCCGCGCGCATGACATGGAAAGGTGCGCTTAGCAGGATGGCGATCAGTGTATCCCATTTTTCAATTGGAAAGGTATCAATGGGGGCGACATGTTGGATGCCAGCATTGTTAATCACGATGTCAGGGCCGCCCAATTGTGTGTGGCAGGTTTCAACCATGGCGGCGATTTCATCTGGCTTGGTCATATCCGCACCTGAATGGATCGCTTTAGCGCCACTTGCTGAGGTTAGCGCGGCACACTGTGCTGCAATCACACCCGCATCACCAAAGCCGTTGATCATGACGGCAGCACCTTCTGCCGCGAGGGCCGTGGCACAGGCAGCGCCAATGCCGGACGTGGAGCCTGTGATCAGAGCGGTTTTGCCTTTGAGGAACATGATGCGAAACTCCATTGGATTGATGATTGGGCGATTGCATCACTGCGCATGCCGGTGCAATGTTAAAAACAGTAACGAGGGAGAGTGAATCATGCGGCTCGATGATATTGATACGTCTGATGTCAATGTAGAGGATCAACGCGGTCAGGGCGGTCGCGGATTTGGTATGCCCGGTGGTGGCTTACCTTTGGGGCGCTCAATGGGATGCGGGACCATATTGGTTCTTATCGTTGCGGCCCTTATATTCGGCGTCAATCCTGCCGAAATGATCGGAGGAGGGCAGGTTGCCCCAACAGCACAGGTCGGTTCTCCTTCTGGCGAAGCGGTTGTGGGCGTTGGATGCGATGCCAATGCGGCGAGTAAATATTCATGTCAGGTTTTGAAATCGAACAACCTTACGTGGAACAAGCTGTTCACAGACGGCGCGTACCGCGCGCCTAAAATTGTTTTTTACAGCGGCAATGGGCAATCAGGATGCGGCAATGCGCAATCTGCTATGGGACCATTTTATTGCCCCGCCGATGAAGGCATTTACATTGATACCAGTTTTTATGGGGAGTTGTCGCAGCGTTTCGGTGCAGCTGGCGATTTCGCGCAAGCCTATGTCATCGCGCATGAAGCAGGGCATCATATTCAAAAACTAACCGGTGTCGCTGATCAGGTTCAGGCCGGTCAGGCGCGCGCCAGCCGCACCCAAGGCAACCAATTGCAAGTCCGTATGGAGCTGCAAGCAGATTGCTATGCCGGTGTGTGGGCAGCCCAGAATAAAGAACGGATGGAGCCAGGTGATATCGAAGAAGGCCTGCGCGCGGCCCATCAAATTGGTGATGATGTACTTCAACGGGCGTCACAAGGCGTTGTCGTTGAGGCTGCCTTTACACACGGCAGTGCCGAACAGCGGATGAGCTGGCTGAAACGTGGGTTGCAAACCGGCGATCCGGATCAATGCAATACGTTCGGACAATGAAGCGATGCGGATAGGGATTGTCGCGCCCAGTTGCACACTTGACCCAACAATCCCCGCACGTTTGGATGCCTTGATTGCTGATCACTTTTGCAGTCAAGCACCCGCCATCATCTTTCATCCGCAATGTTTTTTGAGCGAAGGCCATTTTGCTGGATCAGATGATACTCGTGCGCAGGCCATAATCGAATATGCCAATGATCCTGATCTCGATGCGATTTGGTTCGCACGCGGCGGGTACGGTGCGTGCCGTGTCGCGACAACAGTTATCGACAGACTGGGGCCATCAGCACAGAACAAGCTATATTTGGGCTATAGCGACGCAGGTTTTTTGTTGGCAGGTCTATACGCAAAATCAATCGGGCGGGTTGCCCATGGCCCGATGCCCTCAGATATCAATCGCTCCGGCGGGGAGGCGGCGGTGCTTCGTGCGCTCGCATGGATGATCAACCGTGACGCGCAAACTGACATTGGCAAGAATGCTAAAGGCACTGGTCAACCCCCGTTGCAATTGTCAGGTGGACGAACAAAGTCTGCGGCATTCAATCTCACGGTACTAAGCCAGTTGCTTGGCACGCCTCTGGAACCTGATCTTACGGATCATATCCTTATCATTGAGGAGGTTGCCGAATATATGTACCGCATCGACCGCAGTCTGTTTCACATTACCAACAATCCGAATATCCGAAAGGTTGCGGGGATCAAATTGGGCCGCTGTTCACACATTCCGGACAATGATCCTGATTTCATCCTCACAGAAGAACAGGTCGTTAAATATTGGTGTCAGACAGCGTCGATCCCCTATCTTGGGCGTGCCGATATTGGCCATGATATTGATAATAAGATTGTTGCCTTTGGGTGAGGGCCGCGCGCCTAGTCCCGCCTGAAATCATTCAAGAACCAGTTCTAAAAATTCGTTTCACGACGCGAGGGCTTGCTCGTCAGGCGTCACCTCGCCATAGGCAAAGCTATGTCTACTTTACTCAAAATCACCCTTCCTGATGGCACTGTGCGAGAAGTTGCAGTGGGGACAACGCCCGCTGATATTGCGGCTGCCATTGGTCCTGGCCTTGCCAAAGCCGCGATTGCGGCGCGTATTGATGGTCAAGTGCGCGATTTATTGCTGCCTTTGACAGTGGACACCAATCTTGCGCTCATCACGTCACGTGATGAGGCAGAGGCATTGGAACTTGCCCGGCATGATTTCGCGCATGTCTTGGCAGAGGCCGTGCAACGGGCGTATCCGGGGACACAAATTACCTTTGGGCCATCGACAGATGATGGCTTCTATTATGATTTTGCTCCCAAAACACCGTTTACCGATGATGATTTACCGATCATCGAGGCTGAAATGCGTAAGATCATTGCAGAAAACAAGCCTCTGCGACGCGAAGTGTGGGACCGTGATGTTCTTATCGCGCGGTGGCAGGCTGCTGGTGAAAGTTTCAAGGCGCAGTGGGCGGCTGAACTTCCGGAAGGGGAGGAGCTTTCGGTTTATTGGTCTGGGGATGACTGGTTTGACATGTGCCGCGGGCCGCATTTGACCGCCACGGGCGGGCTTGATCCACAAGCATTCAAACTAACACGTGTGTCCGGTGCTTATTGGCGCGGCGATCAGAAAAATGCTGTTCTTAGCCGCATCTACGGCACCGGTTGGCTCAACAAAAAACAGCTTGAGGCACATCTTCTGCGGCTAGAGGAAGCCGCCAAGCGCGATCACCGGAAAATTGGGCAAGAGATGGATTTATTCCATCTGCAAGCCGAAGCGCACGGGTCAGTCTTTTGGCATCCCCAAGGCTATATGGTCTGGCGTCAATTAGAAGCCTATATGCGACGCCGGATCGATGCGGGTGGCTATAAAGAAGTCAAGACGCCTCAATTGATGGATGCCAAACAGTGGGAAGCATCGGGCCATTGGGGCAAGTACCGCGAAAATATGTTCGTGGTGCCAGACGAAATTCCAAATACAGAGGATGAAGGCCCTGTGTTGACGGGGGAGGGCGGCCTGATGGCGCTCAAACCAATGAATTGTCCCGCGCATGTTTTGATTTTTCGGCAGGGGATTAAATCTTACCGTGATCTGCCGCTCCGCATGGCGGAAATGGGTTGCTGTCACCGCAATGAATTGCACGGCGCGCTCCACGGATTGATGCGTGTGCGGCAAATGACGCAGGATGATGGGCACATCTTTTGCCGCGAAGATCAAATCGTTGATGAAGTGCGTGAATTTTGCAACCTTCTTGACCGGGTTTACAAGGATTTGGGTTTTGCAAATTATGCGATAAAGCTCGCACTCCGCCCTGAAAAACGGTTCGGCTCTGACGAAATGTGGGACCGCGCCGAACATGATTTGCGAGAGGCTGTCCGCCTCGCTGGGCGCGCCGGCCCTGAGTATAAATGGGAAGAATTGCCAGGAGAAGGGGCATTTTATTCCCCTAAGTTAGAGTTTCATTTGACCGATGCGATCGGCCGGACATGGCAGTGCGGCACGATCCAGTTGGACTATGTGCTGCCTGATCGGCTCGATGCGACTTATATTGGAGAGGATGGTGCCAAACACCGCCCCGTCATGCTTCACCGCGCAATACTGGGATCATACGAACGTTTTATCGGTATTTTGATCGAACATCATGCCGGGCGTTTCCCCGTGTGGCTTGCGCCAACACAGGCCGTTGTCGCCACAATCGTCTCTGATGCCGATGGTTATGCACAAGGCGTCATCGCCAAGTTAAAGGCCGCAGGCATTCGTGTGGAAAGCGATTTCCGCAACGAAAAGATCAATTACAAGGTGCGTGAACATAGCTTGGCAAAGGTGCCACATCTGTTGGTCATCGGCATGCGCGAAGCCGAAGAAGGCAAGGTTGCCATCCGGACGCTTGGTTCAGATGGTCAACGGATCATGAGCGTTGAAGATGCGATTACGATGCTTGCAGCGGAAGCGGCGGCACCTGATCTCCGTTAGATCAGGCCTCCACCAAGCATCAAACGCAGAACGCCAACAACGATTACCACAATGTTGAGGTTACGGCCCGCTGTTTTGCCTGACATCGCGCCGAGCGCGAGGCCGATCACGGCAATCGGAATGATAATCCAATTGGCCCAGCCCAAAAGCGGGATGAACGCAAAAATGGCGAGGAGCAGTGCGACTGCGCCGATGACTATGGATGTAATGTTCAACATGGGTGTATTATGTCCCTAAATCACTTTAAGTGCAAGCCTCTATCCGTGCGCGCCGAAGTGGTTTGCGATTGCTGTGCTGATGCGCAAGCATAAGGCATAAGCATCGGCGATGGGGTCAATGTAAGCAGATTGAATGCCAGCATAGGCTTGGACATCGCCGTCAGGATAATCGGTGGGTTCATTCACCGAAAAATCGCTGATTGCAGGTGCTGCGACTGGAAACGCACGCCGCAATTGGGCCAAAGCATCCTCAATTCGGAGCGTGAAGATCATTTCCAGCACGTCATCACGGCTAATATCATTGCTGCGCGAAAAGGCTGGAATTTGGACCGCTCGCAAGAACATGTGTTGCATCAGGGCAAGACGCAGTGCTTGCAGCACACCAAGTGAGCGTCGTGTGGCTTCGCGTTCTGGCGCAATGTCATCATCAGGAATTTTGGCGAGCAGGCGGTGGAACTTCATTCCGTCCACCCGCAGACGAGACACCAAGCGGCGGAACACGCCGGTCCTGTCGTCGCTGGTCAAAAGCTCAGCAAGTGCAAGGCATGCGGGTTCAAGATGTACTTCTGTCCCGCGGTAAGGACGGCTTGCCCAATAGGCGCTGTTGAACAATTCCCCGTAAGCCGCGACTGATTTGATGCTGGCGATACGATTGGATGCCCGAAGCATCCGGAAAAGCGCCTGCGCACGTGGGCTAATTTTGATAAGATCTGCAAGCGCGTCGATATCCTCTGCACCGGCTGTACCGACACCGGATAAAACGTTCACGGGATAGCCCAACTGTTGAAGCACAGCATTATGGGGAATGGCGCGAATTTGCCGCAAATTCATTTCGCGATCCGCCGATAAATCCGATTGACGGCGAGATTTGCGCGACCCTGTTTCGTTGAGCAAACCGAGCCCAAACGCAGTGATCGCGCGTGCGTAGGTGCGGGACGCCAAATGTTCACGCTGTACCCGCCGGATACCGCGATAGAAATCTAGGCTGATGTCCGTGCGGTCATAAAATGGGTCTTCACCAGTAGGCAGAGGTTCAACCTCCGCTTCAGCAATACGTGTCAACACCGCAAGCGCGAGTTCGGGGGTGCGGAACAGTAAGAAGCCGTCGCCGCCCTGAAAACTCGCCTCGATTTCGATGGGGATACCTTGGCTCGCAAATTGCTGCCTTGCCCAAAGACTCATCGGATAGCGCATCCGGTCCGTGATGCTGGAAGGATGCGCACCGCGACCCATAGATTCGCCGTGGGTGTTGAAAATAAGGGCCGCCACATCGGTCAAACCATGTTGTCCCATGATCCGCGCGAGGCGTCCGTGTAAACGCTCAATTGCCAATGCCGCTGGAATTTGACCGATAAAGCGGCCGGCATCGGAAAACCCGGTCTGGATTGATACCCGCCCGCGACCCCTTGCGTAATCGCGGTAGGCGGGTTCGCCGATCAGTGCATCGAGGAAGCGCGCACCGTGTTCCATCGCACTTTCGGTTTCAAACAAGGGAGAGACATCAACCTTGTCATCAATGCCGAACAGACGCGCGAAATAAAGCGCGGCCAAAACAGTCTGCGGGTCTTCGCATTCCGCAATCAACATCCGCACCGGCGAGTCCGCGTCGATATGGTGGAGGATTTGCGCCATGGCGAGAAATTGCCGTAGCGCCGTAGTGTTCTCAATGGCGAGTGCTGCAAAGTTGGTCCGCAATGGTTTGACGTTTGCGAGTAAGGTTCTCATGCGGATGAGCGCGGTTTTGCTGCCCATATCGAGTGTATTGTCTGGGTCAATCCGGCGACGTACCGCGTTGTGAAGCTGGGCCGCGTTGATCCGGAAATGAATGCCGCCCATGCCCAACCCGTCTGCGCGCATCGCGGCGGCAAGCGTGAGGAGTGCCTTAGCTTTGTCTGGCTCAGCCGAAGCCGCAAGTGCTACTAGTCGCTCAATGATGGGCGTGAGAGATAGAATTTTAGCATCGTCGTGCGCAGTCAAGCGGTTCGCGGCATCGGATAGAGCATGCGGATTGGTTATATCCTGCGCAAATATTGCTTCCATTTTGCGGCTGTGCGATTCTGCCGCCTGAAGTTGATTGAGAATGCCTCCATCTGCATTGATCGCGGCAAACGTCGCCCCGTATCCGGCGAGCCGTTCTGCCTTTTCCTGTAAGCGGTAACGGATACTAGTCGCCCAACTGATGTCGGTGCGCCCATCCATGTCATAACCAACCCATGTCGCAAGGCGGTAGGGCAGGGGACGAACCTCTTGCCATTGATCTGGCCAATGTTGTTCCGCAACATCGAGGATGACACGTGTGAAGGCATCGCGCGCGTTTCCCGCACGGTGCATAGCGGCGATCACATCCTTATGTTCGCTGTCGAGTGTGATTGGGTCGCGTGCGGGATCAACAATGCACACCGTCGCGGTCGAAACATCACCATTACTTGCCGCGCTCGCAATCGTATCACTTTGTGCCGAGGACAACAGGAAGGTTGGGTGGCCGGTAAAGACGGCGTGGATCAGCGGCTTTGACCAGCGCGCCTGAAACGTGGCAAAATCTGTCGCAGATGCTTCAATGATACCGCGCAAACAGGCAAGATTATCGTCGAGAGCAACGGGCGAGAGAAGATTTTGTAAGCGCCGCGCACGACTTTGCAAGGCTTCACATTCAAGATCGTTAACAAGGCTGGATATTTGTTTTAGACTGGTCTTTTCACCTTCCAAATCGCGAGAAATATCTAAGCTTAATTGGAAAACGGGATTGAACAGCGGGGTTTGCGCGGTCAGCGCGTGAAGCTCTTGAAGGCGCTCACGAAGATGCGCATTGTCGATCATCGCGCTAAGGCCGCACTGGCCACCGCTGCTGCACGGATGGTTTCGCTGACAGGTGTACCCTTGCCCACCACCCAGCTGCCACCAACACAGAGCACGGGGTCTAATGCCAGCCAATTAGGTGCAGATGCCAGAGTGATGCCGCCTGTAGGACAAAAACTGCACTGACCAAACGGCGCAGAAAGCGCCTTTAATGCGGCAATCCCGCCGCTGGATTCCGCAGGGAAGAATTTGAACTGGGTCAACCCCATGTCGAGCCCGCGCATGATGTCACCTGCATTGGCGATGCCGGGCAGGAAAGGAA
>JAYUPB010000035.1:0-14438 GCA_043760405.1 Sphingomonadales bacterium
GCGGCAGAATTGTCGAACGACGCGACCAAGTCTTGATCGGCGAGCGATTGCTTGCTTCCTGCGCGGTTTCTGCTTTCTTGAGCAGGTGAAGGTCAACAAAGGGACCTTTCCATACGGAGCGGGCCATGACTACCTCTTCTTCTTCGCGTGACGTGACCGGATGATCATCTTGTCAGTTGATTTGTTTGAACGCGTACGCGCACCCTTTGTCGGCTTACCCCATGGCGTCACAGGATGACGACCACCAGAGGTCCGGCCTTCACCACCGCCGTGCGGATGGTCGACTGGGTTCTTTGCAACACCGCGTGTCAAAGGACGGATGCCCTTCCAGCGATTACGACCAGCCTTGGCAAGGTTGGTGTTCGAATTGTCTGGGTTCGACACCGCGCCCACCGTGGCCATACAATCTGAACGGATATAGCGCTGTTCGCCTGAATTCAGACGGACCATCACCATGCCCTTATCGCGACCAACAACCTGAACATATGTCCCCGCCGAACGCGCAATCTGCGCACCCTTGCCGGGCTTCATTTCCACGTTGTGAACAATGGTACCGACGGGCATTTGCCCCAGCTCCATTGCGTTACCTGGCTTCACGTCGGTTTTCTTACCAGCGATCACCTTGTCACCTGGCGCAAGACGCTGCGGCGCGATGATGTAGGTCTGTTCACCGTCTGGATAATTGACCAAAGCGATAAAGGCTGTGCGGTTTGGATCATATTCCAAACGCTCAACCGTTGCCTCAACGTCCCATTTGCGACGTTTGAAATCGATGATACGATAACGCTGCTTATGACCACCGGCGATGCCACGCGATGTGACATGACCCTTGTTATTGCGCCCACCCGTTTTGCGCTTACCCTCGGTCAACGCTTTAACAGGCTTACCTTTGTGAAGCGCAGAACGATCCACCAGAATAAGACCGCGGCGTGCGGGGCTCGTCGGGTTATAATGTTTAAGTGCCATGGCCTTAAATTCCCGTCGTCACGTCGATGGACTGGCCTTCAGCCAGCGTCACGATCGCTTTTTTGAAATCTGACCGCGTGTAAGGCTGACCCTTCCAACGCTTTGTCTTGCCCTTTTGATTGAGCGTGTTGACGTTTGTTACCTTGACACTGAACAACGCTTCTACCGCAGCTTTAATCTGTGGTTTTGTAGCACTGCCAGCGACACGGAAAACAACCGCGTTATGCTCGCTCATCATGGTCGATTTTTCGGTAATGTGCGGAGCAACAATCACGTCATAATGACGGATGTCAGCCGCAGCGATTTGCTTTTTAGCCATTGAACCGCGCCTCCAGCTTTTCAACTGCCGCTCGGGTTAACACCAGCGTTTCAGCTCTCAGAATGTCGTAAACATTTGCGCCCATCGCAGGGAGCGTGTTGATCCCCACCAAGTTAGACGAAGCATGAACGAACGTTGTTTCAACCAGATCACCGTCGATGACGAGGGCGGTTTTGCCGAACCCAAGCTTGGCAAGGCTGCCAGCAAGTTCGCGGGTCTTACCGTTCTTCACCGTCAAATTATCCATGATGATCAACTGACCGGCCTTCGCCTTTGACGAAAGCGCCATTTTCAAGCCGAGCGCACGGATTTTCTTGTTCAACGATGGGTTGAAATCACGAACGCGAGCGCCGTGAGCTTTACCACCACCAACAAAGATTGGTGCGCGACGATCGCCGTGACGCGCGGTACCGCCACCCTTTTGCTTGCCGAAACGTTTACCGGTACGCGCGACGTCTGAACGTTCGCGTGTTCCGCGCGCTGTACCACGACGCTTTTCAAGCTGCCATGTAACAACACGGTGCAGAATGTCTGCGCGTGGCTCAACGCCGAACACATCTTCTGCAAGTTCGATGTCGCCGCTGCCCTTGGCGTCGAGGGTTTGAACCTTAAGCTTCATGGCTTAGCCCTCCCCATTTTCTGTGTTGACGACTTCGGCAGTTGCGGGTGCAGCAGTTTCAACCGGAGCGGTTTCAACAGCTGGTGTTTCCACAACGGCTTCAACCGGCGTTTCGATGATTGCTTCTTCGACAACCGGAGCAGCATCACTCTTCAGACTAGCCGGATAAGGCGCATCCTTTGGAAGTGCGATTTTGACCGAATCTTTGATCGTGAGCCAGCCACCCTTGGAACCGGGGACCGAACCTTTGATGAAGATCAGGCCACGCTCAACGTCCGTCGACACAACTTCCAGATTTTGCTGGGTGCGCTGACGGTCGCCCATGTGGCCGGCCATCTTCTTGTTCTTGAAAACTTTACCTGGATCCTGGCGTTGGCCCGTCGAACCATGTGAACGGTGAGACACCGAAACACCGTGGGTTGCGCGCAGACCACCAAAGTTCCAACGCTTCATAACACCGGCAAAACCTTTACCCTGTGTATGACCGGAAACATCGACCATCTGACCCGCAACGAAATGATCCGCGGCAATTTCCGCACCGACGGCGACGAGCGCATCTTCGGCAACACGAAATTCAACAACGCGTGCTTTTGGCTCAACTTCGGCTTTGCCGAAATGACCACGTTGAGGCTTGGCAACATTTTTGGCTTTTGCAACGCCCGCGCCAAGCTGAACCGCGACATAACCGTCACGATCAGTTGTACGGTGTGCTATCACCTGATTATTTTCTAGCGCCAAAACAGTGACCGGCACATGCCGCCCATCGTCCTGGAAAAAACGGGTCATGCCCATTTTCTTCGCGATCACGCCAGTGCGCATGATCATGCTCCTTTAAACAACAGAGGCCTCACGGAACCATTTCCGAGAGGCGTGTCAGCCCTAAAATGTAATGCATCACCCCGCCCGGGCTGGTCTTTTCGCTTCTTCAAGCGAAAAATGACGGGGGACGCAGCCACAGTACACCGAGGTGCGAATCTGTGCGGTATCCCTTGAGAAAGTGGCCCTAGGCCAGTTTGATCTCAACATCAACCCCTGCAGCGAGATCGAGCTTCATTAAAGCATCAACCGTCTGCGGGGTCGGCTGCACAATGTCGAGCAGCCGCTTGTAAGTACGCACCTCAAACTGCTCGCGCGACTTTTTGTCAACGTGCGGTCCGCGGTTTACCGTGAATTTTTCGATTTTCGTGGGCAACGGAATGGGACCACGGATTGAAGCGCCTGTGCGCTTTGCTGTGTCTGCGATGTCACCAGTTGCCTGATCCAACACGCGGTGATCAAAAGCCTTGAGGCGAATACGAATATTCTGCGTTTCCATGTCCACTACCGATGCGAAAGAGCCGACCCATTTTCATGGGCAAAAATAAAACAATCACCCGATTCTCTTTGTCGAGAATCGGGTGATTGAAAACGTCTATATTATTTGGTGACCGAAGCAACAACCCCTGAACCAACGGTCCGTCCGCCTTCGCGGATTGAGAAGCGCAGGCCCTGTTCCATTGCGATTGGCGCGATCAGCTTGATACCAAGCTGCACGTTATCACCAGGCATAACCATTTCAGTGCCTTCAGGAAGGACAACTTCACCGGTCACGTCGGTTGTGCGGAAGTAGAATTGCGGACGATAGTTCGCAAAGAACGGTGTGTGACGACCGCCTTCTTCTTTCGACAAAACGTAAACTTCTGATGTGAAGTCAGTGTGTGGCTTGATCGAACCGGGCTTGCAAAGCACTTGGCCGCGCTCAACTTCTTCACGACCAACGCCGCGGATCAGTGCGCCGATGTTATCGCCAGCCCGTCCTTCGTCGAGCAGCTTGCGGAACATTTCAACGCCAGTCACAACCGTCTTCTTGGTGTCCTTGAGACCAACGATCTCAACTTCTTCACCAACCTTGACGATACCCTGTTCAACGCGACCGGTGACAACCGTACCACGACCTGAAATTGAGAACACGTCTTCAATTGGCATCAGGAATGGCAAGTCAAGTGGACGTGCAGGCTGTGGAATGAACGAATCAACAGCAGCCATCAGCTTTAGAACAGCTTCACGGCCCAATTCTGGGTTCGTGTCGTTGAGTGCGCATGTTGCCGAACCTTGGATAACTGGAATGTTATCACCGTCAAAGTCATACTTTGAGAGCAGTTCACGGATTTCCATTTCAACCAGTTCGATGATTTCAGGATCATCAACCAGATCGCACTTGTTCATGAACACAACAAGCTGAGGCACACCAACCTGGCGCGCAAGCAGGATGTGCTCACGTGTTTGTGGCATTGGGCCGTCAGTAGCCGAAACAACAAGAATCCCGCCGTCCATCTGTGCCGCACCGGTGATCATGTTCTTCACATAGTCAGCGTGACCTGGGCAATCGACGTGGGCATAATGACGCTCTGCGGTTTCATATTCGACGTGGGCAGTCGAAATTGTGATGCCGCGCTCACGCTCTTCAGGTGCTTTATCGATATTGTCATAGCTGGTGAACGTAGCACCGCCAGATTCTGCAAGAATCTTTGTGATCGCTGCCGTCAACGAGGTTTTGCCATGATCGACGTGACCAATGGTCCCGATGTTGCAATGCGGTTTTGTCCGCTCAAATTTAGCCTTAGCCATGTCTTTAACCCTCGTTCTTTCTGTCAGTCTTCAAATTGATTTCAAGGACGCACCTTGATTCAGGTGCGCGCCTTAGTTTTTCTTGCGCGCTTACGCAAGCTTTGCCTTCACTTCGTCGGCAACATTTGTTGGCACTTCATCATAATGCGAGAAATGCATGCTGTATTGAGCGCGCCCTTGTGTGAACGAACGCAACTGATTCACATACCCAAACATGTTGGCCAGTGGCACCATTGCTTCAACGGTCTGTGCATTTCCGCGCGTATCAGTACCCTGGATTTGACCACGACGTGAATTCATATCACCAATCACATCACCCAGATAATCTTCTGGCGTAACGACTTCAACCCGCATGATCGGCTCAAGCAATTTAATGCCTGCTTTTTGTGCCGCCTCGCGCATTGCCGCACGACCCGCGATCTCAAATGCCAGCGCCGACGAATCGACGTCATGATAAGCACCGTCATAAAGCGAAATTTCAAAGTCGATGATTGGGAAACCGATCAGCGATCCAGACGCAGCGGTTTCACGCATGCCCTTTTCAACCGATGGGATATACTCCTTAGGAATGTTCCCGCCCTTGACATCATCCTTGAAGATGATGCCCGTGCCGCGCTCACCCGGAGTCACTGTGAATTTCACGCGACCAAATTGACCTGACCCACCCGACTGCTTCTTGTGGGTGTAATCAATATCAACTTTCTTGCCGAGATATTCGCGGTAAGCCACTTGCGGCGCGCCGACATTGGCTTCAACCTTGAATTCACGCTTCATTCGGTCGACCAAGATTTCAAGATGAAGTTCACCCATCCCCTTGATGATCGTTTGACCTGATTCATGGTCCGACGTCACGCGGAATGAAGGGTCTTCGCGCGCAAGACGATTGAGTGCAACGCCCATCTTTTCTTGGTCTGCCTTGGTCTTAGGCTCCACAGCAACCTCGATAACGGGGTCTGGAAATTCCATGCGTTCGAGAATAATTGGTGCATTCAAGGCACACAGGGTTTCGCCTGTTGTCGTGTCTTTGAGGCCTGCAAGCGCAACAATATCACCCGCGTAGGCAACCTGAATGTCTTCGCGGTCATTGGCGTGCATCAAAAGCATGCGGCCAACTTTTTCTTTCTTGTCTTTGACCGAGTTCAAAACCACCGAAGCGGTATCAAGCTTACCCGAATAAATGCGCGCGAAAGTAAGCGTTCCAACAAAAGGATCGTTCATAATCTTAAACGCAAGCGCCGAGAATGGCGCGTCATCTGAAGGCGCACGCGTGTCTGGCGTTTCACCGTCAAGTTTCAAACCTTCAACGGCGGGAATGTCCAAAGGTGACGGCAGATAATCGATCACACCGTCAAGCAAGGGCTGAACACCCTTATTCTTGAACGCCGAACCACAGAGCACTGGGACGAACGAGAAGTTGAGTGTGCCCTTGCGGATCAACGCTTTCAGCGTCGCAGCATCAGGCTCTGTCCCATCAAGATATGCTTCCATCGCCACATCGTCTTGTTCAACAGCCGTTTCGATCAGCTCGTTACGCGCTTTTGCAGCGGCATCAACAAGATCATCAGGAATCTCTGTGACTTCAAACTTCGCACCAAGCGATTCTTCGAGCCAGATGATAGCGTTATTGTTGACCAGATCGACGAGACCCTTGAAGCCACCTTCGATACCGATTGGCAAATACAGCACCAATGGACGCGCGCCGAGCCGATCCTTGATCATTTCAACGCACCGCTCAAAATTTGCACCCGTGCGGTCAAGCTTATTGACGAAGCACATGCGCGGTACTTTATACTTTTCTGCCTGACGCCATACGGTTTCAGACTGTGGCTCAACGCCGGCAACCCCGTCAAAGCACGCTACTGCACCATCAAGCACGCGCAGCGAACGTTCAACTTCAATCGTGAAATCAACGTGACCTGGCGTATCAATGATGTTGATACGGTGATCGTTCCAGAAGCAGGTCGTGGCAGCAGACGTGATCGTGATCCCACGTTCTTGCTCTTGCTCCATCCAATCCATCGTTGCTGTGCCTTCATGCACTTCGCCGATTTTATAGGATTTGCCTGTGTAATACAGGATACGTTCAGTCGTCGTCGTTTTACCCGCGTCGATGTGCGCCATGATCCCAATATTGCGATACATGCTGAGTGGATGGCTGCGTGCCATAACAATTACTCCGAGAGTGTGTTGGGACCAGCGGAATGACCCGCTGACCTCTAATTACCAACGATAATGCGAGAAAGCACGGTTTGCTTCGGCCATCCGGTGGGTATCTTCACGCTTCTTGACCGCGTTACCACGATTGTTGGAAGCATCAAGAAGTTCACCTGACAAGCGCGCTGCCATTGTATTTTCACTGCGGCTGCGAGCTGCCGTGATCAGCCAACGAATAGCAAGAGCCTGCGCACGTTCAGCGCGGACTTCAACAGGAACCTGATAGGTCGCACCACCAACGCGGCGGCTGCGGACTTCAATGCCTGGCTTGATGTTGTTGAGTGCATCATGAAAAACCTGAATCGGATCTTTCTTTGCACGCTGTTCAACGGTTTCAAGCGCTCCGTAAACAATACCTTCTGCTGTGGACTTTTTACCATCCAGCATCACGCTGTTCATGAATTTTGAAAGGACCTGATCACCAAATTTGGGATCAGGTAAAATAACCCGTTTTTCGGGGCGACGACGACGTGCCATATCTGCCTAATCCTTTTACTTGGGACGCTTCGCGCCGTATTTCGAACGCGATTGTTTGCGGTCCTTGACGCCCTGGGTATCCAGAACGCCGCGAAGTACGTGATAACGCACACCGGGAAGATCGCGAACGCGCCCCCCACGGATCAGAACCACGGAGTGTTCCTGAAGATTGTGCCCTTCACCCGGGATATAGCTGATGACTTCGCGTTGGTTGGTCAGACGAATCTTTGCAACTTTACGCAGAGCCGAGTTTGGCTTTTTCGGGGTCGTTGTATAAACACGAGTGCAGACACCACGCTTTTGTGGATTCTGCTCCATTGCGGGAACCTTAGATTTTGCCTTCTGAGGGTCCCGGCCCTTGCGGACCAGCTGATTAATTGTTGGCATGAAGCCCTTCACCTTTTTGAAGTTACTTATCTTTGCGCCAACGGTGGGTTCTGTTGCCAGAAAACACAAAAAGACCACGGCGGTTGCAAGCAACTTCCCAGGCCTTCACCAGCGCAAACAATGTTCAAGCTCTATTTAATGTCCGATTCACCGAGCAATCATGCCACTTTCGCGCCACTCTGTCCCGTCAGACGAGGTCGCCATTAGGCGTGTTGCGGCGCGGCGTCAATGGGGCCTGACCCAAATCGGTAGCCCCTAAGCAATCAATGCGCGCGGACGCACAGAAAGATGACTTACGCTGGGCCAACGCAAGCGGACATCTGCCTCAATTTCATCCACCAGCTGTTCGACATCTGAGGCCATCAAATTGTTGTCAAAATCAGCCTCTATGATTGCCACGATCTGATCGGGGGAATGGTGAACGGTGATTACATCCCCGATCCCGCTGACACCTTTTCTAGACAGCGCGGCGCGGCGCAGGGCCTCGATCAATTCTGGATCTGCGCTTTCACCGATCAACAATCCCTTTGCTTCTATCGCCAAAACAACCGCGACCAAACCCAAAAGCACACCAATCAAAACCGAAGCCGCACCGTCCCAAGCTGGATTATGGGTCCACTGCGATATCGCGATACCAACTGCAGCAATAACGATCCCCGCCAGGGCGCCGCCATTTTCGAGAAGGATAACTATCGTTGGCGCATCTTTGGAATCGCGAATGGCTTTCCACATACTGCGTTTGCCGCGCGCTATGTTAAAGGCCTTCAAAGCAATCCATGTCGATCCACTCTCTAGGACAAAAGCAATAGCTAGAACGATATAAGCGATGGTCGGGCTGCCCGCATGTTCAGGCTCAAGGATATGGAGAATGCCCTCATAAACGGAAACCCCCGCACCAAGTGCGAACACGAGGATCGCAACGACAAAGCTCCAAAAATAAAGCTCCCGTCCATAGCCCAGTGGATGCATTGCATCAGCGGGTTTCCCGGATCGTTTTTGACCGTAAAGCAAAAGCACGTGATTGGCGCTATCGACAAGGCTATGCACACCTTCCGTCAGCATCGCCGACGACCCTGTGATCCCGGCCGCGACAAATTTCGCAACTGCAATCCCAACATTGGCGACTAGCGCTGCGAGAATGACCTTAGTTGATCCCCCGCTCATTTCCCCGCTTCCAACCGTACTGCAATTTTATGCCCTGCAAGCGCAAACGCCAATCCCATCATCCATCCGCCGATTACATCACTGGGCCAATGTACACCCAGCGCCAAACGCGACCAACCAATCATCAGCGTCCCGCCGATGGCGAAAGTCCAGCGCAAGCTTTGGCGTTGTCCCTGCAATAGCAACGCCGCCAAAAGGAATATTGCTGCCGTATTAACAGCATGGCCGCTGGGGAAAGACAGACTGGAAACAGTATCAAGATGGGGCACAAGCGCAGGGCGCAGCCGCCCGAAAGCTTCTTTCAATATCGTGGATGTAACCCCCGCAAGAGCCGGCACAACAAGCATCACAAGCGCAGCGCGAGGTCGTTTTTTCCACCACAACAGAGCTGCGAAGGCAGCAATGATCAACCCGCGCTGTCCCGCACTGCCTATATCCGTCAGAAATTTTGCAAAACCAATCAGTGCATCAGGCGAACGACCTTCACGTAAAGCAAAAAATTTTAAAACCGCATGATCAAGTGGATCTCCAATGCCGTGGATCACAGCAAACCCCAGCCCTACTGCAAGCGCAAACAACGTGGCACACAGAGCATAAACGGTTGCCCGTCGTATGTCCTTCATTCCTTATCGCCCTTTACGACCACACCGTTTTTAATCACCACATCAACGCTTTCCAACTGCCTCACATCGGTCAGCGGAGCGCCGTCCACGGCGATAATGTCTGCATAACGTCCCACTGCGATTGCGCCGACATCCTTTTCCCGGCCCAACGCCTGCGCTGCATTGCGAGTTGCGGCCTGTATCGCCTCAAGCGGCGTCATGCCATATGTGACCATCGTCTTAAACTGAGCACCGACCAAGGCATGCGGCATCACCCCTGCATCTGACCCAAACACCATTTTCACACCAGCCTTATGAGCTTTGCGAAAATTATCGCGCTGGATTTGGGCAATTTCACGGTCTTTTCGCAGATTGTCCTCAAGAACACCGTTCTTTGCCCCTTCGGCTTGGGTATAATCTGTGTTGTAAATATCCATGCTAAAATAAGTACCTCGCTGCACGGCAAGCTTAATGCCTTCATCATCAACCAAACTTGCGTGTTCGATAGTATCTATGCCGGCCCTGATCGCGGCCTTAATGCCTGCGCCGCCGTGCGCGTGTGCCGCAACCTTCAGGCCCCATTGATGGGCCTCATCAACAATCGCTGCCAATTCTACCTCTGACAGTTGCTGTTGTCCTGGTTCGGTGTTGCGTGAAAAAACACCGCCTGTCGCGCATACTTTGATCACTTCCGCGCCGTATTTGCGTTGTTCACGCACTTTTTGACGCAGTTCTTGGGGGCCATCACCAACCGCGACGCCCTTGCGCGCAAATGACGGGGGGAAATAGGTTTCATCACAGTGCCCCCCAGTCGCGCCAAGTGCCGTGGCTGCAGGAACAATGCGCGGACCAACAGCAAAGCCTTCATCAATCGCCTGCTTAAGCCCAACATCATTATAACCCGCTGAACCGACATTTCGGACGGTCGTAAAACCCGCCATCACCATCGCCTTCGCATTGCGGACCCCAGCTATGGTCCAGAAACTGTCGGTATATTGGAGTGAATTATACCCCCCAATTTCAGCCAGCGAGTCGAGATGAACATGCATATCAATCAGGCCGGGCAGCATCGTTTTATCGCCCAGATCAATATGTTTTACATGCGCACCCCATTTGATCACCCGCGCATCTGCAATCGATATGATCCGACCATTTTCAACAAAGACCGCCGGATAATCGACGATTTTTCCGGTCAACACGTCCACCATATGAGCAGCAGTGATCACGGTTGTTTGAGGGGTGGCTGGTTCATCAGCAAAGGCAGATGTGGTGAGGGCGAGCGCAAACGCAAAAGCCGATATGTTCAAACTTTTGATTGCGCGCATAAAATTTCCCCAACTGCGATTTTGATTTTTTCACTATTCCGATGATGGCAGAATGCGCGCTCAGAGAACAGTAGGATTTTATTGACGCGACCATTCAGGAGCAGGATGTTGTGCCAGCTCCCAAAGCGCATCATTGCCATACCCTATGATCACCGGATCGGTCACTTCATCAACTTCGCCAACACCGATTGTTTTATACCAGGCAATCTTATCCGCCATCCCGTCACTTTTTGCTTGTCGGCGCGGCATTTGTTGCCCATTTTGCAACGGTGGCAGCGCAAGCTGCGGCGGTGGCCTTGGTGGTGGTGGAGGCGGTGGAGGCGGTGCTGCTTGCTGCGCATTTGTGGCGGAGGACAAAAGCAATGCCGTCATGACCGTAACAATGAATTTTGGGCCAGATCGTTCCATCATGTGGTGTGTGATGATGACGCTGCATAGCGCGCACGGAGGTTAATGTCCGCGTTCAATTCATTGCAAAAAGCAGAGAGGGAATCGTCACCCCCTGCGATAAATTGGGATGGTAACTTGAGCGACGCCTTTTCACTGCCTTCTCGCTTATAACTGATGATCATTACATGACTTTTTTGCATTTTTTTCATGGCAAATTTTGCGCCAATCGGCGCAAAAGCATCAAAAAAACGGTCATTGTCCGTTTTTGCAGCGGCGACCGTCATGACGGCAGCTGACATAAGATTGGCAATAGGAATAGACCTCTGGGCGGTTACAAAACTTCGGTGAACCTCAATTTTATCGCCCATTATGGAAAGTGCAGGCTGGTTCGTAAATAGCCGGAAAAGCGCACGCGCACCAAACAACAGGCCCATGATGATCCCTGCAACGCCTGCCAATGCCATCACATTGTCTTTACTGGTATCACGCGACACAGGGAATATAAGCGGGCCATTGGTCAAACCACCCCCTGCAACAGTGATCCCCGCAGTTGGCGGGTCATTGAACACAATGAACCAAATCATCGCGCACCCAGCAACAATAAAAAGCAGTGAAGCAAATGCGGCCAAAGCGTTGCCTGGGTTAGAAAAATACAATGCGCGATTATTCCGCAGCAGCAACATTAAAAATGCAGTGCCTTCCCATAGGCACTCAGCACACTTTCATGCATCATCTCGCTCAGTGTCGGGTGCGGGAAGACGGTGTTCATGAAGTCACTTTCAACCAATTCCGCCGTTTTGCCCACAGTATAGCCTTGGATAAGCTCGGTCACTTCCGCGCCGATCATATGCGCACCCAGCAATTCGCCAGTGGCAGCGTCAAACACGGTTTTGATGAATCCTTCGGCCTCACCCAGCGCGATGGCTTTGCCGTTGCCAATGAAGGGGAATTTGCCGACCTTCACCTTATGCCCCGCCGCAATCGCATTTGCCTCGGTCAAGCCAACACTGGCGATCTGGGGATGGCAATAGGTGCAGCCCGGAATGTTGAGCGGATCCATCGCATGGGGATGGACATCCTTGTTCCCTTGGCTGGCAGCAATGGCCTCCGCCGCAATCACGCCTTCATGGCTGGCCTTGTGCGCGAGCCAGGGCGGCGCGGTTACATCGCCAATCGCCCAGATGCCGGGCACGTTGGTTTGGCACAGTGCATCGGTATCGATATGGCCCTTGGTGGTCTTCACGCCCAGCGTTTCGAGGCCGATATTTTCGGTGTTGGGAACGATGCCAATTGCGACGATGACGTGGCTGAAAACATGCTCTGCGTTTGTCCCGTCCTTGGTTTTGATCGTTGCCGAAACGCCGGTCGCCTTGGCGGAAAGCTTATCCACACCCGCCCCTGTCAGGATCGTCATCCCCTGCTTGGTCAGTGCCTTTTCAAGGAAATCAGAAACCTCAGCATCCTCAACGGGTACCACACGGTCGAGCATTTCGACAACAGTCACCTCCGCGCCCATATCATTATAGAAACTAGCAAATTCGATGCCGATTGCGCCTGATCCGATGACAAGCAACTTGGTCGGCATTTCGGGTGGCACCATCGCGTGGCGATAGGTCCAGATGCGCTTCCCGTCCGCAGGCGCAAACGGCAGATCGCGCGCCCGCGCTCCAGTAGCGATGATGATGTTCTGCGCGGTCAGCGCTTCGGATTTGCCATCTTTGGTGACGGTTAACTTGCCAGAAGCGGTGATCACGCCGTCACCCATATGAACGGTGATCTTGTTCTTCTTCATCAGGTGACCAATGCCCTGATTAAGCTGCTTTGCCACGCCGCGCGAACGTTTGACCACCGCGTTTATGTCCGCGCTGATCCCCGTCGCAGTCAGGCCGTAATCGCCCGCGTGCTGCATATAATGGAAAATCTCCGCCGACCGCAGCAACGCCTTGGTCGGGATACACCCCCAGTTGAGGCAAATACCGCCGAGATTCTCGCGCTCGACGATGGCGACTTTTAAGCCCAGCTGTGCGGCGCGGATCGCGGCAACATACCCGCCGGGTCCGGAGCCGAGGACGATTAGGTCGTAATTAGACATGCAATTCGCTTTCTAAAGCCCCTCTCCCCTTGCGGGAGAGGGGTTGGGGTGTGGGGTCTCCGCGCGTCTGCGCGGTATTATTTCCGATGGCATCAAGAACCGCTTCACCGACGCCTTCGATATTGGCCAGAATATCGCTATTCCAAAAACGTAGGACGGTGAAACCCTGTGCTTTCAGATAGGCATCCCGTGTTTCGTCCGATTTGCTATCGCTATGCTGGCCGCCGTCCGCCTCGATAATCAGGCGATGCTCGAAACACATGAAATCGACGATGTAGAGATCGTCAATAATTTCCTGACGTCGCCAACGTAATTCGCCCAATCGCCTGTGCCGTAACAGATACCAAATCTTTCGCTCAGCTTCGGTTGGATTGGCGCGCATAAAACGAGCGCGTTTGATGAGCCATTGTCGGCGATCCTGAACATCTTTCAAACTCACAGTACAGTCTCAAGACCCTCTCCCCTTGCGGGAGAGGGTTGGGTGTGGGGCCAGCTCGCGTCTGCGAGCCAAAAGAACTTAGCAACGCCAAAGAAAGCGCCAATGGAATAGTGCGCCGCTAACCGCGACGCCCCCCCTCCCCCTCCCACGCCTACGGCGCGGGCCCCTCCCTCTCCCGCAAGGGGAGAGGGGTTATGCGGCGAGTTAGCCATTTTGCCCGGCACCGAGGACGATGAGGTCGCAATTAGACATTGACATTCTTAAACTCTGTACTGTTGTGGTTTGACCACAAGAAACCATCCCACGACAGCGAATGTGTTGGCAGCCAACCATACAGGGAGACCTAGAAACAGCAGGCTGAAATTGCCCCCCAAGATAAAAAGGATGAAACCCAGAACGATTGCAATGGCATTTGAGATTAGGAGCAGCTTACCCAGACCAATATCCTTTGCTCGCAGGACGAAGCAATAACAGAAAAGGGCCATTGGCAATCCGATCAAAAGGTTGCCTAAGAGCGATATGAAAACATATTTCGCCCCTTGGAAAAGTTTCAGATCTGCGTCCATCTCTAACGTTAGCAGAACTGCCATTGGAAGCCCAGTTAGGGCAGTAGCGATGAGGGTCACCAAAAGAGATCTACCAGCCAACCACATTCTAAGCCACCAACCCCAACGGCCTCTCCACCAACTCCTTAAACACCTTCATCAACATCGCCCCATCCGCCCCGTCAATTGCGCGGTGATCAAACGACCCCGTCGCCGACATCACCGTTGCAATCGCCAGCGCATCATCGACGATGTAAGGCCGCTTTTCACCTGCCCCTATCGCTAGGATCAT
>JAYUPB010000036.1:0-41360 GCA_043760405.1 Sphingomonadales bacterium
TCTGCCCAGACCGCTTCAGTAAGTTGAATCCATAACGGCGGCACTCCGGCAAGCGTGGTTATGTTAAATTGATCAACTGCGCGAATCACATCGCGCGCATTCAGATAATCCAATGGAACAGCACTGCCGCCAGACATCCAGGCCGACAGCAGTTGATTCTGCCCATAATCAAAACTGAGCGGCAGGACGCAGAGCGTGCGGTCCTTCGGTTTAAGCTCCAAATACTGCGCGACGCTGACGGCACCAAGCCAAAGATTGGCATGGCTGAGCATGACCCCCTTTGGTTTCCCCGTTGATCCTGACGTATAGAGAATGGCAATCACAGCGTCAGGGTCATGATGAGAAACCGGGATCGATGCCCCCGTTAAACGAGCCTCAGTCGCGCGATCTTCCAACCAGATTGAGCAAGCAGGCGGGACATCATTCTCCTCAAGAGAATTGCGCCGCCCCTCCCCCAATATCAATATCTTAGCGCCGCTATCTTCTAAAATATATGAAACTTGTCCACGCTTCAAAGCAGGATTAATCGGCACATGGATAAGCCCGGCACGCGCGGCGACAAGGGGCATGATACAGGCTTCAACAGTTTTGTTCAGCCATGTGGCAACGCGGTCCCCGGGAACACATCCAGCCGCCAGAAGTGCCGCGGCGAAGCGGCCGACCATCTGGTCGAGTTCAGAAAAACTGATAGATTCAACTTTTGTTACCAACGCCGTGCTATCACCCGCACCGTGAAGAACGATGTGGTCCAATGGTTGCGGGTTTGGATCAGGATGTTGCACAAAAGAACCTTTAGAACGAAACGACAAAGTAGGGACATAACATATGTGGGTTAAGGGAGAGTTGTTTGATGATTTTGTCGCTGTTAAAAACAGCGCGCAAGACCGTCTTGACCGTTCAACCCAAGCACATTTGTTTGATCGGCTGGCCTGGTTTCGGTTGCTTTGGGAGCAATGCCCCCCCGGAAAAATGCCATTAATTGCGCGTGCACGCGGCGAAAATACGGATGCGTGGCTCTTTTTGACGCGACAAAATAGAAGCCACGCGATCAGCCTTGCAAACTGGTACACATTGGGATTTCGCCCGATTTTTTCGGCGGACGCAACGCCCCAAATCAAGCGCGCGCTCCTCACCGCCATCGCAAAGAGGCTGGCTTCAGGTTTATCATCGATCAGTATGTCGCCGGTTCCTGACCGCGACGGATCAGCAGATTTGATCGTATCTGCATTCCAAAAGGCTGGTTGGCTGGTTTTCAAAACCCCAAAAACTGTCAATTGGACGGTGGAGGTGGGTGCACAGAGCTTTGCCGATTTTTGGGCGAACCGCCCAGGTAATGTGCGCTCCACGCATGACCGAAAGCTAAAGAAATTTGGCACAACAACCGAGGTTCACACAAAATTTGATGCCGATGCTTGGGCGATATACGAAGAGATTTACGCCGAAAGCTGGAAGGGCGAAGAAGGATCACCTGCTTTCGTGCGGGAAATGGCCAAAGCTGAAGGCAAAGCAGGCGCATTGCGGCTGGGCATCGCGCGCCATGAAGGCCGCGCTATTGCCGCACAATTGTGGACCGTCGATCACGGCATCGCAATCATTCACAAACTGGCGTACCGCGAAGATGCTGGTGAGTTGTCCGCAGGAACAATCCTTAGCGCGGCGATGTTCCGCCACGTCATTGATCAGGACAAGGCGCATTTGATCGATTACGGTACAGGCGATGATCGTTATAAAGCGGACTGGATGGATCAACGGAACCTTTTGTTTTCTATTGATCTTTATAATCCCAGAACGATTTCAGGTATCTTGGGGGCCCTAAAAACATGGTTTTCAGGCCTTGTCCGTCGCAATTCTGTCGCATAGGGCAAGCATGCATCAGACTTGGGGAATGAAGTGAACGAAGCCGAAAAGATAGAATCCGTCGTTCGCGGGGTTATCCGTGATATTTTGGGGGTAAGCCAGCACCGGGTTGATGCTTTCACCCACAAAACGGGGCTGTTCGGATCGCTTCCTGAACTCGATTCGATGGCTGTCGCAAATTTGCTGACAGAACTTGAAGACCGGTTGGGAATCATCATTGATGACGATGAAGTGGACGGTGATATGCTTGAGGACTTTGGCGGTCTCATTCACTTTTGCCAGCGCAAGGTTAAAGGGTGATCACCCCCTATTCCTGTGCGAGTGGGCAGGAAAATATCCTCAGATACGGTGAAAATAATCAAATACAAATTATTATAATACCTCCTTTTTTTGAAGAATATAACCGACTCCGACACGTTGTCGCGTCGACCATGCGCGGTTTGTACGCCGCAGGCATCGGCACTGCCTTGCCCGATCTGCCCGGCACGGGCGAAAGCCTTATCCCCGTCTCGACTGTCACATTTGAAGCATGGCGTGCCGCCCTTTCAGCAGCTGCAGCGGCTGTTCGACCTCAGAACGGGGCCCTTCTTTCTATGTCGTTTCGTGGCGGCGCATTGATCGACGATGCTGCTGGTGCTGATGCCCTATGGCGCTTTGCACCCGAAACCGGGCAGCGTGTCATGCGGGATTTATTACGCACAAGGCTGAGCGGCGGGGCAAATGCCGATGCCATGCCGGACGGCTTGGTACATTTGGCTGGATACAAGCTTCAACAGACGCTGTTGGACAGCATAACCGCCGCAGTACCAGCAACACCTCATCCAACACGAGTAGCACGGCTTAAAACTGATGCGGCCCCTGCCGATATCCAGTTAGAGGGCAGCCCCGTGTGGCGTCGCAGCGAGCCCGGGGATGACCCCATTCTGTGTGATGCCATTATCTCAGATGTTCTTACTTGGGTAAAAACATGCGCAGCATCCTGACTTTTGAGTGCGAAGGTGCCACCCTCGCGGCGACGCTTGACGATGCAGCAGGTACAACAGGGTTATTGATCGTATCAGGCGGCAATGAAATTCGTATCGGCGCGCACCGGGGGATGGCGATGCTCGCAGCTGAAATAGCGGCTCAGGGTTGTCCCGTTTTCCGCTTTGACCGACGCGGCATTGGCGACAGCGAAGGTATGAACGGCGAATTCACATCAAGTTCCGCCGATGTGAATGCGGCGCTTTCGGCTTTTCGTGCCGCCTGCCCGGACCTTAAGTCTATCGTCGCTTTCGGAAATTGTGATGCGGCATCTGCCCTGCTTTTGCACCAGCCAAAAGATGTTACTGGCCTGGTTCTCGCCAATATCTGGGTCATTGAACGCAGCGATGACCTGCCGCCGCCTGCCGCCATCCGCGCGCATTATTTGGAAAGACTGAAAGACCCGAACGCTTGGTCCCATCTGTTCACTGGGGCGATCAACCTTAGAAAGCTTGCAAATGGGCTGCTCCGCATTGCCAAACCGCAAAAACCATCAACCTTGGCGGACAGCGTCGCACAGGGGTTGGCTGCTTTTGGTGGCCCGGTCACAATCATGCTCGCAAAGGGGGACGCCACCGCAATTGCCTTTGCCGATGAATGGAAAAAACCAGCCTTTGATGCTGCGCGCCGACGAGACAGCATCAATACAATTACCCTAAACAGCGCGTCTCACAGTTTTGCAAGCGAGGAAGATCATGCCATTTTGCTTCAAACATTTCTTAAAGCGTTGAAGTCAGCAGCCTGATTATCCCAGCGCCGCAAAATCCGCATGCGCCAAGAATTTTTCTCCGTCGAGCGCCGCCATACAGCCCATTCCTGCAGCCGTGACGGCTTGACGGTAGATTTTGTCAGTCACATCGCCCGCTGCGAAAACGCCAGGGATTTCTGTGCGTGACGTGCCTTTTTCAACCAGCAGATAACCGTCATCCATTGGGAGTTTGCCAACGAACAACTCTGTTGAAGGTTTATGGCCAATCGCCACGAACGCGCCGTCGACGCTGAGTGTCGAGATTTCCCCCGTTACTGTGTCCTTAAGCGCGAGACCAACCAGACCAACCGGATCACCGCCGCCAACAAATTCCTCTATCTGTTTGTTCCACAGCACTTTGATGTGTGGATGCGCAAACAGGCGGTCTTGCAGGATTTTTTCCGCGCGCAGCGTATCGCGGCGGTGGATTAAAGTGACGTCCTGACTGTGGTTGGTCATATACAGCGCCTCTTCCACAGCGGTGTTGCCGCCGCCAATGACCGCTACTTTTTTACCGCGATAGAAAAAACCGTCGCATGTGGCGCACGCCGAAACGCCTTTGCCTGACATCGCCTGTTCGCTGTCCAACCCTAACCATTTGGCCTGCGCGCCAGTAGCAATAACAAGCGTGTCGCAAATATAAATGTCTCCGCCGTCTCCGGTCAGACGAAATGGCCGCTGCGAAAGGTCAACATCGACGATGATGTCATAAACCATCACCGTTCCGACATGTTCGGCCTGCGCGGTCATTTCTTCCATCAACCACGGTCCTTGGATCACATCGCGAAAGCCGGGGTAATTTTCGACGTCTGTTGTGATCGTCAATTGCCCGCCGGGTTGAATGCCCTGCACAACAATCGGCTTCATTCCAGCGCGCGCGGCATAAATTGCCGTTGACAGACCCGCCGGGCCAGAACCAAGGATGAGCATTCGCGTATGGTGCGTGTTTGGCATGTAAAATCCTGCTTAAGCCTCACCGAATCGTCAGACTGGTGACAGATAGGATTGGGGTGACAGCGGCGCAAGATAGAGTCACTATTCGCTGCGCAGCGCCTCAATTGGCGACAAGCGTGAAGCACGAATGGCAGGATAACCACCAAATGCCAAACCAATCACTCCCGAAAAGAGGATTGCCATAACAGCAACGCCAGCCCCAATGGGTGCTGGAAAATCGGCATAAGCTTGAAAAGCGGCGGCGGCGGCAATTGCCAAAATCAGACCAATAGCACCGCCAATCACGCACAACACGGCCGCCTCAACCAGAAATTGATTACGAATATCGCTGCGTTTTGCCCCAAGAGCCATCCGCAAACCAATCTCACGCGTTCGTTCTGTCACACTCACCAGCATGATGTTCATAATGCCGATGCCGCCCACAAGCAGCGAAATGGACGCAATCGCGACCAAAACCATCTGAAAAATTCCAGTGACTTTGCTGGATTCCTTCATAAATTCTTCGGTGGTTCGGATCGTGAACGGGCTGATCTCGCCCTTGGGAACACGGTAACGCTCGCGCAAAACGCGGATCATTTCCTTTTTCGCAGGGGCAATATCGATGCCTTCTTCGAAGCCGACAAACAGGATGTGCAAATCATCAGGGCCCTGAGCCGCAGGGCTGGCAAAACGCTGCCGCGCGGTGGAAATTGGAACAAGTGCCAGATCGTCATTATCCTGCCCAAAGCTGCTGCCCTTAGATTCGAGTACCCCAATCACTGTAAAGGGCACTTTATTAACACGCACACTTTGTCCGACCGGTTCAAAACTGCCAAATAACTTGGCGGCAACACTAGGTCCAAGGACGATAACACGCGCCGCTGTGCGCACATCCGACAGTGTGATGAAACGCCCAGTCTCAGAGGTGATATTTGAAACATCGCCGTATTCAGGCGTTATCCCGATCGCGGCTGTACTCGCATTTCGTCCGCCTATGACGAGTTGAACCGTTGACCGAAGCTGTGGCGCAACTGCCGTTACACCAGAGACAAGACGCTGAATGGCGATTGCATCGCGTTCGGTCAAACGTCCCCGGTCATTGGTGCGGCGTCCCGTTTCATTGTCAGGCTGCGGGAAAACCAGCGCCATATTCGATCCAAGGGCGTTGATTGACTGCATCACCGATATTTGCGCGCCAGCACCAACGGCAACCGCCAGAATCACTGCAAGCACCCCGATCATCACACCAAGCGTTGTCAGAATTGATCGCATCAAATTGGTTCTGAGTGCGGTGAGCGCGATTGCGACATTGACCGCCCAAGACGCGATCACACCCGATAATTTTCCTATCACTTCGGCACCCGCCGTCGCGCATTAACGGATGCGTCTTCAATCACCTTCCCATCGCGAAAAATTATCCGCCGCGCCGCATATTCAGCAATATCGGCTTCGTGCGTAACAACCACTACGGTGATACCATCATCATTCAGTTTTTGAAAAATGCCCATAATGTCTTGCGATGTCTGCGTATCCAATGCACCTGTTGGCTCATCCGCAAGCAGCATCAACGGCTGGGTCACAAGCGCGCGAGCAATGGCGACGCGCTGCTGCTGACCACCCGATAGTTTTGCCGGCGTGTGATCCAAACGGTTGCCAAGCCCCATGGCATCAAGCGTCGCTGTGGCACGCGCACGGCGCTCCACACGGCCTAAGCCAGCATAAATTAAGGGCACAGCCACATTGTCCAGCGCGGTTGTCCGATTGAGAAGATTAAATTGTTGAAACACAAAACCAATCTTGGCGTTGCGAATTTCGGCCAATGCATCCGAACTCAGTGTTTTCGTATCCGCGCCGTCAAGCAGCAATGATCCCGCACTTGGCACATCAAGACAGCCAATCATGTTCATAAAGGTGGATTTTCCAGATCCACTGGCCCCCATAATCGCAACGAATTCCCCGCGCGCTATGGACAGAGAAACGCCGTTGACTGCGCGGACCGTTTCACCACCAAGTTCATAATTTTTGACAAGATCGCGCGTCTCAAGAAGTGGTGGCGTCATCGGCTTCTTCGTCCGCAGCATCGGTTTCGGCATCGCTCTTCTTTTTAAGCGTTCGTGCGCGCAAAACGACCCGGTCTTTGGCACCTAATCCTTTGATAATTTCCGCGTAATCCTCACCAACTAGCCCCAGCTTCACAATGCGCGGAATTGGTTTGAATGGATCATCGCTCACAACATAAACAACCGAGGTTTTTTCAGGTGGCAATTTATCCTTTTCAGGGCGATCTCCTGCGCGCGGGCGAAAACGAAGCGCGGTCGTTGGAACACGGCTGACATTGGTTTTTTTGCCCGTGATAATTTCAACGTTGGCGGTCATCCCGGGCAGCAAGCGGCCATCCTCATTGTTGACATCAAGGATTACGAAATAAGACACGACATTTTGCGTTTCGGTTGCCGCCTTGCGAATCTGGCGGACTTGCGCGCGAAAAACATCATCGGGATAGGCATCGACTGTAAATTGAACGCCTTGCCCGTCGCGAACCTGCCCAATATCAGCTTCATCAACCGATGCCTCCACCTGCATACGCGTTGTGTCTGCCGCGATTTCGAACAGATTGGGAGTCTGAAAATTGGCGGCAACGGTCGTGCCAGGTTCGACCAACTTGTTGATAATCACGCCACTTGACGGCGCCGTGATGACGGTACGGCGCACATCAAGTTGAGCCGAGCTAAGTTCAGCGGTTGATTGCGCGATTTGCGCCCGTGCACTTGAAATTTGCGCCTGTGTTGTCTTGATGGAAGCTCGTGCGCTTGCGAGTTGGTTCGAAGCAGCATCCAAGCCAGACGACGAAATGAAGCCATCCGACGCCAATGATTTGCGCCGCGTATATTCGCGTTCCTGAACGCCAATATCTGTGCGTGCACGCGCTGCATTCGCCTCCGCCTGTGTCAAGGCTGCACGCGCAACTGCGACTCGCGCTTCAACTTGCAAAACGCGGGACCGCGCACGGGTTGGGTCAATTTCTGCAAGAACTTGCCCTGCTGTCACGCGTGAATTGAAATCGACATAGACCTTTGTCACTTGCCCCGAAACTTCGGCACCGACCTTAATTGTGTTCAAGGCGCGCAACTTACCGCTTGCTGTGACCTTCCGGGCGACCTCCCCTTGATCGACAGTCGCTGAAATATATTCATAATCGGGCGCATCGGGAACAATGATCCAATAGAGTATGAAGGCTACAAAAAACCCCAAAAGCGTTGACCAAATGGGATGCGCTTTCAGAAATCCAAATATCATTTCACGCACTATTTCAATTCCATCTTTCAATAATACTGAAGTGTCTTACCACAGTAATACGCCGTGTATATGATTGATTTTATGATAGCACAAAAATATCACACGTCTTCAAGGCGTTTAGTAACCCTGTAGTGGGGAGATATGGTCCAAGAAAATTTGGTAGCGGAGGAGGGACTCGAACCCCCGACACGCGGATTATGATTCCGCTGCTCTAACCAGCTGAGCTACTCCGCCCCAACAGGAGGCGGGCTATAGCAGGCGATTTGGAGCGGTCAACACCGGAACGCAGTTGGTGGCTGCATTGTGTGGCCCTGGCCAAAACGCCACGCCCCGACAGCCTCCCAAGGGCCATTCAGATAACGGAAAACAGCCAATCCGGAAATTTCCAGCGGGCGCTCAATAAAATTGGCAGATAATTGCGCCAGCAGTTTTTTTGCGTCTTCGGCCTTTGCCTTATTCTGTACCGTGATGTGCGGGCGCCACGATGTGCGGTCTTGCGGGGTCAAATGCGCCCCAAAAGCTTCCGCAAGCGAATCGCGACATGCCTCAAGGTCGGAAGACATAACGCGGTAGGCGACCCCGCCGCCAAGATTGATGAGGCCTGTTATCTTTGCCTTTGGCGCAGGCCCCTTCGTCAACATCTTCAACCGCGCGCAGAGTTCCGTTTCCAGCGCAGGAGCCAGATGATGAAACATTGTCAAATGCGCGCGTAATTGGTTGCGTTCCGGCGGAAAATGCTTCCGCCGCAGCCCGTCGGCCCATGCAAAATCTGCGTCACCGAGCAAGGCTGTGACAATAAGGGGCGCGATCAGATTTCGACCTGACTGCCAAGCTCAACCACACGGTTGGTCGGCAAGCGGAAAAACTCCATCGCGCTTTCTGCGTTGCGCAGCATCCATGCAAACAGCTGTTCACGCCAGATGGCCATGCCCGGACGCGATGAAGCCAGCAAGGTTTGCCGTGCAAGAAAGAAGCTGGTGTCCATCATCTTTATTGCTGGACCACAGCTTGTGATATTGGCCAGCGCTGCGGGCACATCCGGGTCTTCCATAAATCCGAATTTCAGGATCAGGCGGTGAAACCCCTGCCCCAGATCTTCCATCATGCAGCGTTTTTCGGTGTCGACAAACGGCACGTTAGCGATCTTGACTGTGAGCAGGATCACGCGTTCGTGCAGCACTTTATTATGTTTCAGATTGTGCAACAGCGCATGGGGAACACCGTCCGGCGTTGACGTCATAAATACGGCGGTTCCCGACACCCGCGTTGCTGAATTGGCAGCCGAACTGACGAAGACCTTAATCGGCATCGCGGCTTCTCTCATCCGTTCCATCATCAATTTCCGACCTCGTGACCATGTTGTCAGCAGGAGGAAAATGAAGAGACCAATCAACAGCGGTAAATATCCCCCTTGCGGCACCTTGAGCAAATTTGCGCCGAGATACGCAATGTCGACAATGAAGAAGAGCGCAAGAACTGGAATAGCCTTCCATTTCGGCCATTTCCACAGGCTGAACAGCACGACCGAAAGCAAACATGTATCGATGAACATCGCGCCCGTAACCGCAATACCGTATGCAGCCGCAAGGTTGCTTGACGATTTGAAGAACAGGACAAGGACGATCACCATGATCATCAGTGCCCAGTTAATCGCAGGGATATAGATTTGGCCCGCCGCACTCGCGCTGGTGTGCAAAATCCGCAGACGTGGGATAAAACCAAGCTGAATGGCCTGCTGAGTCAGCGAAAACGCCCCCGAAATAACGGCTTGGCTCGCAATGATCGTCGCAAAGATAGCCAGAATAACCAGCGGCAATCGAAACGCTTCCGGTGCCAATAAGAAAAAGGGATTTTTAATCGTTTCAGCGGCGGTTGCCGCATCCATCGACAAAACCATCGCGCCCTGCCCCATATAATTGAGCATCAAAGCGGGCAGTACAAACACCAGCCAAGAAATGCCAATCGGTTTCCGACCGAAATGGCCCATATCTGCATAAAGTGCCTCTGCGCCAGTGACGGCCAAAACCACAGACCCCATCGCAATAAAGGCCTTAAACCCATCCACAACGAAGAAATTGAGCGCATTAAGCGGGTTGAGTGTGTGCAGGATAATCGAAGGATCGATAACGATATAAGATAAGCCAAGGACCGAAATTGTTATAAAATATGTAATCATAATGGGGCCAAAAAAGGCGCCAACCAGGGCCGTTCCGCGGGATTGTATTGAAAACAGACCGATCAGAATGGCAACGGATATTGGCAGCACCCAATCATGAAAGGCAGGATTAACAACCTCTAGCCCTTCTGCCGCAGACAAAACTGACATGGCGGGTGTAATCATCGAATCACCGTAAAATAGCGCCGTCGCAAACACCCCGAGCATGATAATGGGTGTTGTCCATTTCGCGCCTTCGGTTTTGCTGTTGATCAGCGCCAAGAGAGCAAGGCTGCCGCCTTCCCCCTTATTGTCCGCCTTCATAATAACCATCGAATATTTGAAGGTCACGACGATCATCATGGACCAGAAGACGAGGCTCAAAACCCCGTAAATATGGGTGGGATCAACCGCAATCGGGTGATGCCCCGCAAATGTTTCGCGAAAAGCGTAAATCGGACTTGTGCCGATATCACCAAAAACAATGCCAACAGCACCGATCAAAAGCTTGTACATCGGGCCACCAACATGGTGACCTTGCTCATCAGGATCGATGGCCGCAGCCGCCGAATGTTCAGATTGTGTCATGATGAGAACCGACCATTAAGGGGCTGGAATACATAAAACGCACAGCTTTTTCTGTTATTGGAGCGCGGCGATTAGCATGGTGGTTATGCCCCTGCAATCGAAACACAGTTTAGCGCGGCAAAGGTCTTGTGCTCGCGACATCGCCTTCGGTTAAAATGCCAGTTGCCAGCAATTCAGCGACCATGTCCTTACGCTGCGGGGCATCCGCGGGAATATTTTGCAACAAGGTCACCCATGTTTGGCGCGCGTCATCAAGACGGCCTGATTGGGCAAGAGCTAAACCATAAAAATACAGCGTTCCCGGATAGTTAGGGGCCAATTCTAAGGCGCGCTTAAAGCTATATTCCGCAGCGGGCGACAGTGTTGATTTATTGTACGCAGTCAAGGCATTGCCCATTCCCACCCAAAGCTGAGGGTTTTTGTCGTTTTTGGCCAATCCTCGTTTAAGCACCATAACCGCAATATCGGGACGACCCGCATTAAAATAGGCGTCTGCATAGGCAAGTGTATCGGCGTCACCGCCAAAGCGTCCCATCAATAACTGCCGCTTTTTTAGATCAGGCAGTTGCGCGGCAACTTCGTCACTTTCGGTTGGCAAAGATGCCGCAAGACTGGGTTGTCCCTGCAAGGCATAACCCGCCATACCAAGCGCCAAAGCAGCCCCAGTGAGCATAAGAATATCGCGTGGCATGCCTGCAAAGCGCCAGAGAAAGAGCATCACTCCTCCCGCGATCAAGATCACAATGATCAAGCCCATTACGCTTTCCTTCGCCTTAAGCGCCCACTGACAAGAAACAAGCCGAGTCCAAAAAGGGCAATTGGAGCGATCCAGATCGGCGCTGTAAGCGGACTTAAGGGCGGCTCATACGTTACCCAGTTGCCATAGCGTTCCACCAGCCATGCGCGAATGGCATCCGGTTCTTCACCTTGCGCGATACGCGTCCTGATTAAAGAACGCATGTCAGACGCCATTTCGGCATCAGAATCAGCAATAGATTGTCCTTGGCACACAAGGCAGCGGATCGATTCCATCAATGCTCTTGCAGATTTTTCCTGCCTTTCGTCGGAAAGCTGGACGTCTGCATATGCCGCTTTTGCCAATTTTGAATCCGCCATTGCGGAACCAGAAATCAAAATGAGCAGTAATAGGGGCCACCGCATCACTGCGCGGCCCTTAACGCTGAAAGAATTTCTGGCACATCTTCGCGGCGAATATCGCCGATATGCTGGTAACGGACAATGCCGCGTCCATCGATCACGAATGTTTCTGGCACCCCCGATGAGCCAAAACTGATCTGGACACGGCTATCCACATCTGCGCCGATCCGTTGATACGGATTGCCATTACGAGCCAAAAATCGTCCAACATCTTGAGGGCGGTCACGGATCGCAATGGCATCAATCGGAACCCCGCTGCGCGCCATGTCCAAAAGAATTGGGGCCTCAGCAATACAGGGGACGCACCAACTCGCAAAGATATTGAGCAGCCGGGGTTTGCCCTGCGCCAAATTCACGCTGCCCAACCCTGGTATTTTATCAACAGCCGGTGGCAGAGAGAATGTCGGAACATGTTTACCGATCATACGCGAGGCGATGGTTTTGTCGGCGGGGCGGACAAGACCGCTGGCCACGACCGCAAAAAATCCCATGAACAGAATCAGCGGCGCCCAAAGCCAAAAGCGTTTCATGCGGCCTCTCCATGTGGGTCACGCGCGCGGCGTTCTCGCCACAAACGCCCGACCAATGCCAAAATGCCCCCCAGCGCAATCAGAATGCTGCCTAACCAGATCAGTGTCACCATTGGCTTCCACCAGAGCCGCACTTGCCAGCGCCCCTGTGCATCCGACTGTCCAAGCACGGTATAAAGCTGTCCATCAATCACTGTTGCAATCGCGGATTCGTTGGTTTCTGTCGGCGGATCAGAATAAGAGCGCGCCTGTGTCTTCAATGAAAATGGTGCGCCATTTCCCCGTTTGGCTTCTAATGTTGCTTCTAATGCGGTCCAATTTGCGCCGATGACGGGTTCTATCCCCATAAGTCGGATCTGGAACGGACCAACACTGGTGCTCTCACCAATCTTCATTGCGATCAGGCGTTCTTTCATAAAGGCTGAATCGCCTGCCATCCCTGCCAGCGAGACAGCCACCCCCAAATGCGCGATCACCATCCCCCACGTGAACAACGGTGTACGGCGCAGATTACGTTTCCACAGTGGAGCAACGCTCGCTGCCCCCGCCAAACCAGCGACGGCAAGACCCAATAGCGGCAGAATACCAATATCTGGCTCAGAAAATTTGAGCGCAATCAAGATTACGATTCCAAAAACAACCGGTGCAGATGCGCGTTTTAGCACTTGTCCCAAATCATCGCGACGCCACCGCATCATTGGGCCAAATGCCATTAATACGCCTAACAACAAGGCAACCGATCCAGCTGTCAAATTGAAATAGGGTGGGCCAATGGAAACTTGCTGTCCAAAGGCCTGTGCGACCAGTGGGTAAAGCGTTCCGATTAACACGACGCCTAAAATCACTGACAACAGAAGATTATTGATCACAAGCGCGCCCTCACGGCTGACCAGATCGAATTGATTTCCTTCGCGCACGGTTCCGACGCGCAATCCAAACAATGTAAGCGCACCGCCAATATAGAGCAACAAAAGCACCAAAATGAATGAACCGCGCTCAGGATCAACGGCAAAGGCGTGAACACTGGTGAGAATCCCAGAGCGTACAATGAAAGTGCCCACCATCGACATTGAAAAAGCGACCACCGCCAACATCACGGTCCACGCACGCAGTCCGTCGCGGGTTGCCAAAACGTTGACCGAATGGAGCAATGCTGTTGCCGCAAGCCACGGCATTAATGAGGCATTTTCAACGGGGTCCCAAAACCACCAACCGCCCCAGCCCAGCTCATAATAAGCCCAGTAACTGCCCGCTGCGATACCCAGCGTCAGAAAAATCCACGCCCCCAACACCCAAGGGCGCATTGCCCGCGCGAATGCCGGCCCCACATCGCGGGTCAGAAGCGCGCCGACTGCAAATGAAAAAGCGACCGACATCCCGACATATCCAAAGTAGAGTGTCGGCGGATGAAACGCGAGGCCGGGGTCTTGCAACAATGGATTGAGCCCTTGACCCTCGACAGGTGCCGGAGAAAGGCGCTCAAACGGGTTTGAAGACAGAAGCAAAAAAGCATAAAACCCTAGGCTAATAAGGGCCTGCGCGGACAGCGTCGCCACCAGCATTCGTTCTTTGACCCTGTTTTCAAACAGAGCCACACCAGCGCCAGCAGCCCCTAAAACTGTGACCCACAGCAGCATTGACCCTTCATGGTTGCCCCACGTTCCTGAAAATTTATACAACCAAGGTTTGTCGGAATGGCTGTTGATCGCAACCAGTTTAACCGACATGTCAGACACCAAAAATACCCATATCAAGCAGCAAAATGCCGCAATCACGAGTATTGCCTGGGCAATTGAAATCGGGCGCACAGCCGCCATCAATTCAGCGTGACCGGTGCCGCGAATTCCCACCATACCTAAAACAGTTTGGAGCAGAGCGAGACCCGCTGCGAGCCATAAAAGGGCAAGTCCGGTTTCGGCGATCACGGTTTCAATGTCTCAGTCTTGTGCATTTTTCCCGCCAGTTCGGGAGGCATGTAGCGCTCATCATGCTTGGCAAGAATGTTGGTGGCAACGAAGACTTTCCCTTCAAACTGTCCTTCGGCAATCACGCCCGATTTTTCCTTGAATAAGTCTGGGACAATACCGCGAAACCGCACGGGCACTTGATCCGGACCGTCTTCGACAACAAAATTGATGGTGACACCGTCGCCGTCGCGGGTGATCGATTTGTCGGCGACCATACCGCCCAACCGCATTGTTCCGGCGGCATCAACACCGCGTGCAATATCGGCGGGCGAATAGAAAAAAGCTACTTTATCTTTAAGCGCTGTCATCGCCAGCAAGGCGGCAACAATCACAGCACCCAACGCCAATAAAGCGAGCGTCAAACGTTGATGCTTCGCTTTCATTGCTCTTGCCTTAGCGCGTCAACACGCCGTTCTGCGCGACGCATCGCACTAAAGCTCAACGCCAACATTCCAAACGTGCCCATTCCAGTCAAAACATATGCCGCGATAATGAAAGACCAATGGTTCATGCTTGTGCCTTCCGACGCATCCGGGCTTCAATCTTTGCCTCAGCTAGGTTCGTCCGCATCCGCATCAAGACTATGGCAATGAAAAGAAGCGTAAACCCCGCCACAGTCAGCGCCAAGGGCCATAAAATTTCTGGTGCGATACTTGACCCTTTCACGGTAATGCTTGGCCCTTGGTGCAAAGATTTCCACCATACCACTGATCGGTTGATGATCGGAATGTTGATAGCACCAATGATACCGTAAAGTGCGGTAACGCGGCTGACGCTGGTGCGTTCTTCACTTGCATTGGACAGCGCAATATACCCAAAATAGAGAAACAGCATCACCAGCATAGACGTCATGCGGCCATCCCATTCCCACCAGGTTCCCCAAGTCGGCCGCCCCCAGATGGAACCTGTTGCAAGGCATATTGCTGTAAAGACTGCGCCTGGCACTGCAATCCCCCGCGCCGCTATTCCGGCCAAAGGATGACGCCAGACCAGCTGCACAATGCTGGCCACTGCAATCCCGCTCCATCCGGCCATACCAAGCCAAGCAGCCGGCACATGTACATAAAGAATGCGCACGGTTTCGCCCTGCAGATAATCCGGCGGTGTGATAAACAGCCCCGCATAACAGCCAGTCATCAACAGTAACAGACCAATCACACCACTGAAAACTGTCAGGGGTCGCGCAATTTTAAGGAATCGCGTGGGGTTGGCGAGACGGTGCATCGATGCGCCTTACCGAAGCAATGGCCCCTGCGAAAGCAGTTTAACGTCCGATCAATTTTTGGGCCATGCGGTCTGCGACTTTGGCGGGGTTATCCCCTGTCAAACGGCTGTCATCCCACACCGCGTTCAGGCGCTCTGGAATGGCATGCACCATTGATTCGACATGTGCGCGGTCACCGCTGCCAAGATATTCCAGAGCCACATTTATGATCCCGCCGGCATTAATGACATAGTCCGGCGCATAAAGGATACCGCGCGCCTGAAGGTGGTCTCCGCCGGTTGGCAGAGCGAGTTGATTATTGGCCCCGCCCGCAACCGCCGCAACCCGCAACTCTGCAATGCTATCTGCTGTTAAGATCGCTCCGAGCGCGCAAGGGCTGAACACATCGGCATCAACTGTGATGATGGCATCTGCGTCCACAGCGACTGCGCCTAATTCAGCCGCCAAAGCGCGCGCGCGTGCAGAGTCTTTGTCTGCCAACGTCAACCGCGCTCCTGCACCGGCCAAATGCCGCGCAAGCCCCCCACCAACGCTGCCGACACCCTGAATGGCGATATGCACACCCGTAACATCATCTTTACCAAGTGCACGCTTGATTGCTGCTTTAACGCCGAGGTAAACACCAAGTGCCGTTGTTGGTCCGGGATCACCGCCTGCCTCCCCTGCCTTGGGCGGCAGCCCGGAAACATGGCGCGTATTCTTTGAAATTGCGATCATATCTGCCGCACTCATCCCGACATCTTGCGCCGTTACGTAAAGACCATTCAGGCTATCAACCGCGCGGGCGAAGGCGGCAATCATCTCAGGTGTTTTGGTGTGCTGCGCGTCTGCAACCAGAACCGCTTTACCCCCGCCCATTGGCAACCCCGCCATGGCATTCTTATAACTCATGCCGCGCGACAAACGCAGCGCATCCGTCATGGCGTCCGCTGAATCAGCATAGTGCCAGAAGCGCGTCCCCCCCGCTGCAGCCCCCAAATGCGTCGAATGAATTGCGATGATTGCGGTCAACCCTGACGGCGCATCACGAAAAATATGGACACTTTCGTGATTGTCAAAATCGGGTAAGTCCCAAGGTGCAGTCATGACGCCCTCCGCATGTGAAATAATATGACGAGGATCAGCAATAATATTATGCGGCATGATTCGCCAGTGCTGATTAATGCGTCCTCCGATGGGGCGGTCGACGGGATCCGAACCCGCTACCTCTGGTACCACAAACCAGCGCTCTAACCAATTGAGCTACGACCGCCATATCGGCTGCAAGACCGCGCCATTAAAGCCGCGTGCGGCGAAGTGCAAGATCGTTTAACGGAAAGGATAGGTTCATCTGATCGATTCTAAACTACCGAGCACATTGAAAGGGTTGATATGCGTGCGATCATCACAGTCATTCTTGCTCTTGCTCTGACAGGATGTGTCGCAAAATTGGCCGCTGACATTGTCACGGCCCCCATCAAAGTCGGCTCGGCAGTGGTGGATGCAGCCACCACCAGTCAATCCGAAGCTGACCGCAACCGCGGTCGTGCGTTACGCAAACAAGAAGAACGCGAAGAAAAAGAGCGCAAAAAAGCTGAAAAGGAATCCGACGCCGCACCCTATTAAAGTGCAGAGAGCAAACGTTCCGCAGCCTTCAGATGCGGCGCATCAAGCATTTTTCCGTCCAGCGATAGAGCCCCTGCCTCTGGATTCGCTGCAAACAAATCCACAACAGCACGGGCATGTGCAATCTCTTCTGGACTGGCACTAAAAGCAGCGTTGATAATTGAAATTTGCACTGGATGGATGGCGAGCATGCCAGTAAACCCATCACGCCGCGCCCGCGCTGCATAAGCTGTAAGCCCTGCACTATCCTTAAACGCCGGAAAAACTGTGTCGATTGCTTTCACCCCTGCCGCATGCGCGCCCATGAGCGCTAGCGTGCGGACAACCTCATATACGGGGGTGTAACGTCCGTCAGCTTCCCGCGATGTCATCGCTCCAATTGCAGAAGGCAGATCCTCAGCGCCCCATGTCAGGCCAATGAGACGCTCTGATGCTTCTCCATAAGTGCCTAGGCCGAACACAGCCGCAGGTGTTTCACTGGCGATAGGAAGAATTTTGATATTTTTTGCACCCATAGCATCCAAACGCGCAGAGATGAGGCGAACATCATCTCCATTCAATGCTTTTGGCAGGACAATTCCATAAGGACATGCCCCGACAACTGCATCCAGATCAAGATCGATTAAACCGCTATCCAATGGATTAACGCGCACAAAAATAGGTATTGAATACGACTTCTCAGCCAAAAAGGCTGCGACGATATTGCGCGCTTCAGGCTTGGCCGCAGATGCAACAGCATCTTCAAGATCAAGAATCAATGCGTCCGCACCTGAGGCGAGTGCTTTTTCCATGCGGTCAGGGCGATCACCCGGAACAAAGAGCAGCGATCGCATTTTCATCCCAGTTTCCGCTTCAAAAGCACGCTGCGCAGGCATGAACATACAATTTCGTGACGCTGATTCAACATCCTGTGGGCAAAGGTCACAATCCCTGCGTCAGGCCGTGATTTTGATGGCCGAAGTTCAATGATTTCAGTTTCTGCGCGGAGCGTATCGCCAAGAAAAACAGGCTTTGGCATGATAAGTTTATCATAACCAAGATTGGCAACCAAGGTTCCCATCGTTGTATCGCCAACCGAAAGGCCAACCATCAGCGAAAATGTAAAAGTGCCGTTCACAAGAATCTGGCCAAATTCACTGGCCCGCGCGGCTTCCGCATCGAGATGCAAAGGTTGGGGATTGTGCGTCATTGTTGAAAACAGCAGATTGTCTGTTTCTGTTACAGTCCGACGAATCTCATGGACAATGACATCCCCAATGTTCCAGTCATCAAACCAACGTCCAGCCATGGGCATGCTCCTTTTGAAGAACGTTGAGGACGATTTTGCACCGCAAAAGTCAAGCCACTCCGCTATCAATCGCTTTATCGAGGGTCAGAATAACTTGCTTGCAGTGCAATCAATCAAAAGCGATAAAAAAGTATGGCAAAAATATTGACCCATCTCGAACGCTTAGAAGCCGAAAGCATTCACATCATGCGTGAAGTGGTTGCAGAGGCTCAAAAGCCGGTGATGCTTTACAGCGTCGGGAAAGACAGTGCAGTGATGTTGCACCTCGCACGCAAGGCGTTTTACCCCTCACCCCCACCTTTTCCGTTGCTGCACGTTGATACGACGTGGAAGTTTCAGGATATGTACAAACTCCGTGACCGCATGGCGACGGAAAGCGGTATGGAATTGCTGGTTCATAAGAATCCAGAAGCGGTCGAACGTGGGATCAATCCTTTTGATCACGGCGGACTGCATACCGACATGTGGAAGACCGAAGGGTTGAAACAAGCACTAGATCATTACGCTTTTGATGCGGCCTTTGGCGGCGCACGACGTGATGAAGAAAAAAGCCGCGCCAAAGAACGCGTTTTTTCATTTCGTTCAGCCAACCACCGTTGGGACCCAAAAAACCAGCGGCCAGAGCTGTGGAATCTTTACAACGCGCGTAAATCAGCGGGCGAAAGCATACGCGTTTTCCCGATCTCAAACTGGACCGAACTCGATATTTGGCAATATATTCAACTGAACGACATTCCAATTGTTCCCCTATATTTCGCCGCCAAACGCCCGACGGTTGAACGCGACGGAATGCTGTTGATGGTCGATGATGACCGTTTCCCGCTGCGCGTCGGCGAAGTGCCGGTCGAGCGTTCCATTCGGTTTCGCACGCTTGGCTGCTATCCTTTGACCGGAGCCGTTGAAAGCGAAGCCAAAACATTGCCGGAGGTCATTCAGGAAATGCTTTTGACCACCACTTCCGAACGTCAAGGCCGTGCGATTGATCACGATCAGGCTGCAAGCATGGAAAAGAAAAAGCAGGAGGGGTATTTCTAAATGTCTGACCCCGTCTATAAAACTGATGCTCTGATCGCGTCTGACATTGACGCATATCTTCAACAGCATCAGCATAAATCTTTGCTGCGCTTCATCACCTGCGGATCTGTGGATGATGGAAAATCAACGCTGATCGGGCGCCTGCTTTACGATTCCAAAATGATCTTTGAGGATCAACTGGCAACGTTGGAGGCGGATTCCAAACGCATCGGCACCCAGGGGCAAGAGATTGATTTTGCACTTCTTGTCGATGGTCTCGCGGCAGAACGCGAACAGGGCATCACGATCGATGTCGCCTACCGATTCTTTGCAACTGAAAAACGTAAATTCATCGTCGCAGATACGCCCGGGCATGAACAATATACCCGCAATATGGTCACAGGCGCGTCTACCGCAGACCTCGCAGTCATTCTGGTCGATGCACGCAAGGGGATTTTGACCCAAACGCGGCGGCATTCCTACCTCGCTCATCTTATCGGCATTCGCAACGTCGTGCTCGCGGTCAATAAAATGGATTTGGTGGGCTATGACCGCGCCGTTTATGACCGGATCACGCTCTCCTACCGTGCTTTTGCCAATGAAATCGGGATCACCCATTTTCAACCAATACCAATTTCCGGGTTTAAGGGTGACAATATCACCTCCGCTTCGCCCAACACACCTTGGTATTATGGTCCGTCCCTGATTGAACATCTGGAAAGTGTTGAGGTTGATGCCACCGCAGATCAATCAAAACCGTTCCGAATCCCTGTGCAGTGGGTTAACCGCCCAAATCTTGATTTCAGGGGATTTTCTGGCTTAATCGCTTCAGGCATCGTTCGTGCTGGAGATGCTATTCGCGTCCTCCCCAGCGGCAAGACCACCAGCATCAGCAGAATTGTAACGCAAGATGGCGACCTTTCAGAAGCCTATGCGGGCCAATCGGTCACTTTATGCTTGGCTGATGAGGTTGATTGTTCACGCGGCGATGTCATTAGCCCGGCAGATCAACCGCCCCAGGTTGCAGACCGGTTCGAAGCGACCATCGTCTGGATGGCCGACGAGGCGATGATTCCTGGCCGCGCCTATTGGTTCAAACTCGGCACCCAAAATGCGTCAGCGACAATCCAGCCGCCTAAATATCAGACCAACGTCAACACGCTTGAACAATTGGCAACCAAAACGCTTGAGCTAAACGCGATTGGGGTGGCCGAACTGGCGACCGATAAACCGATCATCTTTGAACCTTATGCTGACAACCGCACGCTTGGTGGATTCATCCTGATCGATAAAATTACCAATGCAACGGTTGCTGCTGGCATGCTAAATTTCAGCCTTAGGCGCGCGCAAAACGTCCATTGGCAGGCAACTGACGTAACAGCTGAAGCGCGCGCAAACCTTAAAAACCAAAAACCTGCTTTACTCTGGTTCACAGGACTCAGCGGCTCAGGAAAATCAACAATCGCCAATCTGGTTGAGAAAAAACTGCACCGTATGAACCGGCACACATTTTTGCTCGACGGAGATAATGTCCGCCACGGGCTCAACAAAGATTTGGGCTTTACCGAGGCCGACCGCATCGAAAATATTCGCCGCGTTGGTGAAGTTGCCAAACTGATGACTGATGCCGGATTGATTGTCATTAGCGCCTTCATCTCTCCTTTTCGCGTTGAACGTGATATGGTTCGGGAAATGATCCCAGAAGGGCAATTCATCGAAGTCCATATCGACACGCCCCTTGCCGAAGCAGAAGCACGCGATGTGAAGGGTCTTTATAAAAAGGCGCGCAGTGGTGAACTTAAGAATTTCACTGGCATCGATAGCCCCTATGAAGCCCCGACTGCCCCCGAAATCAGGATCGACACAACCATAATGACCGCCGAACACGCGGCAGATTTGATTGTTGAAAGGTTGATCGGTTGAATATCCGGGAAACAGATGACGCATTGTCTGTGCGACTGGCCTACGAAGCAGGGGAAATCTTAAGGACACTCCAACGGGCGGGCGCGCTTTCGGATAAGGCGCTTGGCAGAGAAGGTGACAGTCGCGCCAACGAATTTCTGATAAAGGCCTTGCGCGAACAGCGGCCTGACGATGCAATCCTGTCTGAAGAGGAAGCCGACACACAAGACCGGCTTTCATCTGAACGTGTGTGGATAATAGACCCCCTTGATGGCACACGTGAATATAGCGAAGGCCGCAATGATTGGGCGGTGCATGTCGCATTGGCAATCAACGGTGTAGCAACGATTGGCGCGGTTGCCCTTCCTGGACTTGGCATAACACTCAGTTCCGGTGCGCCGCTGGCTTTGCAGCCAATGGGGATGCCACTGCGCATGTTGGTGAGCCGCACACGCCCTGCGGCAGAAGCACTCAGCGTTGCTAAGGCGCTGGGGGCCGACTTGATCCCAATGGGATCAGCGGGTGCAAAAGCGATGGCGGTTGTGAGGGGAGACGCTGATATTTATCTTCACACCGGCGGACAATATGAATGGGACAATTGCGCACCAGCCGCTGTAGCAATGGCGGCGGGGCTCCACGCATCTCGCGTGGACGGTTCACCGCTGAGTTATAATCAAGCGAATACCAGCCTGCCAGACCTTCTTATATGTCGAGCAGAGTTGGCAAAAACGGTGCTCGATTTGATCAATTAGGTAAGCGTTTTGATAATCGCTGAAAAATCTAGATTGCCAGAACCGCCGTCGGCAAATGCCCCATAAAGTTCAGCCGCGCGCGCACCCATCGGAACGGTCGCACCAACCGATCTTGCCGCTTCCATCGCCAATTTCAAATCCTTGAACATGAGCGCGGTCGCGAAACCCCCTTGATAATCATTATCTGCCGGGGTTTGCGGACCGACACCAGGAACCGGACAATAGCTGGTCATCGACCAGTTTTGTCCAGATGCCTTCGATGAAATGTCATAAAAAGTCTGGAGATCAAGGCCGAGTTTTTCGGCCATTGCAAAAGTCTCACACGTCGCGATCATCGATGCGCCGAGCAGCATGTTGTTGCAGATTTTGGCCGCCTGCCCAGCCCCAGCATCGCCAGCATGAATCACCGCCCTACCCATGGCAGAAAGGATCGGTTCAGCGCGCGTAAATGCCGCCGCCGTTCCGCCGACCATGAACGTCAAAGTACCACCATTTGCTGCCGCAATACCGCCTGATACTGGCGCGTCGACCATGTCGTAGCCTTTTGCAGTGGCGCTGGCCGCGACGGATCTGGCGGTCGCGACATCAATCGTTGAACAATCAAGGAACAGTGCCGCAAATGGAGCAGCCCCAATGACATCATCCCTATAAACGCTTTCAACGACTTTCCCATTGGGCAACATTGAAACGATGGCATCGACACCCTCAACCGCCTGCTTGATATCAGTGTGGACAGTGCAGCCATTGGATCGCGCCTGATCAAGTGCGGTCTCTGACAAGTCAAACGCGTGGATCGCGTGCCCCGCCTTCACCAAATTCGCGGCCATACCGCCGCCCATATTACCCAGACCAATGAACGCTATTTTCATGTGCCACTCCACCTGCCGGGACGTTTTTCGACAAACGCTGCCATGCCTTCCTTTTGATCAACAGAACCAAACAGGCCGTGAAACAAGCGACGTTCAAAATTTACACCCTGTGCCAACGTCGTTTCAAATGCAGCGTTCACCATTTCTTTGCATGCCAATGCAGCGAGAGGGGCCATGGCGGCAATCGCTTCAGCCGACTTGAGCGCCTCTTCCAAAACATCGGCTGCAGGTACAACACGCGCGACGAGGCCAGAAGCTTCAGCCTCCACCGCACCCATCATACGACCTGTCAGGCACATTTCCATGGCCTTGGCTTTTCCAATGGCACGGGTGAGGCGCTGTGATCCGCCCATGCCCGGCGTGATTGCCAACTTGATTTCAGGCTGACCGAATTTGGCATTATCACCCGCAATGATAAAATCCGACATCATGGCCAGTTCGCATCCACCGCCAAGTGCAAAGCCGGACACGGCAGCGATCCAAGGCTTGCGCGTTGCTGTAACCTGTTCATACCCAGCAAAAAAGTTGCTGGCGTACATCTGGGCGAACGAGTACCCCTGCATCTCTTTAATATCGGCACCCGCCGCAAATGCTTTTTCACTGCCTGTCAAAACCGCGCAGCGTTGGCTGTCATCCATATCATAGGCGGCGAATGCAGCGATCAAATCAGCCAGAGTTTGGCTGTTGAGAGCATTCAGTGCCTGCGGACGATTGAGCGTGATGAGCGTGACAGCACCGCGCGTTTCAACGAGGATGGTTTCATATGTCATAATGGTTTCCATTCATCAGCAGCCGGCAATGGCGCAAAAATTTCGTCAAGAAGCGCTGTGGTAACCGCTTCTGGCGTTGCGGGATTCCACTGCGGCGCATTGTCCTTATCAATAATCACTGCGCGCACGCCTTCGATAAAATCAGGGCGGGTGATGACGCGGTGGGCGATGCGATATTCCATGCGCATATTGTCAGCAAAATCGGTCATCGCCTTGCCTTCAGCCAATTGTCGCAGGGCCACTTTGCAGGTCTGAGGAGATTTGGTGCTCAGCGCGGCCAATTCCTTTTGCGCCCAATCCGATCCGTCTGTTTCCAGCGCTTCCAATATATCTTCATAATTGTCCGACGCGAACAAGCGGTTGATGTCTGCTATTTGATCCATGATCTTGGACTCTGGTGGTGTTACCGACAATTGACCCAAAATGCCTTCAATCCGGTCAGGATCTTCGGCGATCCTTGTCTTCGCCTCCTCCAGCATATCCGACGACAGATAATGTGTTGCCAAACCAAGCGCGAGGCAGCCTGCCCCCGCAATCCGTGCCCCGGTTAGCGCAAGATACTGCCCGACCCGTCCCTCAAGCCGCGACAGATACCACCCGCCACCGACATCAGGGAACAAGCCAATCCCTGTTTCAGGCATAGCGAACCGTGTATTTTCAGTCGCAATCCTATATTTGGCGGGCTGAGAAATACCCACACCGCCGCCCAGCGTGATCCCGTCCATGAATGCAATCACGGATTTTGGATATGTGAACAGCAAATGGTTGAGCTGATACTCATCATGAAAGAATTTACGGCCATCCATGCCGTCCTTCGCCCCGCTTTCAGCGAGGTAACGAATATCCCCGCCTGCACAAAAGCCTCGCCCTTCCGCATGGTCGATGATGATGCAGTGTACTGCGACATCATCCGCCCAAGCTTGCAATTGCGTTGTCATCGCATGAACCATATCCAGCGTAAGCGCATGCAGTGCAGATGGGCGGTTAAGGCTGATGATGCCCGCCCTCCCTTCGGTACGGGTGAGAATATCGATTGTCATTGTCGCAACAAGTCGCGACCGATGATCATCCGCATCACTTGATTGGTCCCCTCTAGGATCGAATGGACCCGCAGATCGCGCCAGAAGCGTTCAATCGGATAGTCTTTCAAATATCCGTATCCGCCGTGCAATTGCAGTGCATCATTGACAATTTTTGAACCATTGTCTGTTGCAAGACGTTTCGCCATTGCCGAAAAGCGGGATTTATCCGGCGCGTTGGCATTGACCTTCGCCGCCGCAAGATAGAGCAGCGCGCGCGCCGCCTCTAGGTCAGTCGCCATATCGGCGAGCATGAACTGGGTATTTTGAAATTCAGATATCGCCTGACCAAATTGCTGGCGCTCCTTGGTATATTTGATCGATTCATCAAGACAGCGCTGTGCTCCGCCAAGCGAGCAAGCCCCGATGTTAAGCCGCCCGCCGTCAAGCCCCATCATCGCAAAGCGGAACCCGTCCCCTTCTGCGCCAACCCGGTTTTCAACGGGCACCTTCACATTGTCGAAAATAACTTGCGCCGTGGGGGATGCATTCCAACCAAGCTTACGTTCGGGCGCGCCAAAGCTGACGCCCTCCATCGTTTTCTCGATCACAAGGCAGCTAATGCCCTTTGGCCCATCAACGCCCGTGCGCACCATTGTTACATAGACGTCATTGACCCCGCCGCCTGAGATAAACTGCTTGGTGCCGTTGACGACATAATGATCGCCGTTCAGTTTCGCCATCGTCTTGAGCGCCGCTGCATCAGAACCACTACCCGGTTCGGTCAGGCAGTAACCCGCCATTTTGTCCATGTTGTTGAGCTGCGGCAGATACCGACTCTTGAGCTCAGATGAACCAAAACAGTCAATCATCCACGCCGCCATATTGTGGATTGAAATGAACGCTGATGTCGCGGGACAACCATAAGCCATCGCCTCCATAATCAGCGCGGCCTCCAACCGCCCAAGGCCAATGCCGCCCGATTCTTCGGACACATAGATGGATGCAAATCCCAATTCAGCCGCCGCCTTAATTGTTTCGCGCGGGAAAAAATGATTCTCATCCCACTCCGCCGCGTGCGGCGTAATCGCGTCAGCGGTAAATTTGCGCGCCATATCTTGAATGGCGCGCTGATCCTCGGTCAGGTCGAATTGGTTGGTCATTTTGAGGGTGCTACCTTGGATTTGCTTAGTCCCAAAACCTGTGTGTTGAATTGTTCGGTTGCTAGATCAGTATCATTATACTTGTACCAGCGGGGCCGCGGCAAACCTTTTTCCCACGCCATCATTTCGATCAAGTCGCCCTGTGCTGATGGCGTGTCTGGCATGGCCTGCAATATGTCGTCGGCATAAGCTTTATCGGCTGTGATGATCGTCCAGCCGTCCTGTCGCAACGCCTTGACCAGATCAACGATAAACAGGGCTGCGATGTCATTTTCATGAAGCAACATGACATGCGCGGGTGAACGACCGATCGTCTTCACAGCTAGGTCATCGTAGAAATTAGCCGCTTCAACGTGCCAACTCACATAAAGTTTGCGAAACGCATCTAAATTTATTGTTTGCCGGTTGCGTTTAGCGTCAACCGAAAGGCTTTCGAGATGCCAGTCGGAAGATTCGGCCGTCACATAACCGTTGGTCAATCCGCGCGCCCTGAGTCCGGCTCGGACAGCATCACGCTTAATTTTATCTTTTCGGCCCTCATCAAGATAGGGGAATCGAAACCAGGGCCGATAGCCCTTTCGCCCTTTGAGCCATGCTGATGCCTTGTCGATGTCAGCAAGATAAGCATCCACCGCGCTATCGCTAAGTCCTATATGGCTGAATCCGTGATTAGCTATCACATGTCCTGCGCGAACATATTGCATGACGCGGACGTCGTCGTCGCCAGCAAGTTTTCCGGGATTTACGAAAAAGGCAGCCTGTTTCACGTTGGCCCGTCGTAGCGCGGCAATGAGTTTAAGTCGCCGTTCTTCTGAATCGAAAAATGCACCAGTGGGGCGTGGCACATCATCGAAAGAGAGTGCAATGCGTTTCTGCGCGAGCGCTGGTGTCGCTTCGACTAGGAACATGCTCAGCAGAGCCAGCAGAGCGAAACGGAGCTTACGTAATCCCGTCATACGCTGTTCGCTTCTGTATCGATTTCGACCTTCCATTCAGGACGAATGAAGCCTGAGACCAAAAGTGTTGGTGTTGCGGCGCGCGCCACGCCCAACCATTTACTGTGAGCAGCGACACAGCAGGTTGTTGTCGAGCCGACTTGTTCAAACGTTGCGATGTCAGCAGGAACGATGATTTGACTACCTGCCCGTATCACCCTGCAAAAATCGATGCTTGGCTCTAACGGGGAATCACTGCTGACGCGTTGTTTCACAATTTTACCCCATCGTCGGAATAACAAACGCGTTACCGCCGTCGGATGCTCCATCTGGCCAGCGCTGGGTAATTGTTTTGACCTTGGTCCAGAATTTCACGCCTTCCATACCGTGCTGATTGGTGTCGCCGAATGCGCTACGTTTCCACCCGCCGAAGCTGTGATAAGCAACCGGCACGGGGATCGGCACATTGATGCCAACCATGCCGACATTGACGCGCGCGGCAAATTCACGCGCCGCGTGACCGTTGCGCGTGAAGATAGCGACGCCGTTGCCGTACTGATGCTGGCTGGGCAGCGCCAAAGCCTCCTCAAAATTGGCCGCGCGAACCATCTGGAGCACGGGGCCGAAAATTTCTTCTTTATAGCTTTCCATCGATGTCGTGACATGGTCGAACAGTGACGGGCCGATGAAAAACCCTTCTTCATGCCCCTGAAGGTTGAAACCGCGTCCATCAACGACAAGCTCTGCACCTTCATCAACGCCTTTTTGGATCCAGCCTTCAACACGTGCTTTATGTGCGGCATTGATAACCGGGCCGTAATGCGCTTCTTCATCGGTTGAGATGCCGACGCGGAGTGCGGCAATGGCTGGGATCAATTTTTCGCGCAAACGGTTGGCAGTATCTTCGCCGACCGGCACCACAACAGGAAGCGCCATACAGCGTTCGCCAGCCGAACCAAATGCCGCGCCAGACAAATCATTCACCACTTGATCCAAATCAGCATCTGGCATCACGATACCGTGGTTTTTTGCTCCGCCCATCGCCTGAACGCGTTTACCAGCAGCAACACCGCGTTGATAAACATAGTGCGCAATGTCCGATGATCCAACAAAGCTGATTGCGCCAATCGCAGGATGATCAAGGATCGCATCAACCATTTCCTTATCACCGTGGACCACTTGCAAGATACCCTCTGGCAATCCGGCCTCGCGGAACAGTTCGGCCAAACGCACGGGTAAGCTCGGGTCACGTTCGCTTGGTTTGATGATGAAGGCATTGCCCGTTGCAATGGCAGGACCACACATCCACAGCGGGATCATACCCGGAAAGTTAAAGGGTGTGATCCCGGCGCCAATGCCGATCGGTTGGCGCATCGAATAAACGTCGATGCCGGGGCCAGCGCCTTGGGTATATTCACCCTTCAAAACATGCGGGATGCCGCAGCAAAATTCGATCACTTCAAGCCCGCGCTGAATATCACCCTTGGAATCGGCAATCACTTTGCCGTGTTCTGATGACAGCAAATGCGCAAGGCTATCCATATTGGCTTCAACCAGCCGCTTGAATTCAAACATGACACGCGCGCGGCGTTGCGGATTGGTCGCTGCCCATGCCGGTTGCGCATTTTGCGCCGCCAGCACTGCTGCTTCAAGCACTGCGGCATCACCCAAAACGACGCGCGCCTGCACCCCACCATTGTTGGGGTCAAACACATCACCGTGCCGCGCCGATGTGAACGTGGCTCCGCCGCTTAGAAAATGATCAATTGCGCGCATAATCTCTTTTTCCTTAACAAATTTTACGGAATAGCGATGAGCCAAAGCAGATGGCTTTGCAACTCTGGCTTAGGTTTTTGAATAGAAATGCGTGGTGGGCGCGGCAGGGATTGAACCTGCGACCCCACCCGTGTGAAGGGTGTGCTCTACCACTGAGCTACGCGCCCACGCTTGGTGAGGGTGGCCGTTAGCCAACCCAACGCGTTAAAACAAGCCTACCCCCAAACAAAAACGGGCAACACCTTCACAGTGCTGCCCGTTTGTTTTACCCCTTCCAGATTGGAAGCAATAAAATTAGTTCACTGCATCCTTAAGGCCTTTACCGGCCTTAAATTTCGGCTGTGATGATGCTTTGATCTGCATGGGTTCGCCGGTGCGTGGGTTACGACCGGTTGAAGCCTTACGCTTCGAAACCGAAAACGTACCAAAACCGACAAGGCGCACTTCATCGCCCTTTTTCAAAGCGCCTGTCACAGCGTCAAATACGCCTTCAACAGCTTTACTTGCGTCAGCTTTGGTGAGGCCGGATGCATCTGCAACTGCGGCGATAAGATCTTGCTTGTTCATTGTTGGGAACCCCCTCCATAGAGTTTAAAGACGTTCGGAATCTTGGTGATTGCCGGGCCGCATTAATGCCACGCGAAACAGGCCTGTCAAAGCAAAAGCGTCAAAATGAGGCCAATTTGTTGCAGTTAACGGTTGATCAGCATCGAATGTAGCAGATTTGCTAAAAATGCGGTGCTTTCACAAAGCTATAGCGTGTCAATTATCGTCGCTCAACGACTCGGAGCGACTCGAATTTCTCCGCCTTTAGTGCCGTACAACATCCTCTGGGGGCGCTTGCGTGTGCGGTGGTTGCGTGGCGAGTTCGTCAGACTCAGACCAATCAATTGGCGTCATCGGTTCAATCAGCGCCAATGCCAGCACCTCATCCACATGTTTGACTGGAATGATTTTCAGTCCGTCACGCACATTGGCAGGAATTTCTGCGAGATCTTTTTCATTTTCTTGTGGAATAAGGACCGTGGTTATGCCGCCGCGCAGGGCTGCCAAAAGTTTTTCTTTCAATCCACCAATTGGCAAAACACGACCGCGCAGTGTGACTTCACCCGTCATTGCCACTTCACGGCGGACTGCAATGCCAGTCAGCGTTGAAACAATTGCGGTGACCATCCCAACGCCTGCAGACGGTCCATCCTTTGGCACAGCACCTTCGGGTAAATGGATATGGATGTCTTTGCGTGCGAACACACTTGGCTTAATACCGTAGGCAGGGGCGCGCGCTTTAACGAATGACAATGCCGCCTGAACGGACTCTGTCATCACTTCGCCAAGTTTCCCCGTGGTGCGGATCATGCCTTTGCCTTGAACAGTGACCGCTTCGATCGTCAGGAGTTCTCCCCCAACTTCGGTCCACGCGAGCCCAGTGACAGCGCCAATCTGATTTTCTTCTTCGCCCATGTCGTGGCGATATTTCAAGACTCCCGCAAATTCAGCGATATTGTCTTCGGTAATTTCAATGCTGTTCGCTTTGCCTTCAAGAATCCGGCGAAGAGCCTTGCGCGCAAGTTTGGCAAGTTCGCGTTCTAACGTCCGAACCCCAGATTCGCGCGTGTAATTTTGTATAAGCGCCCGGAGTCCCCCGTCCGTCAGCGCAAATTCGCCTTTCTTCAGACCGTGGGCATCAATTTGTTTGGGCAAAAGATGCCGCTTTGCAATTTCAAGCTTTTCATCTTCGGTATAGCCTTCAAGGCGGATGATCTCCATCCGGTCGAGCAAGGCTTGCGGCAAATTGAGCGAGTTTGCGGTTGTAACAAACATCACGTCAGACAGATCAATATCGGTTTCGAGATAGTGATCCTGAAACTTGCTATTCTGTTCTGGATCAAGCACCTCAAGCAGTGCCGACGCGGGGTCGCCGCGGAAATCCTGACCAAGCTTGTCAATTTCATCAAGCAAGAACAAGGGATTCATCGTCCCCGCTTTTTTGAGATTGGTGACAATTTTACCAGGCAATGACCCAATATAGGTGCGCCTGTGGCCACGGATTTCAGCCTCATCGCGCACACCGCCAAGGGATTGACGGATAAACTCACGCCCGCATGCCTTGGCAATAGAACGGCCAAGGGATGTTTTTCCAACCCCAGGCGGGCCAACAAGACACAAGATAGGGCCTTTGAGCTTATTGGTGCGCGCTTGCACAGCCAGATACTCAACGATCCGGTCTTTCACTTTTTCAAGCGCGTAATGATCGTCATCAAGCACCTTCTGCGCGACACTCAAATCCTTTTTTAACTTGGATTTCTTGCCCCACGGCAATCCGAGCAGAACATCAAGATAATTGCGTACAACCGTTGCTTCGGCTGACATCGGCGCCATTGTTTTAAGTTTTTTGAGTTCTGCGCTGGCTTTGGCTTTGGCTTCCACCGAGAGCTTGAGTGTGTCGACCTTTTTCTGCAGCTCGGCGAGTTCGTTGCCGTCGCCTTCTTCACCCTCATTGCCAAGCTCACGTTGAATCGCTTTGAGTTGTTCATTAAGATAATATTCGCGCTGGGTTTTTTCCATTTGCCGCTTCACGCGGCTGCGGATTTTCTTTTCAACCTGTAAAACTCCCAATTCGCCTTCCATGAAGGCAAATGCCATTTCAAGGCGCTTGGCCGTATCAAGTTCAACCAGCAATGTTTGTTTGTCGGACACTTTAAGAGAAAGATTCGCCGCAACGGCATCTGCAAGGCGCGATGCATCCTCAATTTCGCTCAACTGTATAGCCGTTTCTGCCGGAAGTTTCTTGTTAAGCTTTGCATAATTTTCAAACTGATCAACAACCGAACGCATCAGTGCGGCCACTTCAACGCCGGTGCTGACAACCTCTTCTGCCAGTGCAACTGTTGCAAGCAAGGTTTCACCTTGCTCCTCAAGCGTAACCAGTGACGCACGCTGTTTTCCTTCTACCAACACGCGAACCGTGCCATCAGGCAGTTTCAAAAGCTGTAGAACCGTGGCAATAACACCAAGATCGAAAAGGTCATCACGCCCTGGATCATCTTGGGCTGGGTCCAATTGCGCAACGAGGAATATTTCCTTGTCAGCCGCCATCGCCTGTTCAAGCGCTGCAACAGATTTGTCGCGCCCAACGAACAGGGGAACAATCATGTTCGGAAACACCACAATGTCGCGCAATGGCAAAACGGGATAAAGCTGGCTCATCAAAACTCCGAAATTATTCTCTTGATTCCGCATATGGGGAGGATTGCCCCTGCAATCAATGCTTGCTTACGTAAGCGTCCCGTCATGTAAGCGCACAACGCGGTCCATTTTGGCTGCAAGACGTTCATTATGCGTTGCAACGAGTGCGGCACCACCCTGCCCGCGTACCAATTTTAGAAATTCTGACAAAACCGTATCAGCGGTGACCTCATCAAGATTACCGGTGGGTTCATCGGCCAACACCAGTTTAGGCTGGTTCGCCAACGCCCGCGCCACTGCGACGCGTTGCTGTTCTCCGCCCGACAATTGGCTTGGCCGGTGCGTCAAACGGTGGGCAAGCCCAAGCGCACTCAAAATATCCTTGGCCCGCTCCTCTGCCTGACGTGGCGCAGCATCGCAGATCAATTGCGGCAAGATGACGTTTTCAATCGCGGTAAAATCGGGGAGCAAATGATGAAATTGATAGATAAAACCCAACATATCCCGTCGCACGCGTGTGCGGCCAACATTGTCGAGCGCAGAGGCCTCTTCGCTGCATATCTTGATCGATCCTTCAAATCCGCCTTCTAACAAGCCAACCGCCTGCAACATCGTCGATTTTCCAGACCCCGACGGGCCAAGCAGCGCGACAATTTCACCCGGCGCGATCGTCAGATCGACCCCGCGCAAAACATGAATGGTATCACCGCCCTGCGTAAAAGAGCGGCTGAGACCAGTGACGGCGAGCACATCATTCATAGCGCAGTACCTGCACAGGATCTGTTCCGGCTGCTTTGAAAGCCGGATAAAGCGTCGCCAAAAAGCTAAACAAAAATGTCAGAAGCAAAATCCCGATGACTTCTTTGGGGTCAGTTTTCGCGGGAAGCTCGGTCAGAAAGCGGATGGAAGGATCCCACAGGTTTTTGCCTGTTAAAAATTGAATGCCATTGACCATCGATTGGCGGAAATACAAAATAATGAACCCCAACATCGTTCCCGCAAGGATACCGAGACCACCAATTGCGACCCCGACCGACACAAAGATGCGCACCAAACTGCCCCGCGATGCGCCCATGGTCCTGATGATGGCAATATCACGGGATTTCGAGCGCACCAACATGATGAGGGAGGAACAAATATTAAAAACAGCTACCAATATGATGAGCGACAGCACGAAGAAGGAGACGACGCGGTCCACGGCCAACGCTTCAAATAAGGATGCATTCATGCTCCGCCAATCTGCGATAACCGCACGGCCTATCGTTTTTTTGACGAGCGGAGCCAGAATTTCTCCGACCCTGTCTGCGTCAACCGTATCCACTTCAATCATGCCCACAGCATCACCAAGCAAAAGCAAGGTTTGGGCATCTTCGATGGGCATCATCACGTACAATTTGTCAAAATCGTAAACACCCACTTCAAACACAGCCGCCACAGTGTAACTGACAATGCGCGGGACAGTACCAAATGGGGTGGCCTGGCCATCGGTCGATAGAAGGCTAAGCGAATCGCCAACACTGACCCCCATTTCTTCGGCCAACCGCGCACCAATTGCGACTTTGCCGCTGCCAGGCGACAAATCAGAAAGTTTTCCCGCCAAAACTTTGTTTTTGATGACTTTATTTTCGGTGATGTCGGCAACGCGCATCCCGCGCACCAAAATCGGAGCCATACGGCCATTATAACTTGCGGCAAGCGGCTGTTCGATCAACGGTGTGGCTGATACAATCCCCGGCGTCGTCTTGGCTTGCTTCATTATATCCTGCCAATCAGGCAAGCGTCCGCCATAGCCCTGCACAACAGCATGGCCATTCAGGCCAACGATTTTATCAAACAATTCGGCGCGAAACCCGTTCATCACACTCATGACGACGATCAGAACTGCAACACCCAGCATGACCGCAACCAGACTGAACCCAGCAACAAGAAAAATAAATCCCTCGCCCTTCCCCGGTAACAAATATCGTTTCGCAATCATGCGTTCGTAGCGGGAAAGGATCATCGTAGGAGCTCTAAGAGGTGGACAGGTTTCTGACAACCATCTCTCACTCTGTTGCGAAATGAACACAGCCACTGCCAAATCGTAATGGAAAATCGTTTTGGTTCATGACTTTTCCCAAATTCACTCCTAGCCATCATGATCTGGGTCGAAGTCCATATAGTGGTCACGGTTCGGGGAGGCTTCGGCTCCATTGGTTTTATCGCCAAGGTTGAGACGAGGTTTTAAGGGGGCTGACGAGATTTTTTTAAGGATCGTCACGCGGGTGCCCGGATCGGAAACGGTCCGGGCACTTTGCATTTTAGGATGGAATCGTCATTCCCATCACTTTATTATTCAGACGATTCAGCAATTTCGCCGAGAAACCGACTGTCCAGAATTTGGATGCGTCCATGTTCAAGCGCAATGATACCGCAATCGGCCCATGCTGACAGTTGGCGGTTGATATTTTCACGGCTCATCCCTGCAAAACTTCCAAGTTCTGTCTGGCTGAGATCGAGCCGCAAATGGCTGCCATCATCATCTGAGTAGGTTAATCGCTGAAGAAAGCGCGCAAGCCGCGGCCCCGATGCGTAGGCGCGGTCGCTTTCCACCGTGGCATTGGTTTGCCGCAAACGACGCGCTAATTCGCGCATCACGCGCCATGCCATTGCGGGATGGCGTTCAATTGTCGCTTCAAATGCCGCACGGCTCAGTCTCAAATAACTGCCCTGATCAAGTGCAATAACGGAGGCAGAGCGCTCTCCTCCGTCAAGCACCGCAATTTCGCCGAGCACATCACCGGGGTCCGCATAATCGAGCGTAATCTCTCGCCCATTGCTCGCGACCATTGTCACGCGAGCGCATCCTTCTAACAAGATGATGAGCGCATCGCCGGGATCGCCCTGCAACAACAGCGTCTGCCCGCGCTTCATTTTTTGAAGTGTTGCAAGGGCAAGCATGTCCGACAGTTCATCAGCACGGCAAGATCCGAATAAAGACCCTTCGGGCAAGAGGGATGCTAATGCTTTTGCGTCCATGCTGAGCCTTTCTAATGAATTTAAACCAATCGACTCTGCTTAACAGCCGCTGCAATAAAACTCGAAAATAAGGGATGCGGGTCGAAAGGTTTGCTCTTGAGTTCTGGATGAAACTGTACCCCGACAAACCACGGATGGTCCGGCCGTTCAACAATTTCGGGCAAAGTGCCGTCTGGCGACATCCCGCTGAACACCAATCCGCTTAATTCCAGCGGTTCACGGTAATGCACATTGACTTCAAAGCGGTGACGATGGCGTTCAGAAATTGCGTTTGTGCCATAAATACGCGCGACATGGCTATTGCCAGTTAAATGCGCAGCATAAGCACCGAGCCGCATTGTGCCACCCAAATCACCCCCCGCTTCGCGCTGTTGCAATCCTTCAGCTGTCATCCATTCGGTGATCAGACCAACCACAGGTTCCGAAGTCGAACCAAATTCGGTGGAGGACGCGTTCTCAATCCCCGCGAGATTCCGCGCGGCCTCAACACAGGCCATCTGCATCCCGAAACAAATCCCAAAATACGGCACCTTGCGTTCACGCGCGAAGCGAATGCTGGCGATTTTACCCTCCGCACCGCGTTCCCCAAAAGCCCCCGGAACGAGAATCGCATGCAGAGGTTCCAGTCGTGCGGCGACGTCAGCATCGGCGGCTTCAAACAATTCGGCGTCGATCCACTGAATATTGACCTTCACACGGTTTGCGATCCCACCGTGGACCAAGGCTTCACTGAGTGATTTATAGGCATCAGGGAGCCCGACATATTTTCCGACCACCCCGATTGTGACTTCGCCTTCAAAATTGGCGAGGCGATCCTCAATATCAACCCAACGCGACAGATTTGGATTTGCGGCAGGTTCAATACCAAACGCGCGCAACACTTCTTCATCCAGCCCCTCGGCATGATATTGCAACGGTACAGCGTAGATTGATTTCGCATCCAGTGCTGGGATCACCGCCTCTTTCCGTACGTTACAGAATAGCGCAATTTTCGCACGCTCGCCGTCTGGCAAGGGCTGTTCACAGCGGCAGACGAGCACATCAGGCTGTACACCAAGCGCCGCAAGCTCACGCACGGAATGCTGGGTTGGCTTGGTTTTCAATTCACCCGCCGCCGCGATATAGGGCACCAGCGTCACATGGATAGAGATTGCCTGTCCGCGTCCCAGATCATTTTTAAGCTGACGGATCGCTTCAATAAACGGCAGCGATTCGATATCACCGACTGTCCCCCCGATTTCACAGAGAACGAAATCGACATCATCAATCTGATTAAGCGCAAATGCCTTGATCGCGTCCGTAACATGGGGAATGACCTGCACTGTCGCGCCCAAATAATCACCCTTGCGTTCGCGCGTGATAATTTGCTGATAGATACGGCCTGACGTCACATTGTCGGTTTGCCGCGACGCAACGCCGGTAAAGCGTTCATAATGACCCAGATCAAGATCCGTTTCTGCGCCGTCATCGGTCACATAGACTTCGCCGTGCTGATAGGGGGACATTGTCCCCGGATCGACGTTCAAATAGGGGTCAAATTTACGAATACGGGCGCGGTAACCGCGTGCCTGAAGCAGTGCAGCCAAAGAGGCGGCCATAAGGCCTTTGCCAAGCGATGAGACCACGCCGCCGGTGATGAAAATAAACCGTGCCATGGGAGGAGAGCGTTACGCCGCGTTACAGGGATTCGGCAACCCACCAAATCCGCTTTTGTAAAATAAAGCTCCGCGCTCAGTTTGGTTTGGCGTCGGGAATCAGGCCAGATGGCACGACAGTTTCAGCTGGTTTTGGCGCTTCGGCTGGCTTTGCCGTGCTTGGAGTGACTTTTGCTTCCACAGCCTTCGGCTTTGCCACAACTGGCTTGGGTGCTGGCGCAGCTGCTTTGGTGACAGGAGCAACAGGCACGGCCAGCGGCACTGGAGACGTGGAGGGTGCAGCTTGAGATGCACCAACAGGGGCCACTGTATTGGTATCTGTAATGGGCGCTGCACCGGGTTTACGCGCAAGGGACGTGTCAATTTCGGTAGGTGCGCGGTTCAATGTCGCAAGACCGGCAAGCGCAATCGATACCGTGATAAACAATATCGCAAGAACAGTCGTTGCCCGCGTGAGAAAATCTGCAGCGCCGCGCGCCGACATCAGTCCAGCTGGGCTTCCGCCGGTTAATCCGCCACCTTCAGAGCGTTGCATCAAGATGACACCCACCAAAGCAACGGCGATGATGACGTGAACGACGAGCAAAAATGTAAACATGGTGATACGGCTTTTCTGGAAAAATCAAATATGATGCGCAGCCCTTAGCGCACAGCCTTGTTGCGATCAACCTTGGTCAAACTCTGGCGCTGTCGGAATATAGTCTCGCTACAGGTGACGATCAGACATCCTGACACTTGATGTCCGATTTTTGGGCATCAAAGTCATGTCAACCGATATAGTCATGCAATACACTTCCAGAAAATTATAGACCCAGATGAAAGACTATGCATGCCAGACTCCCTATCAATTGGCGAAATAAAGCCAAATTCTTCAGCAAAAAAAATCTTGAAAATGGCAGCCGCATTTTGGTTGTTAACAACCGTCATCGGACAGTGGGTGTTCGTATATTATATGATTGCCCATTATGGCAGCGCGGGCGTTCAGGGAAATTTGAAGGATTGGAATAACACAACAATTGCTGGACACGTGTCGGGCGATACGCTCGGCAACATTTTTTTCGCGTCACATATTCTCATGGCGGCCATCATTACCTTTGGTGGCACATTGCAGCTTGTTCCAAAAATCCGAACTCGTGCGCTTTCCTTTCATCGCTGGAATGGACGGATATTCCTATTAACGGCTTTTGGAATGGCAGTGGGCGGGCTTTACTTGGTCTGGGTTCGCGGTGCGGCCACCAGCATTTATGGCTCAATCGCGATTAGCCTAAATGCCACATTGATCATGATTGGCGCGGTGATGACATATCGCGCAGCCCGTTCACGCAATTTTGTATCGCATCGCCGCTGGGCACTGCGCACTTTCATTCAGGTCAGTGGCGTATGGTTTTTTCGCGTTGGGCTCATGGGATGGATTTTTATCAATCAAGGCCCGGTTGGTATTGGCGAGAAATTTGATGGCCCCTTCATAATTTTCTGGTCCTTTGGAGATTTCATCTTGCCCCTTATTTTTCTTGAAATCTATTTGCACATTGAGGATTCCGGCACGGCGCGGGGCAAGACCATGATGGCGTTGAGTCTGATCCTTGTGACCTGTCTCATCGCCTTTGGAAGTGTCGCTGCATTCATAAGTATGTGGTGGCCCTATCTCTAATGCGATTTGGGCCCATAGATTTTGGGTTATGCTGCCGCAATAATCGGCACGAAATCTGCCGCCTTCAGGCTTGCTCCGCCGACGAGCGCACCGTTAACATCGGGAATAGCAAGCAATTCAGCTGCATTTGATGCTTTGACCGATCCGCCGTAGAGGATGCGAACCTTTGCCCCTTCGTCGCCCAATTGCGCGACCAATTGCTGACGGATCGCGGTGTGCATCTCCGCCACGTCTCCAGCTGATGGTGTGCGACCAGTGCCAATCGCCCATACAGGTTCATAGGCAACGGCAATCGCTGCCCCAGTTGCATTGGCCGGCACGGATTCTATGATCTGGCCGACAACAATCGAAACGGCTTGCCCTGCATCACGTTGCACTTCCGTTTCGCCGACACAAATCACTGCGATCAAACCACCAACAACCGCAGCCTGCGCTTTTGCCCGCACTTCTGCGCTGGTTTCATGATTATCCGCCCGGCGTTCACTATGCCCAACGATCACGAGGGTTGCCCCCGCTTCCTTAAGCATAGAAACCGAAAGGCATCCGGTATGCGCGCCGTTTTCTGCCCAGTGACAATCCTGTCCACCAACCGAAAAATCAGGATATTGTGCCAATGCGACACCAATAAGCGTTGCAGGAACACACAAAGCAACATCTACACCTGTATGATCTTGTGCGGCCTCAGCAATCGCACCCATTTCTTCAAGCGCGGCCAAATTACCGTTCATTTTCCAGTTTCCAGCCACCAGCTTGCGCAACGCCATTTCAGTCTCCCATGATCATCTGTGCTGCCGGTTAGCAAAGCAATCATGCAACTGCCAGCTTTACAGGTGCTTGATGGACAGCGATCTGCACCGTATGGCAATGCGCAATCCAAACTGGAGCACCGCGTTACATGATTTCGTTTTTCCGCCGCGCACTTTCATCCTGGGCCGTTTTGGGCCTTTTGGGTCTGATCATGATTGCTTTTATCATCACCGGCGTTGGCACGCCTTCCGGCCTAGGGAATATCGGCGGCGGTGGGTCAGATTTGGCCAGTGTGTCAGGGCGTGCTGTTACGGCTGACGAACTGTCAAAGCGCCTCGATACAGCGCTCAAACGCGCGAGGCAGGAACAGCCCGGCATGAACATGTCGAGCTTTATTCGTGAGGGCGCCTTTGACGGTATCCTGAAAGAATTGATCGATTTCACATCACTGGAAATTTTTGCCAAACAACACGGGATGGTCATCAGCCACAAACTGGTTGGCGGCGAAATTGGGAGCATCGCTGCGTTCAATGGTGCTGCTGGAGGATTCGATCAGGCACGTTTTCAGCAAGTTCTGTCGAGCCAAGGGATGACGGAAGCGCGGTTCAGATCAGAAGTGACGCAGTCGATTCTGTTGCGCCATATGCTGGTCCCTGTTTCTGCAAGTGCGGGCGTTCAAAACGGGATCGCCCTGCCTTATGCAGCATTGGCGCTCGAAAGTCGCAGTGGGAGTGTCGCAGCTGTTCCGTTGTCCGCTTTTTCTGGAGGCCCCGCTCCGACTACGGCTGATATTCAGGCATTTTACTCACGAAATGCAGCGCGGTACACCGTCCCTGAAACACGTGCCATTCGTTATACCACCTTCGACAAAAGCCGTTTTGTTGGAAAAGTTTTGCCCAGCGAGGCTGAAATTGCATCGTACTACAAAAAAAATGCCGCAACCTACGCAGCCCGAGAAACCCGCAATTTGACGCAAATTATCGTGCAAGATCAATCGAGTGCCACACGAATTGCCACAGCAGTTCGTTCGGGCACCCCCTTTGACGTCGCAGCAAAATCAGCTGGTGTCGATGCCTTGACGCTCACGGCTATGGAAAAGTCCTTGTTTGCCAAACAGAGTTCTGATGCTGTCGCAACTGCGGCATTTGCGCAAAGCAAAGGCGGTGTGACGATGCCGGTTAAATCTGGCCTCGGTTGGCACGTTGTTCGTGTTGACACACTTTCCGGAGTTGCCGGACGTCCGCTTGCAGCTGTACGCGGCGATATAATCGCGCTGCTGACCAGGCAAAAAAATGACGAAGCGCTGTCAAACTTCGTGACCGAAATTGATGATGCCGTTGCTGATGGCCAAACCTTTGATGATATTGTCAAATCAAAGGGCCTGACAGTCATTGCCACCCCTGTGGTGACCGCCAGCGGCATCGCACCAGAACAAACTGGATTTAAGGCTGGCGCTGAATTGCCAGTCATTTTGCGCGATGCGTTTCAGGCAGAGATTGATGATGATCCAACGCTTGTCACACTGTCCCCGGAATCGTTCGCATTTTATGACCTCGACACAATTGTCGCCTCTGCGCCGCGCGCTTTGGCCAAAATTCAGCCCCAGGTGGCGAATGATTTTGTTGCTGACCGCGCATCACGTGCCGCACGAAAAATTGCCGATGCAATTGCCGCGCGTGCGAATGCAGGAACGCCCTTTGCCGCTGCGCTTTCGGCGGCTGGAACGCTGCTTCCCGCGCCGCGCCCGATCAATGCCCGTCGCATTGATATATCGCGTGCGGGGCAGCAAGTGCCTCCTGCCCTAACCCTTTTGTTCAGCATGGCCCCCAAAAAGGCCAAAGTCATTGAAATGCCAGACAATCAGGGCTGGTTTGTCATTTGGCTGGACAGCATTCAGGCTGGCCAAACCGCTGACCCCCAATTGATTGCGACCACACAACGTGAACTCGCTGATTTGGTCGCCCGCGAATATACCGAACAATTTACCGCTGCTGTTCAATCCGAGCTTAAAGTGAAACGCAACGCTGCAGCAGCAGCACAGCTCAAAGCGAGCCTTTTGGGCGCGGGCACAAAATGAACGGAGCGGGCAATGATGATCTTGCCCTAAACACTTTGAGCTCAGGAAAACCTGCGCTCGTGTGGCGCAGCCTGATCGCCGATACAGAGACCCCTGTGTCAGCGGCGCTCAAACTGTTTGAAAGCGGTCGCGGCGATTTCCTGCTTGAATCGGTCGAAGGCGGCGCTGTGCGCGGACGGTATAGTTTGCTTGGCCTTGCCCCAGACCTGTTATTCAGGGCGCACGGCACGCACGCAGAGGTCAACCGCCACTGGTTGACCGATCATTCCGCCTTTGAACCCATGAGCGAGGACAGTTTAACCGCACTCCACGCTTTGGTTGATGCCTGCCGAATTGATGTGCCAGTGGGGCTTCCCCCCGCACTCGCCAGCCTGGTGGGATATTTCGGCTATGAAACCATTGGCCTTGTAGAAAACCTTCCGCGTCCGCCCGAAAATGCGATTGGCGTGCCC
>JAYUPB010000037.1:0-40941 GCA_043760405.1 Sphingomonadales bacterium
TTTTCACTGAGCTGCTGGTTAAAATCATCGCTTCCGGTTGAATCTGTGTAACCGATCACAAGGATCTGGGCATTTTTCATGGCATCGGCTGTACTTACAGCCGCACACAGATCGGCCTTGCCCTGTTCGGAGAGCACCGCCTTGCCAGTATCGAAGTTTACGTTTGTCGTGCCTTTGATATTATACTGGTCGATATCACCCACGCGACCGCGCAGTGCCTCGGTCGCTGCTGTCTGTTCAGCGAACCCTTGAGCCGTACCGTTACGGATCATTGTTGCGGTCTTCAGGTCTTTGTTCCGCAAACTGATTTGGCTCGCCATAAGCTGTTCGCCCGATTGCAGCGTCTTGACGGTGACAGGAAGGCCGTTGAGCAGCGCGTCTGTTGCAAGCTTATTGCGACCATTGAGAAGGGCCCCGCCAGCCTTGATCCGCGTAGCATCGTTGATGGCGATAATAATATTTGTGCCGTCGGCAGTCGTAACTTTCATCCTGTCGCCGTTACGCGCAGTGATGATGCCTTTAATCTCAGGCCCCTGGGTACTTACAGGTGCTTCTGGCGGCGCCGAACCTTGAACGATGATGGGGTCAACACTGTCCTGTTGCTGCGCGGATAAGCTGACCGACATTGGCACTGTAATGATGGCAAGCAGGATGAGACCCCCTGCCTTTTTGGAAATGATATGCATAGAGCGACTCCTTTAAGCAGCCCCCTGCGAAAGAAGTTTGTTCAGATCAACCTTTCTGACACATGAACAGACACGGCAAGATTGTTGGTTTTTACGATGGTTAGAACACATCTTGCGGCAAACCGATGCGGATTGCGAAACAGCACGGCCTTTGCAAAAGATCCTGACCCTAAGAAGCAAATTGAGCCGGAATTTCGGGGTCACTCGTATTCAGCAAGGGAATAGTATTGCTAGGCAAATTGGCATAAGCCTTAACCCAGAGTGCCACCCATTGGGGGTCTTTGATTTTGCTTGGATGATATCCTGGTAAAAGAGAATGTAACATCGCCGGTGAGGTATGGATCAAAAACCGAGCGACCATCTGATAGAGACGCAGCCTACTTTTCCATTGCCGCCACAAACCGTCGCTCTTGAGCATCCGGATATAACCTGCGCGCGAACAGCTTGCGACATGCCATGTTGCGGACAATAAGCCCCACAGCCGTGGCCAATAATTTCCATATAAATCATTGTAGAGATCAAACGCGACATTTTTATGTTCGGTTTCCTCGACCATGTGCCAAAGGATTAAAGAGGCAACGGAGGCATCGGCATGAACAAATAGATCGCTCCTCTGTTTGATCAACCATTCTGTGATACCCATCGTCATCGTTTCAAATCCGGCTGAATAAGCCAGCCGTTGCCGCAGGCTATTAGATTGCATCCTTCTATAATCTGCATCCATCATGTTCTCGACTTCAGTGAGATCAGGGTAATGGCGCTTCAATATCTCGTTGTAGCGGCGGTGGTTTTGATAATGCTGGCCCTCTTGTGCGATAAATCCATGAACGGCTGTCTTCAGGTCCTGATTACGCGCCAGCTTTATCGCTTCCTTGACGGTCTTGATAAGAAAGGGCTCCAGATAAGGCATCGTCAATGATGCGCCATTGGCCATATGACTCCATTCGGGCTTGCTGGGATTCCACATTGGATTGATCGATTCTTCGAAGGCAAATGGAATCGTTCGCACAATTATCGGTTGAAGGGCTGGTGTCACTTGGAACATGCTCATGATTCATTGTCCAAAGCTTTGTAATGTTGCCATGCACCCCATGCGAACAGCCCAAAACCAATATGGACAGCGACTATGGGCGGCCAGCCAAAAAGATAAATTACATTATTAATCGTCACGTCTCCAGGAAAGGGGCCGCCACCAAATTCAAGCCCTCGTGTACCGAATATGGCGTTGGCGATCGCGGGTAATGTGAACAACCAAGCAAATGTAAGCGATGACCAAAAAAGCCAAGTCTGCCCTTTCTGACCCAGCCGAATAAAAGGCGCAGCGGCGGCCAATGCGATGAGCACAAGACCGTTTGTAATCCCTTCCATGTGCGCCATGTTCCAGGCGCGCCTGTCACCGCCAATGGCAATAGGAACGTCAGTTACAATGGGCCAGAGATCAACCGCGCCAAGCAAAAAGAAAAAATAGCCCCAACCCACCAAGGCAGATGAAATCAAAAGGCCAGCGCCATTCATCACAAGCAGTGTTCTTCGCTTTTCACTGAGCATAATTATCCCCTAAGAAATGTTATGCCACATCGGATCGTATGACAAGCGCATCAGAGCCAGTGGTGATGGATGGGTTCCGGGTCAGCACGTCTTGCCTTGGATAACGGATCACCTATGGCAGCGATCACCGCAATCGCGTACCATGGATTATTGAACCCTATTAAGGACATCGCACATGACAGCAACGTTTCCCGCAACAGGATTGCAACTTCAGTCTTTGGTCAAAAACAGTGGCGCGCTGGTTGTGTCATTGGTCGATGTTGTGCTGGCTGAACCCACTGCTGATCAGGTGATTGTGCGGGTTGAAGCGTCGCCGATCAATCCTTCAGACCTTGGTTTGCTTTTTGGTGCTGCAGATATGAGTGCGGCTGTTTTTTCCGGCACAGCGGACCGCCCGGTTGTCACGGCCCCAATAGGAGAGGCTGCCATGCGCGCGATGGCGGGGCGATTGGATGAAGCGATGCCGGTGGGCAATGAAGGGGCAGGGACAGTCGTTGCGGCCGGGTCTTCTGATGCGGCACAAGCGATGCTTGGTAAGACGGTGACGATGATCGGCGGGGCGATGTATGCGCAGTACCGCACATTACGGGTCAACGAATGTGCGGTTCTCCCCGACGGCGCAAGTGCGGCGGACGGCGCGTCATGTTTCGTCAATCCGCTGACCGCGCTGGGGATGGTCGAAACAATGCGACGGGAGGGGCATAGCGCGCTGGTGCATACTGCTGCTGCGTCAAACCTAGGCCAGATGCTTAACAAAATTTGCATCAAGGACGGGGTAGCGCTGGTCAATATTGTCCGCAGTGCAGAACAAGCCGCGCTGCTGCGCGGGATTGGCGCGGTACATATCTGCGATTCCAGCGCACCAAGCTTTATGGATGATTTAACCGCAGCCTTGGTTGCAACCGGCGCGACAATTGCATTTGATGCGATTGGTGGCGGTAAGCTTGCAGGGCAGATTTTGACTTGTATGGAGGTTGCCGTGAATAAAACGGCCAAGGTTTACAGCCGCTACGGGTCGTCCACGCACAAGCAGGTCTATATCTACGGCGGGCTTGATATGTCACCGACGGTGCTCAATCGCAGTTTTGGCATGGCGTGGGGACTGGGTGGATGGCTGTTGTTCCCCTTCTTGCAGAAAATTGGCGCGGAAGATGCGGCGCGGTTGCGCGTGCGGGTGATGGATGAACTCAAAACCACTTTCGCCAGCACCTATACCAGCGAAGTGTCCTTGGCTGGAATGCTGCACCCGGATGCCATTGCGGTTTATAATAAGCGCGCGACGGGGGAGAAAGTTTTGGTCACACCGCACAAGGGGCTTTGAACGATGTCAGCAGCGATTGTTCCGTTCACTTTGGCGATCCCTGAGGCGGATCTGGATGATCTGAAACGGCGGCTGGATGCGACGCGTTGGCCCGAACGTGAAACGGTGGGGGATTGGACACAGGGCAGCCCGTTGGCGCAGGTGCAGGCGCTCATCACCTATTGGCGGGACGGCTATGATTGGCGCGCGTGTGAGGCGCGGCTCAATGCGCTTGGCCAATATAAGACCGAAATTGACGGGCTGGACATTCATTTTCTCCATGTCCGTTCCCCCCATCCAGATGCGATGCCGCTGATCATCACCCACGGTTGGCCGGGGTCGGTGATGGAATTTATGAAGGTGATCGGCCCGCTGACGGATCCCACCGCGCACGGCGGCAAGGCGGAGGATGCATTTCATCTGGTGATGCCTTCTCTGCCCGGTTTCGGGTTTTCGGGGAAACCAGCAGAGACCGGCTGGGGTGTTCCCAAAATTGCGATGACGTGGATCACCCTGATGGAACGGCTGGGTTACGACCGCTGGGTGGCGCAGGGCGGTGATTGGGGGGCTGCGGTGACGACGTCGATTGGCGTCATCAACCCGCCCGCGTGTGCCGCCATCCATGTTAACATGCCGCTGATCTTTCCAGGGCCTGAGGATATGGCTGATGTCACCGAGCGCGAAGCAGGGGCGCTGGCATCCCTCAAACAGTATCAGGACTGGGACTCTGGCTATGCAAAGCAACAAGGCACGCGGCCACAGTCGCTGGGCTACGGTCTTGTCGATTCTCCCGTGGGGCAAGCCGCATGGATATACGAAAAAATGTGGGCGTGGACCGACAATCAAGGCGCGCCTGAAGACGCGCTGACGGTGGATGAGATGCTGGACAATATCATGCTCTATTGGTTGCCTGGCACCGCCGCATCCTCTGCGCGGCTATATTGGGAGAGCTTTGGCGGTTTTTCATCACAAAAGCTCGATATTGCGGTGGGCGTGAGCATTTACCCGCGTGAGATTTTCCGCGCCTCACGCCGCTGGGCGGAACGGCATATGAGCAACATCATCCACTGGAATGAGCTCGACAACGGGGGGCATTTTGCCGCGTGGGAACAACCTGCCCTCTATGTGAAAGAGGTCCGAGACTGTTTTCGCTTGGTGCGATAGCTACTCCGCCGCTTCGAGCAATTCCGGTGCGCTGAGCGCCGCTGAAATGGCATGCGGATTGGAAAATACCACCGCGTCCGTGATTGTGCCGTGGCGGAGCAAGCGAATGTCTTTTGCGTAATTTTGATGCAATTTCCACGGCAACTTTGTGCCTTGCCGGGGCAAGGAGTCCAGCGCGCGGGCAAAATAACCCGATGAAAAATCAACGAATTTCGACGTTTCCATATCAGGTTCATCGTTCACTGGCGTGACAATTTTTTGCCCAGTTTTGTCAAGGTGATTGATAAGGCGACACATATATTCCGAAGTCAGATCGGCCTTCAGCGTCCAGGATGCATTGGTATAGCCAAACCACATCGCAAGGTTAGGGACATCATTAAACATGATGCCTTTGTACAAGATGCGGTTACCAAAATTGATCCGCTGGCCATCAACGAAGGTTTCCATACCGGCCAGCATTTGCAGGTTCAGGCCAGTCGCACTGACGATGATGTCGGCTTGCAATGTCTTGCCTGATTTTAGCATGATGCCGGTTTCGGTCAGGCTTTCGATATGGTCCGTCACCACAGAGGCGCGGCCATCCTTGATCGCGTTGAAAATATCGCTGTCAGGGACAAGGCACAGGCGTTCATCCCACGGATTGTAGCGCGGGGTGAAATGGGTGGCGGTATCGTAATCAGGGCCAAGCTCGGCGGAGACAGCTTCCAACAGTTTCTTTTTGACGTGTTGCGGCCGGCTGCGCGCAAGGTTGAAGAAGAAAAGTTGCATCAACACATTGCGCCAACGGGTAATGGCATAAGCAGGTTTGGCCGGAAGCCAGCGTTGAAGCGTGCGCGCGAAGGCATCAACTGAGGGGCGCGATACCATATAGGTGGGGGAACGCTGGAGCATCGTCACATGGCCTGCGCCGCGGTCCGCCATAGCAGGAACCAACGTCACGGCAGTCGCACCGCTGCCAATCACGACAACGCTTTTGCCCTTATAATCAAGGTTTTCGGGCCACAGCTGGGGATGAATAAACTGCCCTTTATAGGCGTCACGGCCCGGAAAATCAGGCGTGAAGCCAGCGTCATAATTATAATAGCCCGAACACATGAACAGCATGGTGCAGGTGATTGTTACAGGCTTGCCCGCTGACGTGCCTTCAACAGTCCAAAGCCCGGTTTCGGTTGACCAGGATGCGCGTTTGACATGTTGATCAAACCGAATTTTGTCTTTCAGTTTATACTCATCGACGGTTTCACTGAGATAGTTCAAAATCGTAGGCGCATCGGCAATCGCTTTTTCAGCAGTCCACGGTTTGAAGCGGAAACCAAGCGTGTACATGTCCGAATCCGAACGAATGCCAGGATATTTGAACAGGCTCCATGTGCCCCCAAAATCAGCGCGGCGTTCAAAAATGGCAAAGCTTTTGCTCGGACATTCTTTTTGCAAATGCACCGCCGCGCCGATGCCGGAAATACCAGCTCCAACGATCAAAACGTCAACATGTTCAATAGCCATAACTTTTTCGCCTTGTCACTGACAGGCTTGTCAACTGAACTTACTTGACGCTAACGTCAAGTGTCATTTTTCAAAGGCAACGGTGATAGCAAGGTCAACCTTATCCGTGACCATGGGGATACCGTATTTCATGCCAAAATCACTGCGGTTGATTGACGTATTTGCTTTGAAACCAACGGTTTCCTTCTTGTTATAAGGATTGGTCCCTGCGCCAGTAAATGTTGCATCCAGAGTAACGGGTTTGGTTTGACCCAGTAATGTCAGGTTACCCTCAATTTTCGCTTTCATGCCGTCAACAGTGACGCTGCTCGATACAAATTTTGCGCTCGTATTGACGGTTGAGTTGAAGAAATCCTTGCCCTTCATATGCTCGGTCAGTTTTGCATTGACCGTATAAAGTTCGCCGAGGGGAATATCGATGGTGACCGAAGATTTGCTTATGTCGGCTTTATCCAGCGTCAACGTGCCGGTTGGGCTGCCGAACATGCCGAAATAATCATTAAAACCAAAATGGCTGACCTTCCACGCGACGATCGCATGGGTGGATTCGACCTGATAAGTGCCACCCGTCACACGGGCAGGGTCGACCTTTCCAGGCGCTTCAGGCGGTGTTCCCTGTGCGACCAAGGCTGTCGCAATCAGCGGCGTGGCAATTATCAGGGCGAGCAAGGGAAGGGTGGGGCGCATTTTCAGACTCCGGAAACTAAAGGGGGGAAGCAAAGAGAATGGCTTTGCTTCCCCCACCCGTCAAGTCCTGAAACCGTTATGACCCTTTAATTCTTGGCCTTATCCACCAGCTGATTTTTGGCAATCCACGGCATCATTGCGCGCAATTCACTGCCCACTTTTTCAATCGGGTGCGCCGCAGCGGCCTTGCGGCTGGCCTTGAGTTCAGGCTGGCCAGCGCGGTTGTCGAGTACAAAATTCTTCACGAACCGACCCGACTGAATGTCCGCTAGAACGCGTTTCATTTCCGCTTTTGTTTCGGCGGTGATGATGCGGGGTCCGGTCACGATGTCGCCGTACTCTGCGGTGTTTGAGATGGAATAGCGCATATTGGCGATGCCCCCTTCATACAGCAGATCAACGATCAATTTGGTTTCATGGAGACATTCAAAATAGGCCATTTCAGGCGCATATCCGGCCTCGGTCAGCGTCTCGAACCCAGCTTGAATCAGGTGCGTGATGCCCCCGCACAGAACAGCCTGTTCACCGAACAAATCGGTTTCGCATTCTTCGCGGAAATTGGTTTCGATAATACCGGAACGTCCGCCACCAACGCCCGATGCATAGGCAAGGCCGATGTCATGCGCGTTGCCGCTAACATCCTGATGAACCGCAATCAGGCACGGCACGCCGCCGCCTTTTTGATATTCGCTGCGCACGGTGTGGCCCGGGCCTTTTGGCGCGATCATAATAACGTCAAGGTCAGCGCGCGGCTCGATAAGGCCAAAATGGACATTCAAACCATGAGCAAAGGCAAGCGTTGCGCCTGGTTTCATGTTGGCATGCAGATCATCAGCATAGATGGCGGCCTGATGTTCATCGGGCGCAAGGATCATGATGATGTCAGCCCAAAGCGCCGCATCCTTATTTGACATGACCTTAAAACCAGCACCTTCGGCTTTGGCGGCTGTCGCTGAACCCGGGCGGAGTGCGACCGCGACATCCTTAATCCCTGAATCGCGCAAATTTTGCGCATGGGCATGGCCCTGACTGCCATAACCAAGGATGACAATTTTCTTATCGGCGATAAGTTTCAGATCGGCATCAGCATCATAAAATACGCGCATTTTAGGTCTCTTTCTTTCATTATTTTCCGTCATGCTGAGCTTTTTTCAGCATCCACACTACACTCTGAACACGAATTCAAATGGTGGCGTGGGCCCTGAAACACGTTCAGGGTGACGATTGTGTGAATAGGTTATACCGCGTCCTTGCCCCTTGCGATGGCAACAATCCCGGTGCGGGCGACTTCGACAAGGCCAATTTCACCCATCAGCTCAACAAATTTGTCGATCTTTTCAGATGCGCCTGTCACTTCAAAAACAAAGCTTGATGTCGTCGCATCGACAACATGGCCGCGGTAAACCTCTGCCAATCGCAACGCTTCGACACGGTGATCTCCGGTTCCCGCAACCTTGACCAAGGCCAGTTCGCGCTCAACATGCGCACCAAGGACCGTCAGGTCGGTTACCTTATGGACGGGCACCATGCGGTCAAGCTGGGCTACAACTTGTTCGATAACAGCGGGGGTGCCGCTGGTGACAATGGTGATACGGCTGATGCTGTCATCTTCAGTGATGTCCGCGACGGTCAGGCTTTCGATATTATACCCGCGTGCTGTGAACATACCTGCGATCCGCGCCAGAACGCCGGGCTCATTGGTCACAGTGATCGACAGCGTGTGGCGCTCGGTTGGTCCTTCTTTAATATGCATCAAACCAGCGCCTTTGCTTCATCAGACATTTCACCCGACACCTTATGATCGCTCAAAATCATGTCGGTATGCGCGGCGCCTGACGGGATCATTGGGAAACAATTGGCCAGTTTTGAAACGCGGCAATCGACAATGACGGGGCCGTCATAAGCGAGCATTGCTGCGATGCCGTCTTCCAGTTCAGCAGGGTCTTCAATGCGAATGCCCTTCCACCCATAGGCTTCGCCAAGTTTTACGAAATCAGGCAATGAGTCCGAATAACTTTCCGAATAGCGGCTGGAATAGGTCAATTCCTGCCATTGCCGCACCATGCCCATATATTCATTGTTGAGGATGAAAATCTTGACGGGCAGGCGGTACTGGGTTGCGGTTGCCAATTCCTGAATGTTCATTTGGATCGATGCTTCACCGGCAATGTCGATCACCAGCGCATTGGGGTTGCCCAATTGCGCGCCAATTGCGGCGGGCAGCCCGTATCCCATCGTGCCCAAACCGCCACTGGTCAGCCACTTATTGGGGCCTTCAAAGTCAAAATACTGCGCCGCCCACATTTGGTGTTGGCCGACTTCAGTTGTGATGATTGGATTTTTCTTGTGGGTGGCCTCCCACAGCGCGCGAATCGCGCGCTGTGGCATGATTTCTTCTTTTGAGGCAGGGTAATCGAGCGATTTTTTGGCGCGCCATCCGTCAATCCGTCTCCACCACGCCGAAAGGTCTGCCTTTTGATGTTGGCGGCCTTTCCAGATTTTAACCATGTCTTCGAGTGCACGGCCAACGTCACCGACGATGCCCAAATCAACGCGGACAATTTTGTTGATTGAACTGCGGTCAATATCAACATGAATTTTCTTTGATTTGGGGCTGAACGCGTCCAGTCGGCCTGTCACACGGTCATCAAATCGTGCGCCAAGGCAAATTACCAAGTCAGCCTCGTTCATCGCGAAATTGGCTTCATAGGTGCCGTGCATGCCCAGCATACCCAACCACTGATCGTTGGACGCCGGAAATGCGCCCAGTCCCATCAGGGTTGAAGTCACGGGGGCTCCAGTAATGCGCGCCAATTCACGCAGCATCTGGCTTGCACCCGGACCTGCATTGATGATCCCGCCGCCGGTGTAAAATATGGGGCGTTCGGCAGCAGCGATCATTTCAACCGCAGCTTCAATCAGCGCTGTCTCAGGCTTAATCTGGGGGCGATAGGTTTTGTGCTGGATGGGGCCGGGTTTTTTATAATGGGCAGTGGCGACCTGGACATCCTTTGGAATGTCCACGACAACCGGGCCGGGGCGTCCTGATGTGGCGATATGGAACGCTTCATGAATGATGTCACCAAGACCATCAGGGCTTTTGACCAGATAATTATGCTTGGTGCAGTGGCGCGTGATGCCCACGGTATCGGCCTCCTGAAACGCATCAGTGCCGATCAGATGTGTGGCAACTTGTCCGGTGATCACGACCATGGGGATAGAATCCATCAGCGCATCGGTGATTCCAGTGACGGCGTTGGTCGCGCCCGGGCCGCTTGTGACAAGAACAACACCAGGTTTTCCAGTCGAGCGCGCATAGCCCTCTGCGGCGTGGGTGGCGGCCTGTTCGTGGCGAACAAGAATGTGGCGGATGCGCTTCTGCTTGAAAATTGCGTCATAAATCGGAAGAACAGCACCGCCGGGATAGCCGAAAATGACATCGACACCGAGATCGCACAGCGCCTCGATAAGGATATCAGCTCCAGATTTTTCAACGGCCATAAACTTGTTCCTTAAACGCGTAGCGCGGCTTTGTTGCGTTGCAGCGAGATTGTCCAGAGGCGGGCGATTACTGGTAACAAACTGCTATGTCAACGACCTATTGCGTAATATTATTGCTAATTCATTGACATTTTCGGAATTTAACATTGTTTCAACCCGCAGCCAATCCGCCGGCATCTGATTTCGAAACCAGGTATATTGCCGCTTTGCATATTGCCGCGTTGCCAGTTGCGCGGCACTTTCGCCAACTTCGCGTGATTTTGGGTCGGCGATAATCCCCGCGATTTCCCGCACCCCAATCGCCCGCATCACCGGAAGCGCAGGATCAAGGTTGCGCTCAACAAGGGCGCGCACTTCGTCGACGCCACCATTTTCCAGCATCGCCGAAAATCGAGTGTCACACCGTTCAAACAACCAGTCGCGCGGCGGCAGCAGAATCATTGGAGACAGAGAAATACTTTCTCCAATCCCGCCTAAAGTCTGGGCTTGCCAATGGTGCATTGGCTTTTCTGTTGAACGAACAACCTCCAATGCACGCGCAATCCGACTGCTATCGTTAGGAGACAGACGCTGTGCCGCTTCTGGATCTTCTGTATATAAATGGTGATAGGCCGTAGCCCCAGAAAGCGCCCGGACCTGCGATCGAATGGCAGGATCAATGTCTGGAATGGGTGCGATTCCGTCAAGCAAAGTTCGAATATAGAGGCCAGTGCCGCCGACCAAAATCGGTAAACGCCCCAACGCTATAGAATCAGCAATCGCGGTTTTCGCTGCCTCTGCCCAGCGCGCGGCGGAACAAGCCTCCGCACCGTCAATGACTCCAAATACGGCGTGCGGCGCTTGCGCCTCATCCACAACCGATGGCCTTGCACTAACAACGCGCAAATCTCGGTAAACCTGACTGGCATCAGCGTTTATAATTGTTGCAGGCAGCATTTTTGCAAGCGCCATTGCAATTGCGGACTTGCCGCTGGCCGTTGGTCCCGCGATAAGCGCGACAATTGGTTTGGAAGGGGAGTATCCTGTGTTCATCGCTACGCTGATAGCAGCAGATTGTTTGCGTGCAGGAGATATTTCGCACGGGCTTGATCTGTTGCGCACGATTGGGTGTGACGCTCTCAACAGTCAATGGATTGACGCTGAAACTGCGGCGGATATTCATTTTACGGGTGACGCGAATGCCGCGCGTCATGCTTTGGAAAGCGGACTTGGCCCCATTGACGTTATTGTTCAATGCGAATCAGAACGCCAACGCACTTTGATTGTGGCCGATATGGACTCAACGATGATTACGGTTGAGTGTATTGATGAACTGGCTGATTATGCAGGTATAAAACCCGAAATCGCAGCCGTGACCGAGCGAGCCATGCGCGGGGAACTGGATTTTGAAGAGGCACTGCGTTCGCGCGTTGCGCTGCTCAAAGGGTTGCCCGAAACTGCTATCGCCGCATGTCTTGCCGAACGGGTCAAGATTATGCCGGGCGCAAAAGCCTTGGTGCGGACTGTCAAAGCAAAAGGTGGACACGCAGTTCTAGTTTCTGGGGGCTTCACACGCTTTGCCGATCCAGTCGCGCATGAAATTGGATTTGACCGGGCAATTGCCAATCGCTTGGGCATTGCCAACGGCGCGCTGACGGGCAGTGTTGAAGGCGCGATTGTAGGGGCTGCAACCAAGCGTGAGACCCTGTTTGCCATGCTGGTGCAAACCGGAAGTTCCGTTGAACAAAGCCTTGCCATTGGCGACGGTGCCAATGACATTCCGATGATTATGGCCGCAGGGTTGGGTGTCGCCTATCATGCGAAGCCAAAAACAGCAGCGGCAGCGGCAGCAAAAATTGCCCATAATGATCTGAGCGCGCTTCTCTTTGCGATGGGCTATCCGCGCTCAAGCTGGATTATGGATTAGGGCGCAACCACAAGGCATGCATTACCCTTTGATATTAAGGTAAAACATAGCTTTTCTGCTGCGGATCGCGAAGTGAGCGGTCCTGTCTGAAGCCGCGTTATTGGCCCAGCTTTCACATATGAAGGCTGAAAATTTGATAGCGCAGAGACACGACTGGAAAGTCCAAGCCAAAGCGCCTTTGCTTTTGCCGGATCGCCAAAGGCACCAAGCTGGATGCGCCACATTGGTCCAGCGTTCTGGGCCTTTGTTAAGGGCTTTGGCGCAGATATGTTGGATTCAGCGACCGCAGGTTGCGGTCTGGGCTGTTCTTTACTTGCATTTACTCCTGACGCCGGAATTAGTGCTTCAGAAATCACCGTTGGCAATGGTTTTGGACGAATGGTTGCATTTATTGGAGAAACGGGAGGCAATTGAGGCCGCGCGCTCGCCAGTTCAAGGTCGCGCGCCATAACCAGCCCTTTTTGACGTTGATCAAGTGGAATATATTGGTCCAGTTGCGCCAGACTTGCCGACGCACGGGGAAGACCAGCCGCAGATGCGCGTGTCATTAGGGCATAAGCGCGAACCCAATCTTGCTTCATATGGTCACCGTTATAAAGCGCGGTCCCAAGAACATATTGCGCACGCGGATCGCCGCGCGCTGCTGAACGTTCGATCACTGGCATCGCATTTTGACGGTCGCCATTTTGAAACATGATCAGGCCAAGATTATCCTCTGCTTGAAAATGCCCCTGGTTCGCGGCCTTGCGATACCAATCTTCAGCCTGTTTCATATCAATCTCAACGCCGCGACCAAATCGGTACGCTTGAGCGAGATTAAATTGTGCGTCAGGGTCACCTTTGATTGCAATTGGACGCCATTCCTTGACCGCAGTTGGATAATCGCCGCGCTCCCAAGCGTCAACGCCTGCCTTCACATCCGCAAATGCGGGTGATGACACGAGTAGAATGGATGTAGCCAATAAGGCTATATTTTTAACAAAATTCATTCTCGTTTCCTGATACGCTAATTCATATACGCATAGAGCATGATGTTTAACACAGCATTAGAGTTAAACCAGTCTGTTCAATGCAGGTGAAATGAAATCTCCTGATCTGACGTTAACTCTATTTTAGCCTAAGTCGTGGCATCACCCCTTTAAGAATTGCAATTCGGGGAAAATTTAATGCGCGTACTCGCGATGGCATCGCAAAAAGGCGGATCAGGCAAGACCACTCTCTCGGGACATCTTGCTGTTCAGGCTCAACTCGCTGGGGCCGGTCCCGTCGTTTTGATCGACATTGACCCGCAGGGGTCTCTTGCGGATTGGTGGAATGAGCGTGAGGCAGAATTGCCCGCCTTTGCTCAAACAACAGTTGCGAGATTGGCCAGCGACCTTGAAATGCTGCGTCAGCAGGGTTTTCGCCTTGCTGTTATTGATACGCCGCCAGCGATTACGATGGCTATTCAAAGCGTGATTGCGGTCGCTGAATTGGTCGTCATACCGACACGACCAAGCCCACATGATTTGCGCGCTGTTGGCGCAACAGTTGATTTGTGCGACCGTGCTGGAAAGCCATTGTTGTTTGTTGTGAATGGTGCAACTCCAAAAGCAAAGATTACTTACGAGGCCGCCGTCGCCTTATCGCAACACGGGACAGTTGCTCCTGTAACGCTCCACCACCGGACTGATTATGCCGCATCAATGATTGACGGTCGCACTGTGATGGAAATTGACCCCAATGGTCGTTCCGCCAAAGAGGTGGTTGAGCTTTGGTCCTATATTTCAGATCGCCTTGAAAAGAATTTCCGCCGCACGGTTTTTGCAGCACCTGGTGCTCATGTGCCCGCATCCCTCCACAGACCCGCCGCCGGGGGCTTTGGCCGCCGCGTAGTTGGCCAATAGGAGGATATGATGATGGCTGATCCAAAACCACTCGCGTCGCTCTCTTCGGGCCTCCTAGCTCGCAAAGGGCAAGCTGCACCTGCTATGCGACGTCAGGGCATGATTTCAATGGTCCCTGATGACGGCGTCATGCACAGTCAGAACGCCCTAGAAGACCTTGGTTGGAATGACATGGGGCAAGATCATCAGGACCATGTTGATGGTCGCGCTGGCCTATCGCCAATGACATCATCTGCGCCAGTGCAACTGCACCCAGCAAAAAGCTATACGGCGGAAGCGCCCGTAGCTGTGCCGGAAGTGGTCCGTCAGCAACAGGAATTGGTTGAAGAGTTTGAAGTTATTGAAAACAAACCAAAAGCAGCTGTTAAACCGCGCGCAGCCGCAGGATCGCGGAGTAAAGCCGCGTTTACATTGCGTCTGGACGGAGAACGTCATCTCCAGCTGCGCCTTGTTTGCGCGATCAATCACCGGTCTGCCCAGCAGATCGTAACGCAAGCGCTTGATGCTTTTTTAGCGTCACAGCCTATCGCAGCAGAACTATCCGCCATGAATGCCAAAGCACGCAGTGCAGCCTGATACACTGTTAAAAGGGATCAAGATCATGAAGACATTGAACGCTCTCAAATTGGCAGTTTCAACGCTGGTTGTCGGAACAGCTGTTTCCTTTGGTGGGCACGCAAGTTTTGCTGAACGCCCTGTAAAAGCTTCTGGCGCAGCGGCATTGCAGAAAGTGGCGGTTACAGCTGCTGCAAATGCTCAGGCTGCACTGGCTGAACGCAAAGGCGTAAAAGCAGTTTCGTGGGCCGAACGCGCTGTTGCGGCAAGCCCTCAGGATGCGTCGTATCGTTTTCTTCTTGGCGAATCCTATATTGCCGCTGGCCGCTATAAATCGGCAGAGACAGCTTATGCAGACACGCTTCAGCTTAATCCCGGACATGACCGCGCTGTTTTGAAAATGGCATTGGCGCAAATTGCGCAGGGCCGCACGGCAGAGGCATTGGCCGTGCTTGAAGAGCATCGTTCAGCACTTGCTGTGGCCGATTACGGATTGGCCGTTGCTTTGGCGGGTGACCCACAAGCCGCAGTGCGCACGCTCGAACACGCTGTCCGTGACATTGATGCGAGTGCAAAAACACGCCAGAATTTGGCACTTGCTTATGCTTTGTCAGGGCGATGGGTTGAAGCACGGACTGTCGCAGCACAGGATTTGCCTGTTGATATGGTCAGCACCCGCATTGGGGAATGGGCCGTATTTGCGCGCCCTGCCGCGGCATCGGACCAAGTGTCGAGCCTGCTCGGTGTCACGCCTACATTTGATGGCGGACAACCAGTTGCGCTTGCCTTGACCATGCAACCCGCGCAGGCGCTTGCGGCGGTTGAGCCAGAGGTGATGCCAGTCGTTGAACAGGTTGCAGTTGCCGCAGACCCAGAATTGCCAACACTTCCAGAACCTGCTTTTGAAACGGCGCCTGCCGTTCAATCCGTAGCGGTTGTTCCTGTCATGCGGGCAGAACCAACACCTTTGAAGCAGATCATTGTTCCAACGGGCCAAAAAACAGAGAGCTTTGCATCGGCACGCCAAGTACAGGGCGGAAAGTTTGCAGTGCAGCTTGGCGCATTTTCATCGGCAGCACGTGCTGACGCTGCGTGGTCAAAAGTATCGCGCAAATTTGCATCGATCAGTCACTATGATCCGTCACGCAGCCGTGTTCATGTCAAAAAAGCATCGCTGTTCCGCCTTTCGGTTTCCGGTTTCACCTCGCGTGAGGATGCAGGCCGCGTTTGCAGTCAGGTGAAAGCGGCTGGCGGTGTGTGTTTCGTGCGCAGTGCGGGTGCAGACGCGCCAATGCAGTGGGCCAGTCGCGGCAACGGAACACGTCTCGCCGCGCGGCGTTAATCTCAAACCATAAAAGCGAAGAGGGGCGGTCAGCATAAAATGCGGCCGCCCTTTATCGTTTTGAGGACACGGCCTTGGGTTGGCAACTTGTCAAAAGGCGTGTTGCCTGCCTGGCCGGCAAATTTGTCACCGTCGATCACCCACGGCGCATCAGGATCAAAGATTATCAGATCCGCCTCAGCGCCGTCATCCAGCGATCCGCCTCCGACGCCCAAAATCTGTGCTGGGTTGGCAGACAGCATCGCCATTAGACGGGGCAGAGTGATGACGCCGTCGCGCACGAGACCAAGGCCAAGTGCGAGCAGGGTTTCCGCCCCTGCCATTCCGGGTACTGCGTCGGCAAACGGCAGTCGCTTTGCTTCTGGCCCGCGCGGGTCATGTGCGGAACACAGCACATCAATCGTCCCGTCTCGCACCGCTTCAATCGCAGCACGCCGGTCTGCCTCCGCGCGAAGTGGCGGAGAAAGCCTAGAAAAGGTCCGAAAATCGCTGACATCAATATCGGAAAGAAAAAGGTGCGCGGGTGTAATGCCGCAGGTCACGGGCAAGCCCTTGGCCTTGGCCGCGCGGATCAAAGCAAAACCCGCCGCCGTCGTCACCTGACGAAAATGGAGCCGTGCGCCGCCCAGTGTCGTTTCACACAGTTCGACCAGAGCAAGATCGCGCGCTATTGCCATCGCTTCAGCAGCAGCAGGCGCACTGGGCAGGCCGAGCCGGGTTGCCGTTTCGCCAGATGTCGCCACCTTGCCGTGCGTCAGACCATCATCTTCCGCATGGGAAATCACGGTCATGCCCAGCGATGCGGCATAGGTCAGCACCCGCAACATCACGCCGGAATCGGCAATCCATGCGCGGCCGGTCGCAATGGCTTTAGCGCCAGCCTTTGCCATCAGTGCATATTCGGCAAGTTCAGCGCCGACGAGCCCGCGTGTTGCCGCACCCAGGGGATGAACCCACAGGTCAGGTTTAGCCGCAAGCGCCGCGCGCTGGACAAGGCCCGGGTCATCAAGCGGCGGCGATTGATCAGGCATCAGCGCAATCCGCGTGATCCCGCCAGCAATGCACGCGCGCTTGTCGACGGAGAAGGTGCCAAGATCGATGATGCCCGGGGCAACGCACGCGCCCTTGGCGTCGAATATGTCACCGTCATGCGCCGCGCCGCCCAAGCGATCCCCAGACAGGGAGAGCGTGTCGTTACGTTCGCCGCTGGCGTCGATGAGGCGCGCGTTGGTGATGCTGGAGAGGCGCGTCATCAGTATCTGCATATTTTCCATTTTAGTTCACTCTGAAAATTCAAACGATGAAAAGCCAAATATCGCTTTTGGCCATTGCTCATCCTCACCCCGTCTTCCGACGTACCCCTTCAACCACTTTGCGCAGTGCTGCGTTTATCGCCGTTTGATATCCGCGTGCGCCGCCTTGTTGGGTTTTGAACCAGTCGATCAGATCGGCATCGAGCCGCAGCGTGACTTGTTTTTTGATCGGGCGGAAAAATCTTCCCCGCTCGGCATTTTCCCAGAATTTTTCTGTTAAAGGCGGAATATCGGAAAAGTCGATATCCTTATCGGGCATTGCCGCCAGTCGCGCCAAGTTTTCCCGCTGCACATCAGTGAGCAGGGGGGGATTGGTAGGATCAAATTCAACGGTAACAAGTTCATTGTTCATATCGTTTTCTTTCCTGCTTTTCAGCGCGCCGCGCAGAAATGATTCTGACAGTTTCAACGCCGTCATGATCCGTCCATGTATGTGCCACCAGTATCAAGGCGCAGCCATTTACGTTTCCCAAGGTTTGCCAGCGATGCTCTCCATTCTCTACCCGATCTTGTGCCGAGACATGGAAAGGGTCAGCGAAAACCTGAACTGCTGTTTCAAACGCAATGCCGTGTTTACGAATGTTGGCAATCGCTTTCGTCTGATCCCAGACATAGCGAACGCCACTACGCATTTGTAGTTACAAATATGGCGTTATATGTCATGAGTCAATCGCCGTCCGCGCGTTAGGACGTCCAGACAGGCCATCCGCACTGCGACGCCCATTTCCACCTGTTCGGCAATCACGGAACGGTTGACATCGTCAGCCACGTCGCTGGCAATTTCGACGCCGCGATTCATGGGGCCAGGGTGCATCACCAGTGCGTCGGGTTTGGCGCGTTTGAGGCGATCATAGGTCAATCCGTAAAGCGCGTGATATTCGCGCGCTGAAGGAATGAACGCGCCGTCCATCCGTTCATTTTGCAAACGCAGCATCATCACCACATCCGCGCCCTCAATTCCTGCATCCATATCGGTGAAAGGGGTAACACCCATTGCTTCAATCGCTGGGGGCATCAACGTGGCAGGCGCAACGACCCGCACTTCGGCGGAAAGGCTGGTCAGCGCGAGAATGTTTGACCGCGCGACACGGCTGTGAAGCACGTCTCCGCAAATCGCGATTTTCAGGCCGTGCACTTGCCCCTTGCGGCGGCGAATTGTCAAAGCGTCGAGCAAGGCCTGGGTCGGATGTTCATGCTGCCCGTCGCCTGCGTTCAGGACCGGACAATCAACCTTGTCCGCAATCAACGCAACAGCACCAGAGGAACCGTGGCGGATCACGATCACATCGGCGCGCATCGCGTTGAGCGTGATCGCCGTGTCGATCAATGTTTCGCCCTTCTTCACGCTCGACTGAGCAGCGTGCATGTTGACCACATCCGCGCCGAGACGCTTGCCCGCAATCTCAAAGCTGAGAAGGGTACGCGTGCTATTTTCAAAAAAGGCATTGATCTGGGTCAGCCCAGCGAGCCTGTTATCATGCTTGGTCAGCGATCGGTTGAGGGTGACCCATTGTTCGGCCTCATCCAACAAATAGCTGATTTCATGGGGCTGTAACCCCGCTATGCCGAGCAGATGCCGGTGGGGAAAGAAAGGTGATGCTGTCATTAAAATGCTTTCCTAGCGCGGGGAGCGTGTTGGGGCAAGGGGAGGGTTTCCTGCCTGTGATTCCAGATGATTTTCCTCATCCTTCGGCCTTTGGGTCGTGCCGAAAAACGCATTGCGGGCGATGCTCTCTGAAACGCGTTTTGGCGCGATTTCTAAGTCAATTTGAGAAAGATAAGCCTGATATTCATCCGCGCTGAGTGTTCGTGAATAGCCTTCATAGCCGAAATCCCCGTCTTCATTCTTGCTATCAAAGCCTGGTGGCGGCGGGAAATTGGTTCTCAATTCATCATGAATGTCAGAATACCAGAGAGGTTTACCCGACCGTGCAAGATGATAATGGCTAAGTTCACACTGTTCATTGTCATCATCACTGTCACGGTCATCGGCATTATCATGCTTTGGGACTGGCTTACGCTCCGCAATGAAAGCAGCGGCGGCAGCACTATCTGCGCCTGTTTCAATCAAGGTCAAAAACGTTTCAAAATCTTGCGAAATAATCTGTGCGGAGGCCGTGCCGCTTTCACTTGCGGGATCGACATCGGCCATCCGGTCGAGGCGGGACAGCATCGACATTGCGAGTCGGTTGTCATGGCGGTGGCGCGTGACGGTATTGGCATCACGGTCTTTCACCATCACATCCTCTTGTCCTTCAATCGCACGTTCCATCAATGTATCAACCAAACGCGCCCGCGCGATCAATATTGCGGCTTCCCAGCCCAGCCGGAACGCCGCGCCGTTGTGGCGCCACCGCAGATTGTAGGCGGAGCGCGGGGACAAGGTACAGGCATCACATGCCTGAAGAACGCTGCCGGTTTCGGCCAGAACCTCAAGAAAAATACGCTGGCGTTCGGGGGTCCATCCATCATGACGGGGGGGTGGGGCAGTTGTGGTTTTGGGGGTCATATCACGCTCTCTTTCGCAAAATCTGCGGGGAGATATAACCTATTTGGTTTTATGTAGGACAGGGCTATTTGCGAAGCGTGCGCCGCCGCAGCAAAAATCCACCCAAAAACATGCCGACCACGATCAAACTAAACCACAGTTGGTTCGCAAGGTCTTTTGATAATCCCATAAACACCAGCACCGCACCCATCGCCGCGATTGAAATCCAAGTGCCGTAAGGGTGAAACCACATGCGAATGTTCAGGCGTTCTGGGGCTTCGTTTTCATAGTGCGTGCGCAGTTTCAATTGAGCAAAGGCGATCAAAAGATAAAGGAACAACATCGTCGCGCCAGAAGCATTAACGAGAAAGCTAAACACACGTTCGGGCGACAGAACAGAGGCCGCAAGCGCAACATAGCTGAACAAACTGGCGATCAGGATGGCGCGCGCGGGGACTTTACGCGCATTGACCTGCACCAGCCATTTGGGCGCGTCACCGTAACGGGCAAGGCCGAACAGTGCGCGCGATGTCACGTAAAGGCCTGAATTGAGGCATGACAACACAGCAACCAAGACAATCGCATTCATCATCACTTCGCCACCCGGAATGCCGATGGCCTTAAGCGTGGTCGCAAAAGGAGAAACGCCTGGCACAATCGTGTTCCAGGGAACAATTGCGACGATCATAAGCAATGATAAAATGTAGAATATCAAAATCCGTACCGAAACGGTCAGTGTCATTTTCGCAATGACTTTGGCGGGTTCTTCAGATTCTGCTGCGGCGATGGTGGCAATCTCTGCGCCGCATAGCGCGAATATAACGCTGGTAACGCCTGCAAAGATCGCCGACGCGCCGAAGGGCGCAAATCCGCCGTGCGCGGTCAGATTGGCAAAGGTGTTGCCGCTTGGCGCAGTAAAACCGAACGCATAAGCTGCGGTTACCAAAATAAAGACGATGATCGCGCTGACCTTGATCGATGAAAACCAGAATTCAAATTCACCGTAAGATTTGGTGGACATCAAATTGACGCCGGTGAGCACCGCCATCAGGACAATGCCGATGGCCCAGACAGGAAATACGGGGAACCAGTCACTGATGATTTTCGCGCCCGCTATCGCTTCAATCGCGACGACCACGACCCAAAAATACCAGTAGAGCCAGCCAGACATGAATCCTGCCAGCGGTCCCAATCCGATGCGCGCAAATTCTGGAAAACTCTGGACGCCGGGCACGGCCATCGCCATTTCAGACAGCATCCGCATCACCAGCAGGATGATTGCGCCGGCAATGCCGTAACTGATGATGACAGCAGGGCCGACCGTTGCGATGGAGGTTGAGGATCCGACAAACAATCCCGCGCCAATGATCCCGCCAATGGCAATCATCGACACATGGCGTGATTTCAGGGTGCGGCTGAGTTCTGTGCCGGTTAAGTCTTCCGCCACTGCGGTTGCTGCATCGGTCATAAATTCCCCCCCGTCATCAGCGCATCGATTGCGCCCTGCAAGATATAAGATGCCGCCGCGCTGTCCACCCGCTCTGCACGTTTGGCGCGCGAAACATCGGCCGCGATCATCGCGCGTTCCACCGCCTGTGTTGACCAGCGTTCATCCCACAGGAAAATCGGCAGGCCCAATGGTTCCATATTACGCGCAAAGGCGCGGGTGGATTGGGTCCGTGGGCTGTCTGTGCCGTCAAGGTTGAGGGGCAAGCCAATGACCAGTCCCTTGACAGATTGGGCCGCGATCATCGCTTCGATCAGCAGCTTGTCTGCTGAAAATTTGGTGCGGCGGATCAAGTCGGCGGGGGACGCAAAATTCCATCCGGCATCGCACAGCGCCGTGCCGATGGTTTTTGTTCCGACATCAAGCCCCAGCAAACGCCCGCCAGAAGGGAGGGGAATGCGATAATCAGCAGCCAGCGTTGTGATCACCGCTTGGAAAATCCGGCCAGCCGCAGCGCAGCATCCGCGCGGATATTGGCCCAGAACAGGCTGAAATCATAGACATGGTAATTGTTGCCGGGCAGAACATAGGGCCCCATTTCTGGCGCATCACCGATCATGAGATAGCCTTGTTCATCGCACCGCGCAGGGACAAGCCCCTTAACAAGTGTCCCGGCCTTAAAGTCTGTGGTGTTTTTGAGCGTCCCTAAATTGTTCGATTGCAGTGCAGCAGCGGCGCTGCCCCCGTTCAACGGATTGGTGCAGATCATCGGGCTGCCTTTGCGTGACTTTCCGTCAAACCCGAATGTTTTTTCATAGGTCTCGGTCATGGGCGTCGTATCGGCCGGTTCGGCAAAGCTCTGCCAGCTCATCAAACAGCCGCTTTGGTCTGCGGCACGACACATGGGGAGACCCAGCGCCGCGACATCAGTGGTCGTTGAAACCGGCCAGCCCACGATATAGGCCACAACCACACGCGTGCTGAGCGGCGTATTGGCAATTTTTTCGCGCAGTAATTGGGTCAGATGAAGCGCGCCCTGGCTGTGTCCGGCAAGGATGATCGGGCGTTTTGGATCAACGCTGGCCAGAAAACTGTCAAATGCCGTCGCAACATCGGCATAGGCAGCCGCAAGCGCTTTTTGGGAGTCAGGGGCATCGGTCAGAAACGCGCCAAAGGTCGCCTGCCGGTACCTTGGTGCCCAAATGTCGCCGACGGCATTGAACACACTTGCTTGTCCGCGGACAAATAATGCGGCGCGGTCATTGGCCTCCTGATCACCCAACGGCGCATTCCAAGCCTTGCGGTTGAGATAAGAGGTTGGGTGAATGAAGAAAATTGCGGCGTTGTTCGTGGGTTCCTTTGCCACACCTTCAGGCAAGAATAGCGCAGGATTCCCCGCAATGTCGGGCCGCGCGATCCACATCGACTTATCAGCATAAGCATTTTGCGCGGCGGGCACAGGTTTAGTAAATGATGCGCCCGGTACCATCGCGGCACGGATCAATTGGGTTCCGAACAGGCGGTATGCGAGCGCTGCCGCCAGAACCAACAGGATGATGATGGCAATGCCATATAGAAATTTCCGCGCCATTTGCTTGTCCTAATACAACTTGCTGCTTCACTGCCTTGATAGAACGCGATAAGCGAGTCTAAACCATAGGGGAGTATGCTTATGTCGCAGTCCGTAAACGCCGATCATGGCTGGCCGCAACGGTCGTGGGGACTTGCTTGTGCTGGCGTTTCTGTCGGTCTGGCCCTCTATTTTCTGACATCGACGGGTGAGCGCTGGCAAATGACGGAAAGCCCGACCCGGCTTTCTCTTGCGACATTTTTGGCAGTGACTGGGATCGCATTTGCTTTTGTGGTTGAACGCACCCGGCTTTCTTTAAGCGGAATATTCGCGGGGATCGCTGGGCTGGTGATGGCATCGATAGTGTATTGGAGCGGCGGCCCCGATGACTGGGGCAATGCCGATCCTTTGCGTTTGGCCTGTGGTGCGATTGCGGTGGCTGTTGCCGCGCCGCTGTTTCAGGCGTGGCGTGATGCAGGAGCGGAGCGATCATCTCAACTTGCCTATGCAACTGTCCACGACCGTGCGTGGACCAATGTTGTGCTGTGGTTCGCATCCTGGGCGTTTGTTGGCATCGTTTGGCTTCTCACCGCACTTTTATCCGAACTTTTTGGCTTGATCGGGATTACGATCATCAAGGATTTGATGCGCGAAGAATGGTTTGCCCCTGTGCTCACCGGCGGCGCGTTCGGTGGGGCGGTTGGCCTGCTGCGTGACCGCGAAAAGATATTGGGCACGCTCCAACGCGTTGTCACAACCGTGCTTTCGGTTCTGGCCCCTGTTTTGGGCGTTGGTCTTGTCATTTTCCTGCTTGCTTTGCCCTTTACAGGGCTAAAACCGTTATGGGACGCGACAAGTGCGACCACGCCGATCCTGATTACGTGCGTTATTGGCGCGCTCATTTTGGCCAATGCCGTCATTGGTGACACGCCAGAGGATGAAGCGAAATTGCCGTTGCTGCGGTGGGGAGCGGCGGCACTTGGGTTGTCCATGCTGCCACTGGGGATCATCGCATCACTTTCAACTGGATTGCGGATAAACCAACACGGCCTCACACCCGACCGGCTATGGGCGTTGGTCGCCTGTATCGTCGCATGTGCATACGGCATTGCATATCTGGTCGCGCTGGCGCGACGGCGGATGGGGTGGGCAGCCGATGTGCGTCCTGCCAATCTAAAACTCGCTTTTGGTTTGTGCGGATTGGCGCTGTTGCTCTCAACCCCCTTCGTCAGTTTCAATACGCTGTCCACCCGTGATCAGGTGTCACGCCTGACCAGTGGAAAGATAGCGCCTGATAAATTTGACTGGACGGCATTGAAATTTGATTTCGGCGGTGCTGGCAAAAAAGCACTCGACCAACTGGCAAAGAACGGCAAGACCGACGCCATCCGCAAGGCCGCCCTTTCTGCGCAGAAGATCGAAAATCGCTGGGATGCGCGGTCTGCTCAGGAAAAGCAGGCGAGCCGCGCGACATTGGACGCCCGTCTGATCATTGTGCCCGAAAAGACCCCATTGCCCGCTGATCTTCGTTCACGGTTGGTGGAATGGGATGCCTGTGCGACCGACGGCGCGTGTGTTCTGCACTATAGCGCAGGGGGGACATCTGCCATTGTTGTGCGGTCAAATTGTGAAACCTGTGAACCAGCGACTTTATCGCTTGAAAAAACTGCTGAGGGCTGGACGGGTTCCAATCAGCCAGAATTTGCCGGATCGAAATTCTTCGATGACAAAGCGCGCGACGCAAACCGCAAACGTGTGGCCGCCGCCATTGCGCGCGGTGAAATTGAAGTGCGGACGATCAAACGTCGTCAGGTGTTTGTCGTGGGAGAGCCTGTTGGCCAAGATTTTGAGTGATGGATGGGAGTAAGTCTATGAACATGATGACAAGACGCAGCATTTTGGTCGCCGCCGCAGCCAGCCCGATTCTGACTTTGCCCGGATGTGCGGGCGGGGGCGGTTTTAGTCTGGTTGAAGCGATCCGGCGTTTGCTCTCCCTCTCTTCTCAGCGCGCTTTTGCGTCACTGCTGCGCGAAAATGGTTTTCTGGATGATCAGGTCGCGCGCATTGATTTGCCGGATGCTTTGGGCGGTGACCGTGCCACCACTATCGTATCGGCGCTTTTGCGCAGCGGGGCGTTTCGCAGCCGTCTGACCAAACAAGTCAACCGCGCGGCGGAAAAGGGCGCTGAAATTGCAGCCCCGGTGGTGACCGAAGCAATTCAGAGCATCAGCATCGCCGACGCTTTGTCCGTTGTGAAAGGCGGAACCAGCGCCGCGACCGACTTGCTCAAAGGCCAAATGGGCACGGCCCTTATCACCGCGATGGTTCCGGGCATCGATGGCGGCCTAAAACTTTTTGATTCAGCGATTGTTACAGAGGCGCTCAAGCTCGCCACCGGCATCAACTTTGCAGGGCTGCGCGATGACGTAACGCAGAAGGCATCTGACGCAATCTATCGGACGATGGCCCGCGAAGAGGCATCAATCCGTGCCGACCCGCAAGGGACCAATGATCCGTTATTGATCGGCGTGTTTGGTTTGCTGAAATAGAGGGAGATTTACCCCTATCGAAACGCCTCTGGAATAGCATCGGGCGCGGCGTCGCCCAATTCTGACCCGCCGTCGACATTTTGGATCGCGCCGGTCACATAGCGTGCAGCGTCGCTCGCAAGGTAAAGTGCGGCTTCGGCAATATCGGTTTTGGTTCCGTAATCACGCAGGGCAATGCGCGCCTTGATCGCGCTCTCCGCTTGATCATTGGGCGCAAGGCGCGCCATGCCTTCGGTGTCCGCAATAGGGCCAGGCGAGATGGCGTTGACCCGCACGCCTGCTGGTCCCCATTCGAGCGCAAGGCATTTGGTGAGCATGTTGATCCCCGCCTTTGCTGCACAGGCATGAACCTGAAACATCATTGGTTTGACCGCCTGACCCGCCGTGATCGCGATGAGCGATGCGCCGGGCCGGTTGAGATGTTGGAAGCACGCACGAAAGACATTGAACGTGCCGAGCAGATCAATATCAACAACGGTTTTGAACGCATTCGCGCTCATCCCCAAAGCGGGGGCGAGGAAGTTTCCTGCGGCTCCGGAAAGGACAATATCAATCTTGCCAAACTTTGCCTCACACGCCGCGAGGGCCGCAGCGACCGCATCATAATCACGCACATCAGCGGCGACATAATCCGCGACACCGCCTGTATCTGTGATGCTCTTGGCTGCTGCCATGAGCTTTTCTGCGCTGCGGCTGAGCAACATGACTTTGGCGCCGTGCGCGGCCATGGCCTGCGCCACACCCAAGTTGATCCCGCTTGATCCGCCCGCAATGAAGGCGACTTTGCCAGCGAGAAGCGTTGGGTTAAATGTAGTGGTCATGGGATGTCCAGTCGATGAGAGTCGCGCTTACTGTATCCCAGTGAAACTGGGGAGCCATAGCTTTTTTGACCAGCAGTTAGATTCTAACATTTGGAACCCCTTATCTAGCCCCTCCTTCTTCAGGGGAGGGGTTTATTCAGGAGTCTTTCGTTGCGTTTTATCCGCTAGGTTTCGGCCTGTGCCGCGCTGAAAAATTACGCAGCGGTTTCCAATGCTTCGCTTGCCGCCACCCACCGTGCTTCTGCGGCCGTAATTGCGTCGCTGAGTTTGGCACGGCGCTGCATCAATTCGCTTGTCGTCAAATGTGCATGTTCTGCATCTGCGGTTTTGGGATCGAACATTGCGCGGTCAATGGCGTTGCGAACAACCTCAAGCGTCGCCATATCCGCTTCGGCGTCTTTGATCGCCTTGCGCAATTGCTGCTGCTTTTCGCGCTCTTGTGCCGCGGCCTTGCGATCGCCCTTTTTATTCCCTTTAATCCCGTCGGCCTTGGGCTGATTCTTGCCAAGGATCATGTCGGTATAATCATCTATGCTGCCGCTATATTCGGTCGCAGTCCCGTCGCCGACGAGAACCAGACGGTCAGCGGTCAGTTCCAGCATGTGACGGTCATGGCTGACCAGCACGACTGCGCCTTCATAGGCGTTAAGCGCCTGCACCAGCGCTTCACGGGCATCGACGTCCAAATGGTTGGTGGGTTCGTCAAGGATCAGCAAATGCGGGGCTTCGCGGGTGATGAGGGCAAGGGCAAGACGCGCCTTTTCACCACCGGATAATTTGCCAACAAGTGTCGTTGCCTTTGGTCCTGAAAAACCAAAGCGGCCCAATTGCGCGCGCACAGCGGCGGGGGATGCGCCCTTCATCAGGCGCGTCATATGTTCAATCGGTGTGTCTTTCCCGTCAAGTTCTTCAACCTGATACTGTGTGAAATAACCAACGCGCATCTTGCCCGTGGCATTCATTTCGCCTTCCATCGGGGCAAGTTGTGCGGCGAGCAGGCGGGCAAGGGTGGTTTTCCCATTGCCGTTACGACCGAGCAGCGCGACGCGATCATCAGGGTCCAGCCGCATATTCAACCGTTGCAGAATTGGTTTGTTTTCAGCGTAACCGACAGAAGCCATGTCGAGTGTGATGAGCGGCGGGCGCAGTTCTTCAGGGCTTGGAAAATCAAAGCTCAGCGTTGGATCTTCGGCCATCGACGCGATGGGCTGCATCCGGGCGAGCGCCTTTGCACGCGACTGTGCCTGTTTGGCGGTGGAGGCACGCGCGCTGTTGCGGGCGATATAGTCTTGCAGCTTGGCACGCTGTGCATCCTGCGATGCCTTTGCCGCGGCCAATTGCGCGGCACGTTCGGCGCGTTGGCGTTCAAAGCTGTCATAACCGCCGGAATAAAGTGTGGTCTGACCGCCCTCCAAATGCAGGATATTATCAACGACATTGTTCAGCAAATCGCGTTCATGGCTGATCACCACCATCATCGACGGATAGGATTTCAGAAAATTTTCAAGCCACAGCGTTGCTTCAAGGTCCAGATGGTTTGAAGGTTCATCGAGCAAGAGCAGGTCTGGTTCTGAAAAGAGCAATGCCGCAAGCGCGACCCGCATTTTCCAGCCGCCTGAATAACTGTCGAGCGGTTGCCCCTGCATGTCTTCATCAAAACCAAGGCCGACCAAAATGCGCGCAGCCCGGGCTGGTGCCGTATAGGCATCAATTGCGTTCAGCCGTTCATGGAGTTCGCCCAAGCGGTCGGGATCTTCGCATGTTTCGCTTTCTTCCATCAACGTTGCCCGTTCGACATCGGCCGCAAGCACGGTTTCAAACGGGGTTTTTGTGCCGCTGGGGGCTTCTTGCGCGATGTAACCAATTTTGGTGTTGCGCGGCATTTCTATGCCACCGTCATCAGGATCAAGCGATCCGATCATCACCTTCATCAACGTGGATTTGCCAGCACCGTTACGCCCGATCAGGCCGACGCGCGATTTTGGAGGCAACGCTGCTGTCGCGCGGTCTAAGATAGTGCGGCCGCCAAGGCGCACGGTGATTCCGGATAAATTGAGCATGATGGGCTGGCCCCTAGCAGAAGCTTTTGCGAAATGTCAGTGGCAAGTTTCAGTGTTTGTGCCTTGCAGCGCCAATTTGATCAGATGATCGATGATTTAGGGGCTGGATTTGTGTTCTGTAAATAACTGCCCTTTAACTTTTCTTGGCTATCAAATGCCTGGTGGATCAAATCCATTATATTATGTTTAGTGATAGGGTGAAGTGTGGCGAAGAGGTTTCGAGACCGGATCCCAGATGTGTCTGAGGCAGAGCAGCGCGGCCCGCGGTGGCTGCGTTTGGTGGGTCTTGCGCAGAATTCCGTTCCGCTTGTACGCAAGTCCAATCAGCATGCGTCCCAGCCCGGTGATGTCGCGCTTGCGCTGGTCGATGCGTATGAACAAGGCGGGCGGGGTTGGTTCTGGAGAACCGATGCAGAGGGGTATCTGACCTATCTCTCTCCCCAACTTGCCGCGCATATCGGGTGCACAGTGGATGATTTGCTGGGCACTTTGTTTTCAAATCTTGTCACGGGCGATGCCGATGATTTCGACTCGGCTCAACGCGAACGGACGGTTGAGTTCACACTTTCAGCAAGAATGAGCTTTTCTGACATTGCTGTTTGTGCCGCCGGTATGCGGGACAATTGGTGGTCACTTTCAGGAACACCAGCAAAGGATGCGAATGGGCGCTTTGCGGGGTTTGTCGGAAGCGCTGTTGACCTGACGGACGCGGAAAAGAGCGAATCTGATGCGGCCAATATGGCGCTTTATGATCCGCTGACGGCATTGCCCAACCGCCGCCTGATGCACAGGACGTTAGAGGAGCTGTTGCGCAAAAAAGGAAATCGTGCGGCTGATTGTAGCTTGCTCCTGCTCGATCTTGACCGGTTCAAGCATGTGAATGACACATTGGGGCATCCGGTCGGCGATGCGTTGCTTAAACAAGTCGCAAAGCGGCTTGACCGGGTTGTGGATACTCTTGGCCAGGTTGGCCGTCTTGGCGGTGATGAATTCATGGTCATCGTGCCGTCCCTGACGGACAAAGAAGAATTAGCGCGTCTTTGCCAATCCATCATCATGCGGCTTTCCCTTCCTTATGTTATTGACGATGCCACAGTGCAGATCGGGGCGACAATTGGGGTCGCATTGGCGCCGTTCGATGGTGATAACCCTGACGAATTGACGCGGAATTCGGATTTGGCACTTTATGCAGCCAAAGCCGCTGGCAAGGGCGTGCACCGTTTTTATCAACCAGCAATGCATGAGGTTGCCAACGCGCGCCGGGCCTTGGAAAATGATCTTCGTGACGTCCTCTGCCTTGAGCAAATGGACATAATGTACCAACCTATTGTTGACGCAAAAAGTGAAGTGCCGGTTGGGTTTGAGGCTTTAATCCGGTGGAATCATCCTACGCTGGGGGCCGTTGAGCCATCGCACTTCATTCCTATTGCTGAAGAAGTTGGCCAAATATCGCGCATCGGTGAATGGGTCTTGCGCAAAGCCTGTTTGCAAGCGGCATTATGGCCCGAACATTTATTTTTATCGGTGAACATGTCGCCGGTACAATTTGCATCACCAGGTTTGGTCGCGATGGTTATGAGTGCGCTTGCGGAATCAGGCATGTCGCCGACGCGGCTGGAGATTGAAATCACAGAGGGTGTCTTTCTCGAAGACAATGATACGATAAACACTATTTTTCACGCACTGGCCGGCATGGGCGTGCGCCTTGTTTTGGATGATTTCGGCACGGGCTATGCGTCACTTGGCTATCTCAACCGTGTGCCCCTGAACAAGATCAAAATCGACCGCAGTTTCATAAAAGGCGCGGCTGCATCGGGCAGAGAAAACCGTGCGATTGTGCAGGCCATTATCGGATTGGCAAACAGTTTGGATATGCAAACTGTTGCCGAAGGTGCCGAAACACTTGATGAACTTGAATATGTGCGTGCATTGGGATGCACCCAGATCCAGGGCTTTGTTTTTGGGCGACCGATGACGGCGGATCACGCTGCTTCATTGGCGAATAACTGCCAGAATAAGGCTGCCGACACGCCTGATGTGGAGGTCGAACGCGGACTGCGCATGGCCCTGTTACGCATCGTGAAAATTCACTGTGAAGGAGAAATATTGTCAGCGACGATGCGCAACATCTCTGAAATCGGGGCGTTGATCGAAGTAGACGGCGATGCGCGCATTAGCACGCCGCTTAACATTGAATTTTCGGATGACATGATCGTCCCGGCAACCATCAAGTGGCGCAAGGACACTCGCATTGGCGTTGAGTTTGATGAGAAGATTGACGTCGAAATGATCGTAAAAGCGGGTGACCCACGGGTGCGTCGACAAAAATCAAAACAATAAGTGGCAGGTTCAAAATACCAAATTATTGCGGATAAATGAGCTGGAAATCGGTTTCCCAAGCCCGTGGCATACTGTAGGCACAAGCTTTGAACACACGATCCGGGATAGCCACATGAAATTCTTCGTTGATACTGCCGACACCAAAGACATTGCCGAACTCGCAGCGACAGGGCTGTTAGACGGGGTCACGACCAATCCGTCCCTGATTGCCAAATCCGGTCGTGATTTTATGGAAGTGACGAGGGAAATTTGCGGCCTTGTCGATGGTCCGGTCTCTGCCGAGGTTGTCGCACTTGACCATGCAACCATGATGAAAGAAGCGGAAATTCTGCGCAAAATTGCAGATAATGTCTGCGTCAAAGTGCCTCTAACGATTGATGGCCTTAAAACCTGCAAGGCGCTGACGGGCGAAGGCACATTGGTCAATGTGACCCTGTGCTTTTCCGCCAATCAAGCGCTGCTGGCAGCAAAAGCAGGGGCAAGTTTCATTTCCCCTTTCGTTGGGCGCCATGACGATAACGGTTTTGACGGTATGGCTTTGATCGCTGATATTCGCCTTATCTATGACAATTATGATTTCGGAACCGAAATTTTGGTCGCATCCGTGCGGCACCCTATCCATGTTCTCGAATCCGCGCGCATTGGTGCTGACGTGATGACTGCGCCGCCTGCGGTGATCAAATCATTGTTCAACCATGTGCTTACGGAAAAAGGGATCGCTGGGTTTCTTGCCGATTGGGCAAAAACGGGTCAGACCATTCTTTAGGGTATATCAGCACTGGAAGGGCACTTGACTGACCTCATCGCCAATTGGTCCGACCATCTTCGCCGGGATCGTCGCCGTTCGGCTCACACTGTGCGGGCTTATGTGGCGACGGCGGAGCGGTTGAGCGGGTTCCTTTCGGTGCATCAGGGCGGACCCCCAGATTTTGGCACAGTCGCAGCGTCTGACCTGCGCGCGTTTCTCGCTGCGCGGCGGATGGACGGCATTGGCAACAGCAGTGCGGCGCGAGAACTGTCAGCGGTGCGCAATTTCCTGGCCTTTGTGGGCGGGGCGGATGCGGTTCCCCGGATCAAAGGGCCACGGGTAAAAAAAGGCCTGCCACGCCCGATTGCCCCCCATGAAGTCGTGGCGCTGGCCGAAGATATTGCCGAGCAAGCGGGTGAGGCATGGATCAGTGCGCGTGATTGGGCGGTCTTGCTTTTGCTCTACGGCGCAGGATTGCGCATTGGCGAAGCCATGGGGTTGATGGGCGCTGTCATGCCGCTGGGCGAAACGATCAGTGTCACGGGAAAACGCGGTAAGACGCGCCTTGTGCCGCTGCTCCCTCAAGTGCGCAGTGCGATTGAAACTTATTTGGCGCTTTGCCCCTACGGCGTTGCAAAGGATGCGCCGCTGTTCCGCGGGGCACGTGGTGGGCCGTTAAACCCTGCGATTATCAGACGTTCAGTGCGCGGTGCAAGACAAAGGTTGGGATTGGCCGACAGGACAACACCGCATGCGCTGCGTCACAGCTTTGCCAGCCATTTGCTTGCGCGGGGGGCAGATTTACGTTCTTTGCAAGAATTGCTGGGGCATGCCAGCCTTTCATCAACCCAGATTTATACGGCAGTCGATACGGCTTATTTGCTCGATGTGTATCAGAACGCGCATCCGAGGGCTTAGGGTCGGGGACCAAATGCTAGAAAAGAGTTTCACGCAAAGGCGCAAAGGATAAAAGCGCGCAAAGACCCGCACTTCACATATGGTTCTCATGCACCCCATCTTCGCGATCTTTTTTTCTTAGCGCCTTTGCGTGAAACCCTTCGACTTGCTGGCTTGCCAGACGAAGGGTTTCACGCAAAGGCGATTCAAAGAAATCGCAGCATGTTCATCGGTACTCTAGGCGCTCGGTTTCCAGCGGATCAAACGCCAGACATAGCCTGCGGCGATGACGATCAGCACTGTTAAGGATAGGGGCCCAATCACTGTTTCAACATCTTTGAATTGCTTCCCCAGCATCCAGCCGGATGCGCCAAGAACCGCAGTCCAAATCGTCGTGCCAAGCGTGGACCACAGGACGAATGTTGACAGCCGCATGTGCAAAAGTCCGGCCGGAATGGAAATGAGCGAGCGCAGGGTGGGAAGCATTCGTCCGAAAAAGACAATGGCCCAGCCTTGCCGTCCGAACAGTTTTTCCGCACGTTCAATTTCTGGCCAATCGAGCGTCACCCAACGGCCCCAGCGCATGATTAACGGTTTGAACCGCTCTATCCCAACCACACGTGCGGCAAGATACCAGAAATAATTACCCAGCATTGCGCCAGCAGTCCCGCTGGCAATAACGCCAAAAATATCCATTTTTCCGCGTGATGCGGCCAGACCGGCGACGGGCATGATCACTTCTGAAGGAATAGGGGGAAACACTGTTTCAAGGAACATCAGAAAACCAACGCCGAGATAACCGGTCTGATCAATCAGATTGATAATCCATTCGCTCATATGTTGAGCCGTGCTTCAATGGCATCCCAGATCATGCCCGGCGTATCAGTGCCGTTAAAAGCATCCATTGCAACGATCCCCGTGGGGGAAGTGACATTAATTTCAGTCAGCCATTCGCCGCCAATCACATCAATCCCGACGAAAATCAGCCCGCGTTTTTTAAGCTCTGGCCCCATGGCATCACAGATTTCCTGTTCTTTGGACGTTAGAATTGTGGCTTCTGCGCGGCCGCCCGCAGCAAGATTTGACCTGATTTCGCCTTTGCCCGGCAATCGGTTGATTGCGCCCGCAACCACGCCGTCAATAAGAACGATGCGCTTATCGCCGGCCGATACTTGTTTAAGGAATGCTTGCACCATGAAGGGTTCGCGCCAGACTTCTCCAAAAAGTTCCGTCAGGGCGGCCAAATTACTGCCGTCAGCGCCGATTTTGAAGACGGCAGACCCCGCATTGCCATAAAGGGGTTTGACAACGATATCGCCGTGTACAGCCTGAAACGCGCGGGTTTCTTCAAGTGACCGTGTAATAAGGGTGGGCGGCATGAAACGCGCAAAATCGAGCACGAATAGCTTTTCTGGCGCATTGCGGACGCTTGCAGGATCATTGGCAACCAGCGTTTCACCCTGAATGCGCTCCAGCAAATGGGTCGCTGTGATATAGCCCAGGTCAAAGGGTGGGTCTTGCCGCATCAGCACCACATCCACATCGCGACCAAGATCGATTTTTGCAGCTGTGCCAAAACTGTAGTGATCACCTGCAACGCGCTGTACGGTCACGGGGTGTGCGAGTGCTGTCACCCTGCCTTCCAAATATGACAGGTCGTCCGCACCGTAATGGTAAAGCGTGTATCCCCGTTCTTGCGCGGACAGCATCAGGGCGAAAGACGAATCACCCGCAATATTGATGCCCTGCATCGGGTCCATCTGCACGGCAATATTAAGGGTCATAGGCTTGGCTCCCGCTTCATCCTTGGCGCTTTAGGGAAGGGGTATTAATTTGTCACCCATGCCAAACATTGATCAGATGGCGTGGCCAGCATTTTGGCGCAATCAGGATCACATCAATACGAATGTCATCGCCCGGCTTGGCATAGCGTGCGGCAAGCGCATTGGTGGCAGCAGCAACACGGCGCAGGCGGTTACGATCAATTGCGCGGTCGAGCTCTGTCGCCGTGGCGCGGGTCTTCACTTCGACAAAGGCGGTGGTTCGGCCCCTCCGCGCGATAATATCCACCTCCCCGATATGCACTTTTGCCCGCACGGCGATGATGCGCCACCCGTGCAACCGCAACCACCATGCTGCGCGACGTTCCCCCCAAAGCCCCCGTTTTTCGGCGTCCTGCCGTTTCACCGGCCAAGGAGTTCCATGGCACGGGTATACAGCGCCTTGCGGTCTGTGTTCATCGCTTTGGACACTTCATTCGCGGCCTTGGCAGGGGGCAGGCGGGTGAGGGCCTCTGTTAAAGCGGCATCAACGGCATCGACACTGGCAGGCGGGGATTCACCCGGAGGCGCAATAATAATCACAATTTCTCCCTTTGGCGGTGCGTCTTTGTAGCGTCCGGCAAGGGCGGAGAGCGTTCCCGTGATACATTCTTCAAATTTCTTGGTCACTTCGCGCGCAACGGCGGCATCGCGGTCCCCCAAAACTTCAGCAAGCGATGTTAGCGACGCTGCAAGTCTTTGCCCGGATTCGTACAGCACCAACGTCGCGCGCACGCTTCCGAATTCAGCGACCATCTCTGCGCGCGCCTTTGCCTTTGACGGCAAAAACCCCAAAAACAGGAAGCGATCTGTTGGCAGCCCGGCGAGGGTTAGTGCAGAAATCGCCGCGCACGGCCCCGGAATTGTCTGGATCAAAATCCCCGCTGCACGCGCATCCCGAACGAGTTTGAAGCCGGGGTCTGAAATCAGCGGCGTTCCGGCATCGGATACCAAAGCGACAGCCTGTGTCGCCATGCGCGCGATCAGTGCTGGCCGGACATGATCGGCGCTATGATCATGGTACGGCGTCATCGGGCGCTTGACCCCAATATGGTGCAACAGTTTTGCTGTGACCCGACTGTCTTCAACAGCAATGACATCAGCTGCCGCCAAAACTGCGGCCGCACGCGGGCTTAAATCGGATAGATTGCCGATTGGGGTCGCAACGATGTATAGACCGGGCTGTAAGAGTAGAGTCATAGGATAATCGTCATGGCAGAGGCAGGGTATCAGGAGCAAGCGCAGCGTCAAACGGCGCGGCGCAACATTTTACGTTTGGCATTGATCGGAACCGCACTTTTTGTTGCGGGCTGCTCGGTTGTTCCCAAAGGTCCGCCGAAAACCATTGATCGCCCGCCTGAAGATGTTGATGGCCCCGGCACGGGTTTGCCAACGGACGCCACCCGTCACCGCGTTGCTTTGCTGGTGCCTATGACGGGTGCGAACGCGGCAGTGGGCGAATCAATTGCCAATGCTGCCAATATGGCGGTGCTCGATACGGGCGGACAAAAGTTCCGCATGACGATTTATGACACCGCACTTGGCGCGACCGCTGCGGCTGAAAAGGCGGTTGCCGATGGCAACAAGCTGATCCTCGGGCCTCTGCTTGCTGAAGATGTGCGCGCCGCTGCAGAAGTGGGTCGCCGCGCAAAGGTGCCGATTGTCGCATTTTCAAACGATGTTTCGGTTGCGGGGAACGGCACATATCTTTTGGGCTTTACCCCGGCACAGTCTGTCGCGCGGGTTGTTGGCTATGCGCGGTCGAAGGGCATGACAAAGTTTTCGGCGATTGCGCCCGTGGGTGTCTACGGCCAGCGCGCCCTGACCGCATTGTCGAATACGGTTACAGCATCGGGCGGGCAGATTGTGTCCACCCAAACATTTGATCGCAGTGCAGGCGCCATCATGGCAGCAATTTCGCGGATGAATAAAGCTGGAACAGCCGAGGCTATCCTGATCGCTGATTCGGGGCGTGTCGCCATTCAGGCCGTGCCCATTATCCGTCGCGGTAACAGCAGCGGGGCCAAAATTCTGGGTACGGAGTTGTGGAATACCGACACAGGTCTTTCCGCATCGCCAACCCTGCAAGGGGCATGGTTTGCAAGCGTTTCGGACGGTCTTTACGGCCAATTGGCGACCAAATACCGCGCGCGCTTTGGGAAATCACCGTTCCGTTTGGCCAGCCTTGGCTATGATGCTGTTTTGCTGACCACCAAAGTCGCGGGCAATTGGAAATTTGGGACAACATTTCCTTTGCGGTTGCTGGATGATCAGGGCGGGTTTTCAGGGATTGACGGCGCTTTCCGTTTCAACACTTACGGCGTTGCCGAACGTGCTCTTGAGGTGCAACAGGTCGGAACCGGCGGGCCGGTTGTGGTTTCAGCTGCGCCGAAGGTGTTTGGGAATTAAACCGCCACAATCTCAGTCAAAATAGCGTCGAGCAAAAGCATGCCTGCGCTACTGACGGTGATGTGGTGATCGTTTCTGCGCAGCAATCCGTGGGTTTCCAACAGTGCGCATTTTGGGCCGTTGATAAGCATGTCCGCTGGAATGCCTGAACGCACTGCAATATGATCAAGATCAATACCCTCCGCGAGGCGCAAACCCATTAGAAGCGCTTCTCGCGCACGGTCCTGTGCGGTTTGGGGGTCTTCGCTTTGCATTCCGTGCCCATTGCGCCCGATTGCCGCCATCCAGTTTTCAGGTTTTTTGTGGCGGAGCGTCGCCGTGCCGCCGCGCCGCCCGTGCGCGCCCGGGCCTATGCCCAGATAATCGTCATACCGCCAATAGGTCAGGTTGTGGCGGCTTTGCGCTCCTGACCGCGCATGGTTGGAAACTTCATAGGCCGGCAGACCCGCCGCGCGCGTGATCGCAGCCGTGCTTTCAAACATTTCTGCTGCATGATCACTGTCCAGTGGACGAAATTTCTCCTGCGCCACCAGCGTCGCAAAACGCGTGCCGGGTTCGATGGTCAGTTGGTAAAGCGAAAGATGTTCAGTTCCAAACGACAGCGCCCGGCGGAGTTCCGTTTCCCACGCGGACAGACTTTGGTCCGGGCGGGCAGCGATCAAATCAAAACTCACCCGGCTGAAATTGGCCTGCGCTGTATCAAGGGCGGCAAATCCTTCGCGCACATCATGCGCGCGGCCAAGGAATTTGAGTGCCGCGTCGTCCAGAGCCTGAAGCCCCAATGAAACGCGGTTAACCCCAGCAGCGGCCAAATCGGCAAAGCGTGCGGCTTCAACCGACGACGGATTGGCCTCCAGCGTGATTTCGATACCTTCGGCAAAGCCCCAATGCCGTTCTGCGGCTGCGATCAAAGCGGCAACGGTGGCGGGGGGCATCAACGAAGGTGTGCCACCGCCAAAGAAAATTGAGGTTATGACGCGACCTTGGGTAAGGGTGGCTTCATGCGCCATGTCTTTGAGCAATGCTTCACGCCAGGCATCCTGATCCACCATATCGCGGACGTGGCTGTTGAAATCACAATAGGGGCATTTGGAAACGCAAAACGGCCAATGGATATAGAGGGAGAGGGGCGCGCTCACATTCAGAAAACAGCCGCCACCAATTTGGCAAATGCATCCGCACGGTGGCTCATGGCGTGTTTTGCGGCCGGATCAATTTCAGCAAATGTTTGCGTTCCGCCAGTGGGTACAAACACAGGATCATAACCAAAACCGACCGTGCCGCGCGGCGGCCAGACAAGCGATCCGTGCACTTTGCCTTCAAACACTTCAGTGTGACCGTCTGGCCACGCAAGGGCGAGCGTGCAAACAAAATAGGCGCTGCGATTGGCATCGGGGCCAAGTTCGGCGAGTTTGCCCTCAACCTTGCCCATAGCCATATACCAGTCACGCCCCGGACCGCCTTCATAGGGCTGCTTTTTCGCCCAATCGGCTGTGTAAACCCCCGGTTGCCCGCCCAAGGCCTCAACGCAAAGGCCACTGTCATCGGCAAGCGCAACAATGCCAGCCCCAAGCGCGCTTGCGCGTGCCTTGATCAGCGCATTGCCGATGAAGTCATCCTCGGTTTCTTCTGGCTCGGTTAAACCCAAATCCCCCGCCGAAACGGGGTTGATCCCGAACGGTTCAAGCAGCGCGCGAATTTCCCGCACTTTGCCTTGGTTGTGGCTGGCAATCACCAGTTTACCGGGGGTGAGTTTGCGGTGCACGCTGCTTACCGTCCCGTCGCTTTATCCTGCGCTTCAAAAATGGCCGAACAGCCAATCCGTGCGAGGCGGAGGAGGCGAAGCAGCGCTTCTTCATCATAGGTTTCGCCTTCGGCTGTGGCCTGTGCTTCAGCAATGTTGCCGTCCTGTGTCAGGACGAAGTTTGCATCGGCCCCGGCATTGCTGTCCTCAATATAATCAAGATCGAGCACCGCTGTGCCTTCATAAATACCGCAACTGATTGCCGCGACCTTTTGCTTGATGGGGTCGACGGTCAGCTTTCCGCTGGCCATCAGGCTGTCGACGGCAAGCCGCAGTGCAACCCAAGCGCCTGAAATAGAAGCTGTGCGTGTGCCACCGTCTGCCTGAATCACATCGCAGTCGAGCGTGATCTGACGTTCGCCCAGCGCTTTCAAATCAACCACGGCGCGTAAGGATCGTCCAATAAGACGCTGAATTTCCTGCGTTCTTCCAGACTGTTTGCCTTTTGCCGCCTCGCGGTTGCTGCGGGTATGGGTGGCGCGGGGTAGCATTCCATATTCTGCGGTGACCCAACCTTCGCCTTTGCCGCGCAGAAACGGCGGTACGCGTTCCTCAACACTCGCAGTTACCAAAACCTTGGTATCGCCAAACGACACAAGCACTGATCCCTCAGCATGTTTGGTGAAGGCGGGTTCGATGGTGATGGCACGCATTTGATCTGGGGTTCGGCCTGAAGGGCGCATGGGGGCTTGTCCTTTGATAGTGTTCGGGCGCATCTAGCGGGAGCATTGGCAATCCGCCAGTGCTGACGGGGAGATATTCGCCATGAAATTTGTCAAAATCCTATTGCTGATCATCGGGGTGCTCGCAACGTTGATGGGGCTGCTGTGGATCGGGCAGGGCCTGAACATCATCAAATGGCCAGCAGAAAGCTTTATGATCGGTGTGCCCACATGGAGCTGGCGCGGTGCCATTCTGGCCGCTGCCGGGCTTGCTTTGGTCTGGTTCGCACGCAAAAAGTGACCAACGGTGTCCACGAACTGACGGACCGCGCGCGTGATGTTTTTCGCGTGGTGGTCGAATCCTATCTGGGCAGCGGTGCGCCCATAGGATCGCGGACTATATCGAAGCTGGGGAGCATGAACCTCTCCCCAGCTTCGATTCGCAACGTCATGCAGGATTTGGAGGAGCTGGGCTTGCTCGCCGCCCCCCACACGTCGGCGGGGCGGATGCCAACACAAAGCGGTCTGCGGCTGTTTGTCGACGGGATGATGCAGGCGGCGGAACCAACGGCGGATGAACGCGCGGCCATCGAATCGCGTGTGTCCGCCGTCGGTCCGATTGAAGAGGCGTTGGCGGCGGCCACATCTGCGCTATCGGGTCTGTCATCCTGCGCTGGGATCGTATTGGTGCCGACGCGCGCCACCAAGTTAAAACAATTTGCATTCGTGCCATTGTCTGCGGAACAAGCCTTGGCAGTCTTGGTCGGGGATGATGGCAGTGTAGAAAACCGTGTCATAGACGTGCCGCGCGGCATGCCGCCTTCAGCTTTGACTGAGGCGGGTAATTACATGACGGCGCGGCTGGCGGGATTGACCCTGGCGGAAGCGGCGGCACGCGTTGCGCGCGAAATCGGGCGGGAACGCGCGACGTTGGACGTGGTATCTCAAGAATTGGTCACGCGCGGGCTTGCTGTTTGGGCAACCGACAATGCCCAGCGCCCGGTGCTGATTGTGCGCGGGGCCGCGAACCTGATCGATGAAAGCACCGCCGCCGACCTGGACCGTGTCCGCCAATTGCTTGACCAGATTGAGGGCAAAGAAGAAATTTCACGGCTGCTTGACAGTGCGCGGGAAGGGGCCGCCACCAAAATTTTTATCGGCGCTGAAAATAAAATGTTCGCGCTGTCAGGGTCATCGGTGATAGCGGCCCCCTATCACGGACGCGATGGTCGCGTGGTGGGCGTGGTCGGCGTTATTGGCCCCACCCGCTTGAACTATGCCCGCGTCGTTCCCATGGTAGACTTTACCGCACAAACCTTATCGAGATTGATGACATAATGACCGAAGAAAATATGGCTGCTGAAGAAGAGATGATTGCCGAAGGCGCGCCATCAGAGCCCGAACCTGACCCCTTGGCCGCGTTGCTGGGTGATTTGGAAGATGCTCAACAGCAGATCCTTTATGCGCAGGCCGAAACCCAAAATGTCCGCCGTCGTCTTGAAAAAGACGCGCAGGACGCCCGCGCATATGGCGCAACCAATTTCGCCCGCGATATTTTGTCGGTCGCCGATAATCTGTCACGCGCGCTTGACGTTATTCCAGAAGCAATGCGTGAGGATGAGGCGAATAAAGGCTTGATCGTGGGCCTGGAGGCCACCCAGCGCGAATTGCTCGCCGTGTTCGAACGCAACGGCATCAAACGCATCGCTGCTATGGGCATGCCGCTTGACCCCAATCAGCATCAGGCCATGATCGAACTGCCCAGCGCCGACGTTGAACCCGGTATTATCGTCCAGGAAATGCAAGCGGGCTATATGATCAAAGATCGCCTGCTGCGTCCGGCGATGGTTGCTGTGGCGAAGGCGGGTTAGGCGGTCCAACTCCGTTTGGTTCGAGCCTGTCGAGAACTTTGCGCGTTCGAAGGGTTCTCGACAG
>JAYUPB010000038.1:0-4752 GCA_043760405.1 Sphingomonadales bacterium
GGCAAGTGCGCGCGGAAGCGTCGAAGGTTGTCTGGCCCACAGGCCGTGAAACCGCGATGACCGTGGTTATGGTGATCATCATGACGACAGTGCTTGGTATGTTTTTCTTCGGTGTGGATTCTGTCTTCAGCTGGATTGTCCAGTCGTTGCTGAAACTCGTTTCGTAATTTTTAGCAGGTAAGGTTCGAGCACCGCTCCATGTCACGCTGGTATATCATTCACGCTTATTCTGGTTTCGAGAACAAGGTCCGCGACGCCATTATGGCTGATGCAGCACGTCTTGGCTTGGAAGCTCTTGTTGATTCTGTCGAAGTGCCGACCGAAACCATCACTGAAGTGCGCCGTGGCAAAAAAGTGCAGTCGGAAAAAAAGTTTTTCCCCGGGTATGTCCTTGCCAAATTGAGCATGAATGATGACGTGTATCACCTCGTCAAAAATCAGCCCAAGGTGACCGGATTTTTGGGATCAATGGGTAAGCCCCAGCCGATCTCCGAAGCCGAAGCAGCCCGCATCCTGAACACTAAGGAAGAAGCAGCCGCCGCACCGAAGCAGAAAATTCGCGTTGATTATGAAATCGGTGATCAGGTTAAGGTGCTCGAAGGTCCATTCGCCAGTTTCAACGGCGTGGTTGAGGAACTTGATTTCGATCGCAGTCGCGTGAAGGTGTCGGTATCGATCTTTGGTCGGGCAACGCCAGTTGAGCTGGAATTTGAACAGGTCGAACGCGCGAAGTAAGAAATTTTGGGGCGTGCCCCAGATGATGTGCGGGAGGCAGGTGACTGTCGTTTGAACCGCTAAACTTGAACCGGGAAAGTGCTTTGCACCAACCCACCTACAGAGTGAGAAAGTAAGATGGCTAAAAAAATTACGGGCTATATCAAGCTCCAGGTGCCTGCGGGTGCCGCCAATCCGTCGCCGCCTATCGGGCCTGCCCTTGGTCAGCGCGGCGTCAATATCATGGAATTTTGCAAGGCTTTCAATGCCGCGACCAGCGAACTTGAAAAAGCGATGCCGATCCCGACGATCATCACGGTTTATGCGGACAAGAGCTTTTCGTTCATCACGAAAACAGCGCCTGCCACATTCCTGATCAAAAAAGCGATGAACCTGAAATCGGGTTCGAAAGAGCCAGGAAAAATTTCCGCAGGTTCGATTTCGCGCACCAAGTTAGAAGAAATTGCCACCATCAAGATGGCCGATCTCAATGCCAATGACCTTGCGTCGGCAACAAAAATTATTGAAGGCTCCGCACGCGCGATGGGCCTCGAAGTGGTAGAGGGCTGAACCAATGGCATTTCAAAGTAAAAAAGCCAAAAAGCTTAGCAGCACTGTTGATAAGCTTAAGATGCACGGTGTTGATGAAGCCATTGCGTTTCTGAAGGCCAATGCAACATCAAAATTTGATGAAACCATCGAAATCGCTCTGAACCTTGGTGTTGATCCGCGTCATGCTGACCAGATGGTCCGCGGCGTTGTGACTTTGCCAAAGGGCACGGGTAAAACAGTTCGCGTTGGCGTGTTTGCGCGCGGCGACAAAGCTGATGAAGCACGTGCTGCTGGTGCTGACATTGTTGGTGCTGAAGATCTTCTTGAAATTTGCCAGAACGGCAAGATCGAATTTGATCGCTGCATAGCAACCCCTGATATGATGGGACTGGTTGGTCGTTTGGGTAAGGTTCTGGGCCCAAAAGGCCTGATGCCAAATCCAAAGCTGGGCACGGTGACACCCAATGTCGGTGACGCTGTGCGGGCTGCCAAGGGCGGACAAGTTGAATACCGCGTCGAAAAGGCCGGGATCATCCATTCTGGTATCGGCAAAGCATCGTTCCCAGCAGCAGACCTGCGCGCCAATTTTGACGCACTCGTTGATGCGGTGGTGCGGGCAAAGCCAGCCGGTGCCAAAGGCAAGTATCTCAAGAAAGTCGCGCTCAGCTCCACAATGGGGCCAGGGCTCGGCATTGATGTTGCAGAATTGTCTGCATAACTGAATTCCTCTCTCCGTTAGCGCGGGGAGAGGCAATACCGTCCGAGACAGCAGGAGCCGCTTGCGGCTTAATCACCTGCCTAGACGGGGAACAAGTTAATGTCGGAATGCTCCATGCATGACGGCCACGTCTTCTCCCCGCGGACTTTTTAAGACCCGCCCATCGGAATAGTCCGTTGGGCGAAATGTGGAGAATGGCATGGATCGTGCTCAAAAAACTGAGCTGGTCGCCGAACTGAACCGCACTTTTAACGAGGTAAGCGTGGTGGTTGTCACCCGCAATCTCGGCCTCACAGTCGCGCAATCGACTGTGTTGCGGAATAAAATGCGCGAAGCCGGTGCTAGCTATAAAGTAGCAAAGAACAAACTTGCCAAAATCGCAGCAGAAGGCACGCCTTACGCTTCGCTCAGCACTTTGCTGACCGGACCGACGGCGCTTGCATCATCTGTTGACCCAGTGGCCGCTGCAAAGGTGGTTGTTGAGTTCGCTAAGACCAACGATAAGTTGGAAATCCTTGGTGGCGCGATGGGTGACACTGTCCTTGATGTGGACGGCGTCAAAGCGTTGGCAACCCTGCCATCGCTTGATGAATTGCGTGCGAAGATTGTTGGGTTGCTTGTTGCGCCTGCAACCAAGCTCGCCACCATTACGCAAGCCCCTGCTGCACAATTGGCCCGTGTTCTGGACGCATATGCGACCAAAGAAGCGGCTTAATCATACCCTTAATTTTGAAATAATTGGAGACTTACAATGGCTGATCTAAACAATATCGTTGATACTCTTTCGGCTCTGACCGTTCTTGAAGCGGCTGAACTTTCGAAAATGCTTGAAGAAAAGTGGGGCGTTTCGGCTGCCGCTGCTGTTGCCGTTGCTGGCCCAGCTGCTGCTGCTGGTCCTGCTGTTGAAGAACAGAGCGAATTCGACGTCATCTTGACCGGCGACGGCGGCAACAAAATTGCTGTCATCAAGGAAGTCCGTGCGATCACAGGTCTGGGCCTAACTGAAGCCAAGGCTGCTGTGGAAGCAGCGCCAAAGGCGATCAAAGAAGGCGTGTCCAAGGACGAAGCTCAGAAAGTTCTGGCTCAGCTTCTCGCTGCTGGCGCGACTGCAGAACTCAAGTAAGCCTTTACCGGCTTACCGGTATAAGAAGGGCGGCTTCCGAAAGGAGGCCGCCTTTTTTGTGTCATTTCGCGGCGCTGATCGCCCCGCCAACAGCCAGACGTTCACCGCTGGTGACAATCACTCGATCACCCAGTTTGGTTTCTTCAAACAACAGTTTTGCAAAGGCACGCGGGACGCCGATACAGCCGTGGGTTGCCCATCCATCAGCAACATCGGACGCATGGATTGAAATGCCATCATTGGTCAGGCGCTGCATATAGGGCATCGGCGCACCGTAGAGGTTCGATATGTGATGCACTTTCTTTTGGGTGATCGGGTAAATGCCCAGCGGGGTCGGTTTTTCATCCGCGCCGTACAGGATGACCGCGACGCCAATTTCGTACCCAGCGCGAAACACTGACATCGTCTGCGCCGCTGTATCGACTGTGATCACAACAGGACCGTCGGGAACACCGGCATCATCCCATGTCCAAAAACCGTGAACAATGGGTTCATTGATGACCAATGCGCGTTTAATGACATAGGCGTCTAATGCAGGCGGTGCAGGTACAGTCTTAACGGTTTGCGGGCGGGCTTGTGATGCCGTTTGTACCTGAGGCCGTGTTAGTGCTGCCGAAGGCGGAACCGGGGCGGCCATAATCCCGATCACACACAGCGCAGCGGCTGTCGATGCTAGCTGGCGCAAAGCGCGCGGCAGGCGGGTAAAGCGAGTCATGGCCATTCCTTTGGGTTAACACGGTGGTTACCATGATTGACGATGGCCGAAAACCCTTTCACATTGGCCGTGCCTGATTGGGACTTTAGGGATGTTTCTTTAGTTTTTTGTGGGCGTGAACATGCCAGTGGAGGTGCAACCGGCGACGGGCGCCGGGTGCACAAAGTTGAATGTGGCCAGCGCGGTGAGTGCGATCAGCAGCATCAAGGCGGTTTGTCTCACCATCTCAATTCTCATCATCGCTGGTGACACCCAGCAAATCGCCGGGTTGGCAATTCAGGGCGCTGCAAATGGATTCAAGTGTCGAAAAACGGATTGCTTTGGCTTTGCCAGTTTTGAGGATCGACAGGTTGGCGAGTGTGATGTCAACGCGCTCCGCCAGTTCAGTCAATGTCATCCGCCGCGCATGGAGCAGATCGTCCAGTTTTACAGTCACAGGCATCAGACTGTTCCTTCCATGTCTTCGCGCATCGCGGCACCCTGTTCAAACACGCTCGACAGAACGAAAACGAGCAGGATCGCCAGCACGCCTGTCACCGAAAAATCATTGTGGATCTCGCTATCGCCCATTTTTTCACCAACAATCGCCGCAATAAAACTGAGGGGAATGCCGATTAGATTCGCTGCAACCATCATCCAGCCGATAGCTCTCAGACGCATGGCGTTGGCGCGTACAAAAGGATCTCCGATGGCCACGGTTGCAATGATAGCGAGAAGTTTTTTGAGAATTGTCCACAGCAGACCTAATGCCGCAATAATAAAAGCGAATATGATATAAATAAGGGGGAGTAGGCCCGCCGTATCCACATCTGGTTTTTCCTTGAGCAGCATCGCGATGATTTCAGGCCAGTAGAAGGGCACCACCACAGTGACGATAGAAAGTACGATCCCGATCAGCGCCGCTCCCCCCATCATAAGGTAAATGAGACT
>JAYUPB010000039.1:0-4739 GCA_043760405.1 Sphingomonadales bacterium
TGTCATACATATGCCACGTCCAGTGATCGGCTCCCATATTGCCGAGGCTTGCCGCAATCCCGCCTTGGGCCGCGACCGTATGGCTGCGCGTCGGGAAAACTTTGGTAATGCATGCGGTCTTAAGCCCCGCTTCGGCACTCCCCATTGTCGCGCGGAGGCCTGATCCCCCTGCACCAACAACAACAGTATCATAAGTGTGGTCGATAATTTTATAGGTGTCAGACATTGGGTGCGGCTCCAGTGGCGGCAAAGGCAATTTTGGCAATGGCGAACACAGCGGTTGCACCCAGTCCGATGGTGTAAAAATTAAGAGCGACAATCGCTGCGAATTTCAAGCCCTCATCATGAACATAATCTTCAATAAAGACCTGCAATCCCATGCGAAAATGTTGAAATACAGAAATGACCAGCAGGATCATTGGAATGGCCGCCCAAGGGTTGCTGAGCCATGTCTGCATCGTTTCAAAGCTGTAATCTGGCAAGCGAACGAGCGATATGATCAGCCATAAAAACAGGGCGAAATTACCAATGGCGGTTGTGCGCTGTTTCAACCAATGTTCAGCGCCGTGCTTTGCCGACCCGAGCCCGCGGACGCGCCCCAAATTTGTTCCTGTTCCCATCGGATCAGCCTTTCATCACAAGAAGATATGTCCACAACAAAGTCGTCAGTGTGACCGCTGCTGAAAAGACGATGAACGCGCTGGTACGGTTGGTTTTGAGTTCAAACCCCGCGCCGACATCCATTACGAAATGACGAATACCAGAACAAAGATGCTGGAAGAAAGCCCATGTCAGGCCGATCATCACGACCTTCCCTGGCCACCACCCTGCCCAATCTTGAAAAATCACATAGCTTGGTTTGCCCGCAGCAACCGCGAGCAACCACCAGACCAGCCCCAGCATTCCAGCCGTTGCAAGCGCAGTTCCTGTGGCACGGTGCATAATCGACACTGCCATTGCAGCGCCCCATTTCCAGATGCCGAGATGCGGCGATAAAGGCCGCGCGCTATTTTGCGCCATGGTCATTCCCCAAATATGGTCGTTGATGCTATGTCCCTTAGCGTAATGGCTGCACCACGCAACTGCCTTTGCCCAATCGATTGATCACGCCTAAAGCAAGATATGAGTATCAATATATTTGTAACAGGTGCCTCTCGCGGCATCGGAGCTGCCATCGCCGCACGCCTGCGCCGTGAAGACTGTGAAATCATCACAACCAGCAGCAAAGATGGCGATCTGAGCGATCCAGACACACCCAGCCTGCTGTGGAACACTGCGCTTCAAAAACTGGGCGGTCGCATTGATATTGTGATCAACAATGCGGGTGTTTTTGAAGAAAACCCACTGACCAGCGATACGTGGACCGCCAATTGGAACCGCACGATGCAAATCAACCTCACCGCCAGCGCGGAACTGTGTCGCCTCGCAGTGCTGCAGTGGCAAGTGACGAACGCGCCCGGCCGCATCATCAACATCGCCAGCCGTGCCGCACACCGGGGGGACAGTCCGGCGCATTGGCATTATGCTGCATCAAAGGGCGGCATGGTCGCCATGACCAAAACCATTGCCCGCGCTTATGCGGCGCAAGGCATTTTGGCATTTGCAATTTGCCCCGGATTCACAATGACGGGGATGGCCGAGGATTATCTGATGAACCGAGGCGGCGACAAATTGCTTGCCGACATTCCTTTGGGCCGTGTTGCAGAACCAGATGAAGTTGCGGAAATGGTCGCTTTTTGCGCGCTCAAAGCGCCGCCTTCGATGACCGGTGCGGTGCTTGATGTGAACGGCGCAAGCTATGTCCGATAGCTGGAAACTAACCCTTCCCTGCACGCGCGCAGAGGCCGAAGCCTTGCATGACGATATTGCGCCACTGGCGATGATGGACCCCTTGCCCGTTCTGATCACCCGCGAACCCGATGAAAAACGGCCAGAAGTCTGGGAAATGAACGCCTATTTCGAAGAAAAGCCTGATAAAGCCTGTATTGCACTGCTTCAGTCGCTGATCCCAAGTGCTGTAAAAGCGAAACCAATCCTTGAACAATTACCCGACGAAGATTGGGTGACGCTCAGCCAGGCCGGGCTGGACCCTGTTCATGCAGGCCGCTTCTATGTGCACACAGCGACCAACAGCGGGGCCGTGCCGGAGGGCGCAAAGACATTTCAAATCGAGGCGAGTCAGGCCTTTGGCACCGGCGGCCATGAAACCACATCGGGCTGTCTGGCCATGCTGGACCAGTTAAAACGGCAAGGCAGCCGGTTTGACCATATCGCCGATATTGGCACTGGGACAGGGTTGCTCGCCTTTGCCGCACAGCACCTCTGGCCACGCGCCTATGTCACAGCGTCAGATATTGATCCCATCAGCATCGACGTAACACTTGAAAATGCCGATAGAAATGGCTTGATTTTGGGGCAAAGGCAGAGCGAAATTGCACTCTGCGCTGCGTCGGGGACGGACCATGAAATGATCCAGCGCCGCGCGCCCTATGACTTGATTATTGCCAATATTCTCGCTGGCCCGTTGATCGAACTTGCGCCTAGCCTGTGCGTTTTGCTGCGTGATGGGGGGTCTTTGATCCTTGCCGGGTTGCTCGACAAACAAGTGGCCGCGATTGACCGTGCCTACCGCGCGCAGGGAATGCGGATCGCCAGTCATAGGGGCGACGGTGAATGGCCCTGCCTCCATTTGCGCAAACGCAAGCGTCCTGGTTGGAAACGCCCCGTCCGCGCGACGGGACAAACATCACAGCCGCCCGGAGATTTCGGGACCTGGTGATTTAAGCTGCGCGCGTTTGGGTTCCTCGTGTGATCACGCGGTCTTTTTCTACAATATCAGCAATCATAATATCAGGTAAGGTTTCGAGTTTGGCATAGACCGGCGCAAAATCTGTTTCGACCGTGACACGGAGGAGGTCATCAAAGCTGGGGATCACGAAATAATTCTGTTGAAAATCATCGATCCGGTACTGGGTGCGCATGACACGCATCAGATCAAAATCAATCCGGTTGGGGCTGGGATCATCGAGGGAAAAGGTACTTTCGCCAAAACTTGATACAATCCCTGCGCCGTATATCCGCAGCGCACCATCTTCTTCAATCAAACCAAATTCGACAGTGTACCAATAGAGCCGCGCCAATTTATGCAGCGCATCATAGCCAAGACTGCGCAACCCGCCTTTGCCGTAGGCCTGCATGTAATCGGCAAACACTGGGTCGGCGAGCATCGGAACATGGCCAAATACATCATGAAAAACGTCAGGTTCCTGTAAATAATCCAACTGATCCGCGCGCCGTATGAAATTGCCTGCAACAAAGCGACGGTTCGCAAGATGATCAAAAAAGACGGCATCGGGAACGAGGCCCGGCACCGCGACCACCTGCCACCCAGTTGCCGCCATCAGCCGCGTATTGAGTTCGCGGTACTCCGGAATACCGGGCTTTGACAATTGGAGTATATCAAGCCCGCGCAAAAATGCTTTAGAGGCACGCCCAGGCAGCATTGCCGATTGGCGCGCAAAAAGCGTATCCCAAACACTGTGTTCTGCCGCTGAAAATGCCTCCCAATTTTGTGGGATTGTCCAATCATCAGCTGCGCCGGGCGGCGGACTTTCGTGAATATGCGTTTCTGCGTTCATGGGTGTGCCTCTATCACAGATGTGCAGACAACCCTAGCTGCCTTGCTTACGCACAAAGGGATAAGCGAACTGCGCGAGGAAGCCTTTGGGAACATTTTCGGGCACGCCGTAATCTTTTGGCCAGCGTGATGCTGGCATGTGGAATGTCCCAAAAACACGGTCCAACCAAGAAAAATGGATCGCAAAATTAACGTCAATGGCTTCTTCTTCAAGCCCGTGATGCCAATGATGAAACCGCGGTGTCGCAAGCCAGCGCCCGACACTGTTAAAATCACCGCGCAGATTAGCGTGTAGCAACGACGAATAGATATACACAAATGCCACGTAGGCCTGCATCACCGAAGGTGCAAAACCAAGGGTGAGCAATGGCAGTGACGTAATGCCGCGCAGCAATATGATTTCGAAAAAGTGCATCCTCGCCCCGGCCAGCCAATCCATGGCCTTGGCCGAATGATGCACAGCATGAAATCCCCACAGGAACGGCACGCGGTGAAAGGCGCGGTGAAACCAATATTGCACAATGTCCGTAAACAGCACCGCCAAAACAAATTGCACCAACCAAGGCAAGCTTGCCACGCTGCTACGAAACGCTTCAAAACTGCCCGTTTCAGCCATGATTGTTTTTGACGGTGCCAACGCCAAAAATGTCAGAATTTGGACCATCATCGAACTGATCAGATAGTAGAATAAATCCTCGCGCCATTCGATGCGGAACAAACGCTGATCCTTACGGTGTGGCAGAATGCGTTCAATCGGCGCAAACATAAGCCCCGTGACAAGCAGGTTGACCATGAAGAAATCGAGCCCGAAAAATACACCCATGCTGGCGGTTTCATCAGGCCGTACATTCGCGCCGCCGAGCAGAGCTGCCGCAATTCCGATACCAAGTGCAGTAAAACCCAGTGCCTTTCGCGGCCGCAGCAACAGGCTAAGCAACGCAAGCGCGTAAGAACCAAGCAGCACGAAATGCACAAATAGGCGAAAACCAGCCCACGACTTTAGGGCAGCAAGTTCAGGCGTCGCAAACCATTCGGGCCAGCGCAAAGCAGTAACCATTCCAAACGCGACAATCGCCAGAAGGACTGCAAAGAAACCGGAAAA
>JAYUPB010000040.1:0-4715 GCA_043760405.1 Sphingomonadales bacterium
CTGACAGAAGCGGGGCTGGATTGGCAAAATCGCGGTCAATCAAAATGGTTTCAGTCGCGCCGCATACGCCAGTCCGCCGCATTTTGGCATTGAGTGTGATGTCAGCGGCCTTTATTGGATCGGCAGCGCCGTCAATATAAGTATGGCAGAGTCCGTCAAGATGCGCGAGAACGGGCACGCGCGCTTCTTCTTGAACACGCTCTACAAGTGCTTTGCCGCCGCGTGGGATGATAATGTCGATGACACCGTGTGCCTTTAACATTGCCCCCACCACGGCGCGATCCGGGACGCGGACAAGCTGTATAATCTCTGATGGAAGGCCGTGAGCGGAGACCGCTTCGATCATCGCATTATGAATGGCGATACTGGTTCCCAATGCTTCGGACCCACCCCGTAAAATGACGGCATTGCCAGATTTCAAACACAGGGCGGCGGCATCCGCAGTCACATTCGGGCGGCTTTCATAAATGATCCCAATAACACCAAGCGGCACGCGGATTCGGGAAAGCTTCAAACCATTTGGTCGGACACTTTCATCCATAATCATACCAACGGGATCGCGCAGAGTTGCGACAGCCGCTACCCCGGATGCCATCGATTCGATGCGATCATCGTTTAAGGTCAAACGGTCAACCATTGCTGGGGACAAGCTCTTTGCGAGAGCATCACCCACATCCTTTTGGTTTGCCAAAAGAATATCAGCGCGGTGTTGGCGTATCGAGTCCGCTGCCGAAAGAAGGATGTCTGCCTTTTTTTGCGACGACAAACGCGCTAAGGCAGCACAGGCATCGCGCGCGCGCGCACCCATTTCCGAGATCATTTGCCTAGGGTCGATAGCATCTTCAGACATGCTCGCTCGCTAGCACAACCAGAGAAAATCGCAAATATCCCAAATGTTCAAAGCTAAAAAACGAGAACGGCTAAGACCTTAAGCGCGCCGCGTAGCTTTTGCGCAGTTTTGCCAATTTGGGCGGAATGACCGCAAGGCAGTAAGAATTACTTTGTCCTTCGCCGTCCCAATAACGCTGATGATAGTCTTCGGCTGGATACCAGATCGCCAGAGGCTCAACTGTTGTTACAATGGAAGAGGAGAAATCCGCTTGCGCTCGCGCGATTGCGGCGTTGGCTCCTGCCACTTGTTCCTGCGTGTGCGGAAAAATGGCCGATCGATACTGTGTTCCTATATCATTGCCCTGACGGTTCAACTGCGTTGGATCATGCGTTGCAAAGAATATATCAAGTAAATCGCCATAACCAATGACATCCGTATCGTAGGATATGCGAATCGCTTCTGCATGGCCGGTCTCGCCGCCGCAGACTTGGCGGTAGGTCGGATTTTCAATATGACCACCGATATAACCGCTTTCAACTTTGTCCACACCGATCAAGTCTTTGAAGATAGCTTCAACGCACCAAAAACATCCGCCAGCAAAAGTTGCAGTTTCTATTGGCATTTTTACGGCATCCTTCGGTCGACTGAGCCTGTCCCAAGCAAGTCATTTAAATTTTACGAATAAAGCAACATCTGTGTTTCGCACATAACAAAAGGGCGACCATATAGGCCGCCCTTGAGATTTATTTCTGCGCAATCAGCTTATGGGCTGGTTGGGCTGTTGCCGCCATCAGCAGCAATAACGATACCAGCAATAACTGCAGCTGCAGCGAGCAGGGCAATAACAATGCTGCCACCACCGAGGTTGCTATCAGCACGCTTTGCAGCGCGCGCCGAAACTGCAGGAGCAGCACGGACCGAAAGCTTGCTAGCAGCCGAAGCGGCTACAGCAACTGTTGGTACTGCTACCAACGATACAGCAGCAAGTGCGGCTGTGATTGATTTACGAAGGCTCATATAAAGCTCCTTGTTATGGTTAAACCGTAGTCTTGGACGCCTTTGACAGCAAAGTTAAAGGTGATCAAGCTAAAATTTGATATTTTCTGCCGATTTCTTCCATTCGTCTGTGAAGCGTTTGATTCTTGAGACAAAATCAAAAGAATTAATAAACACTTACCTACGCATCGTCGAAACAATTCTCCCTTCGCAGGAAAACGTGAAGCAAAGGTTAAAATATTATGACGCCAATGTGACAGTCAAAGAATTTGTTCTGTGCATCACGCTGGCTGGGGCGGCAGGATTCGAACCTGCGAATGACGGCATCAAAAGCCGTTGCCTTACCACTTGGCGACGCCCCAACAACCTGCGTGAAGGCGGCTCTATAGCAGCAGAAACAGCAATGGCAATCGCTTCAGTTGAGCCGTTTGACCCAATGGTGAGGGTCTGGAGATAAGCCGCGCTGAATTGCGATCAATCGCGCTTTCAATCGCTGTGTTACTGGCCCGGCATCCCCAGCACCGATTGTAAACTGACCTTCAGAACTTGTGACACTGCCTACCGGAGTGACAACGGCGGCTGTCCCGCATGCAAAGGTCTCGGTCAGACGCCCGCTCTGGGCGTCGGCACGCCACTGTTCAATGGCATAGGGTTCCTCACGCACGGTAAGGCCTTCATCACGTGCAAGTGTAATGATAGAATCGCGGGTAATCCCAGCCAAGATTGTTCCAAGCGGAGGCGTTTGAATTGAACCATCACTAAAGACAAAGAAGAGGTTCATGCCGCCAAGCTCTTCGATCCAGCGCCGTTCTGCTGCATCAAGAAACACAACCTGATCATAACCTTTCTTTATGGCCTCTGCTTGCGCCACCAAACTGGTCGCATAATTACCGCCGCATTTGGCTGCGCCTGTTCCGCCAGGGGCCGCGCGGGAGTAGTCTTCGGACACCAAAAGCGAAATCGCGGGTGCGCCGCTTTTGAAATAGCCGCCGACCGATGAGGCGATGACAAGAAAGAGATATTCATGAGAGGGACGGACACCCAAGAATACTTCGCTCGCAAACATGAAGGGGCGTAAATAAAGCGATCCACCCTCAACATCAGGAAACCAAGCCTTGTCAATATCGACTAGAGCGCGGACGGATTCGATGAACAAGTCTTCTGGGAGTTCAGGCATAGCCATACGGCGCGCTGAAGATTGAAATCGCTGCGCATTCGCTTCTGGCCGGAATAAGGCCATGTTGCCGTCTGCAAGACGATATGCTTTCATACCTTCGAAAATTTCTTGGGCATAATGCAGGACTGCCGTTGCCGGGTCGAGCGAGAGAGGAGCGCGTGCGGTGATTTTGGCATCATGCCATCCATCGGTCTCATTATAACGAATCACCGCCATATGGTCGGTAAACACGCGCCCAAATCCGGGGTCAGACAATATTTTGGTCCGCTCCACAGAATCCATAGGCTTCGTACTGGGTTCTATTACAAAGGAAGCCGCCGCACGATTTGGGTGGTCTTCGTCTGCCATAACATCATATCCTTACAAAAATACCGACACGCTTTACTTCTGAATACCTTGCCAAAGGTTAGGCATGGGCGCAAGATACGTCAACATGGCTGTCCAAATTCCTAACACGCAATCACTTTCTGCTTCGGCGCTCTTTTTACGAGAGCCCGAAATTAGGCGTGGGGTTGAACTGCTCTATTTTGGCTATAGCCATTTGACGCGAGCGATTGATGAACGGTTGGAAAAACAGGGATTGGGCCGTGCGCATCACCGCGCGCTTTATTTTATAGCACGACAACCCGACCTGACAGTCTCCGAATTGCTTAAATTTCTGGCCATTACCAAGCAGTCATTGGGACGCGTGTTGAATGACCTTGCTCACCGCGACCTCATTGAAACGCGCCAAGGGCATTCGGACAGGCGACAAAAATTGCTTCGGCTAACACAAGCTGGGGCTGATCTTGAAATGAGCCTTTTTGAAGACATGCGGGAAAAACTCTCCCTTGCTTATGGTCAAGCTGGGCAGAATGCGGTGACTGGGTTTTGGCATGTTTTAGAAGGCTTGATCCCCGCCGATGATCGTGAGCGGATTTTCGCACTTCAAAAATGAACAGCTTTAATCGTCGCGCGCTGCTGCGCTCAGTTCGGCGCTGCGATGTGCAGCTGCGGCAAGCGTGGCGCCAACACGCTTGGTAAAAACATTGCCTTCATCGAGAACGTCTAATCCAGCGCGGGTCGTACCATTGGGACTGGCAACACGTTCCGCCAATTGGGATGGCGTTTCGGAGGACTGTCCAGCAAGCGCGGCAGAGCCTTCCACCATTGCGATGGCGAGGCGCAGTGCCTGATCATATGGGAGTCCAAGTGTGGCACCAGCGCGCGCCAGCGCATCGATAAAGTGAAAGACAAAGGCAGGGCCAGATCCAGAAAGGGCGGTTACCGCATCGAACATCCCTTCTTCGAAAATCCATTCAACCTTGCCTAAAGGGGCCATGAGTGTTGCTGCACGCGCCGCGTCAGCGGGCGATGTAGCGTCAGCATAGAGAATGGTAATGCCCTTCCCGATGGCGGCCGGCATATTGGGCATCACGCGAATGACACCGCGCGGGCTCGTCAAATGTTTGCGTAACGTTGCTACCTCAACTCCGGCAAGAATTGAAATCAGCAGCGTATCGCCACCCAATGCGGAGGCAATCTCAAGTGCAACATCCTTTAAAGACTGTGGCTTGACAGCGAGCAAGGCCATGGCGGGCGGCGCTTCTTCGGTTGGACAGTGCGATAATAACCGGACTCCGTCAGGTGCAGTTTTGAGAAACGGGTCAATAACAGTAATCCGCGCCGCATCAATTCCATCAGCCAGCCAGCCGCGCAACATCGCGCCGC
>JAYUPB010000041.1:0-13866 GCA_043760405.1 Sphingomonadales bacterium
TGCCTGCCATGCAAGACCTGTGTCTGAATCGTCAAGGAAGCCAGCACCAAGTGTGTTCAAAGCATAACCTGCCTTGATCCGCGCAACGCCGACGCCGCCGCCGACAAAGCCGGTCAAACCATCATCATCACCAAAATCAAGCAAACCGTTGAGCATGAAGCTCAATGCTGAGGCAGAACCACCAGCATAATTATACGTGCCTGCAGGCGCATTAACAGTAGCACCCGACGCAGTGGAAAAAGGTGTTGTGACTGCTGATGAATAACCATTCAGGCCAGCTTTTTTATAACCAATTTCAGATTCCAAACGGAACCCACCAAAATCATAACCGATGATACCATCGAAATCATAACCTTTGTCGAAGTTGCCATTGGCAGCATTGTTAAGTGTGCCAATATCAATCGATTGATCTTCAACGATCATCGCACCGCCTTCAACGCCGATATACCACGCATCGTCGCGCGCTAGCGCGGGTGTGGCAATAGCAGTTGAAGCAAGTGCCATTACAATAGCAAGCTTCCGCATAATAATCCCCTTTCAAAATTGTCGCTTGGGACAGCGTTGCCGTCCTAACGAAAGCATAGACGCGGCGCAAGCAGACAATTGGGGGAAGTGTTGCTCAAATACCCCATTTTGTCGTGAATTACCGATGATTGAACGTTTTAGAGCTGAATTTTCATCTTCAAATCGCAATGAGACCGTGACTTCTTAAGGCCGACAGAATGGCTACAATCGCGAATCGTGCTTCGCTATCCATCACGGCACCAGCTATTGGATTAACAATTGCCGGTTGTTGCGTGCGGAGAACAATAGTCCCGTCAACCGCATATGTATTTGCATGAACAGCCCCAATATCCCACGTCCCATTCCTCGATTGCACCCATACATTGTCTGCCACGCTCCAAACACATATCCCTTCCATCGGCGCAATAAAACGCCACCCACCGCCGGTCCAGCCAGCGATGTGGCCATCACGCCCAGCCCAAGCCCCAGCAGAACCCGTTCCGACAATCCAGCAGTGACCCGCAGATGGCGCAGCGGGAACAAACGCTGGCGCAACTGCCTGTATGACCGGGTTCATCAATAGGTCGGCTAGAGTGAGGGCTTCATTATGAGTCACTTCTTTTTGAGACTGCCCTTGGATGATGAAGGGCAAGTGAAAGCGATCCGTTACATCGGCCATGATATTTCCTTTATGATAAAAGCAACATGAGCGGCACTGGAACAGATGCCCCGTAAGTTCCCAGTTGTGCGACAGTGAAAACAATTGATGTCACCCCAGCGCTCAGATCAAGGGATTTATCTCCAGCGGAATAGATCCACTGCGCGGCCGCCGTTTCATATGTTCGGGGACTGCCAATGTTGGGCGTGGCGACAACCCGATACCGCTCATTTTCTTCACCAATTGGCGCGTCAACATAATCACCCCACGCCCATCCGTCGCGGCTTCGTCGTGTCCAACTAAGGCGCGTGCCTCCATTCCCGCCGTCTGACACAAAAAGATGAATTGGGGACAATGGCTGCAAAGCAACATGCCTTGGTATATGGGAAGCCTCGGCAGGGCCCGCTAAATCGCCAACCCCAGAGGCCATGATACGCACGCGAGATACCTCTGCAGTCAGCGGCAGAGTTAGCAAAGAATCGCGTTCGAGCAGAATAAAGCGCTCCCCCACTCTGTGGCTTGATATCGCCGCTTCAGTCGCTTTTCGTCCCCGCAGTAATCCTGACAATCGATAACGCCCCGGCGTGGTGAGCTGTGCACTGCGAAACTGAATCAACTCATTCCCCAGCATCGCCAAATTTGAGCCAGACAGAAGGGCGCGATCATCACTGTTCACAAGCTGCATCGACGGGTTAAGCAACGCGATATCGACGCTGTTTGACCAATCATAAATGGCCGCTGTTGACGGGCTCAAAACGCTTAGCGCCTGTCCCATTGTCGCTGATGGTGCTGTGGCCCCTGCGTCAGTCCAACTGGCACCGTCATCAATGCTGAAAGAAAGTGATGCACGTCGCCATCCTCCAGATAGTCCTGCTGCCGCAACCACAATGATCGGCGCAGTCGCCAAACCTTGGTCGAGCATCGGCAAATCAATGATGTGCAGCGTTGTCGGGCCGTGAACAATATCACTCTCCTGCACGCTGCGTCCGGGTTCTGCCGCAACGCCGACGCTTTGCGTTTCTGGCAAACGCACAAGATTTAAGGAAACAACCATGGCATCAAGCGCAACTTGCTTCACTTGCCAAAGCCCTGAGACACCGGGAATACGCACCTGATCACTCGGTGCGATGCCAAGATAAGACCAAGGCAGCCTAATTTTCAGCTGCGCGCGGTGCGCTGATGCCAGCGCCAATCCGTGAGACGCAATGCGCCGCGCCTGCGTTGGGGTAAGGGCGGCAGGCAAATCAATTCGATCTTCGCGCCGTCCGCCACCTTCACGCCGCACCCGCTGTAATCCAGCCTGATAATCGCGGGCTACTTCATAATATGCAACCGAACGTGCGCCAGCATTTGTGCTGTTGGATTGGCGCTCAATCTGCGCACGCTTACCGCCTTGTTCCCCCGCCGCAGCCCCCATATCATCGCTGAAAATCGCAGGGCCACTCTGTCCAACTTCCGTGATCAGAACCGATACGCCGTCATCGCGTGCGTAAAGTGCGAGCGCGCTGGAAATTGTTTCGGCAACCCCCCGCACAGAATCGCCCGATGCTGCAAATCCACCAAAAACTGTCGGGCAAACAACGGACAGGCCAACAGGCGCCAAGCCTTTCAATATCGCCCCAACACTGATGTCACCGTCATCGGCGACCACTTCAAAACTGAGTGATGGGATACGGTTGCCATAATCGCCAAGCTGGAAATCCTCAAACACTGCATAGGCCAGTCCACGGTAGGCGGGGGTATTGGACATGCCTTCTGCCGCTGCGATTAACGGATCAACGGCCTGCGCTTCTGTGCCGTTGTAAAAACGAAAGCCAGTTTGGGTTTTGAAATCCCCCGCAACGCCGCGCAGGAGTTTTCCGTCAGCCCAAATGCGCTCAATCCGAACGGCATTGCGCGCCGACAAAGCCACCGCGAAGGACGCAGAATAACTGTATACCGTCTGTTTGGGCTGCCCTTTGCCTGCGGATACTTTGCGCCGGTCCTCACGCAAATCTGTGGACCAGATAACCGTGCCGGAAACCCGCACACGCCCGAACAGTTTGGGAATTTGCGCGCCGTAGCTGGAACTTTGAACAGACAGGTCGCCCAGCCGTGGGCCGCGCCGCCCCTTGGGAGCGAGCAATCGTTGATCAATTTGTGATCCCAGAAAAGATCCCAGCGCCCCGCCCAACGGCCCGCCGACCAAGGTACCAATGCTAGTGAGGATTAAGGTGGCCATTATTGAATATCCTCAGGAGCATGCCAGACCGCGATAATGGGCCATTGGACTTGGCCGGGTGTTTCAACCACGCGGCGCAATCCCGCATCAGCATGGATCAAGCCATCACCAGTCCACACCCCCAGATGATATTGTGCGGGACCGGCCTGCATCAGGAGAATGTCGCCCACCCCAACAGCCCCGTCGGTGCGACGTCCGGCACATGCATCCAACGCAATCAGCCAGCGCGCGCCTTCGCTGTTCCGCATCGCGTAATCGACGGGAACCCCAACACTTCGTCCATAAAGCAATGCGACGAACCCGACGCAGTCGACCCCGCTTTGGCAATCGCGTCCGTGCAGACGAAAGGGCGTGCCAAGAAAACTCCGTGCACGGATGACGCGCGGATCAACTGACATAGCGGGTCAACAAATCATTGCCTGGCAGATGTGGCTCTCCGCGAAAATTTACAGCATTGGCAAAACGCGTGACACAGGTTGAAAAACGGCGGTCGCAGCCTTGTGTCAATTCAACCCGCGCGCCAGCCACAGCGGCAAAATGGGGTGGCGCTTCAAGGGTGATACTCGCGCCGCTGTTGGCAATAATCTCAACGCATAATCCTGCATTTCCACCGTCCAGCCAGCGCAGCCGCCCGCTGGCATAGACGCCGTCCGAAACGGGCGCTGTTAACGTCACCAGCGCGTCGCTTACCGTTGCAACCACGGCGATCTGCACCCGCCCCGCCATATCAATCCGGCAGCGCCGGTCGCCCAGCGTTGCACGACATTCAGGGCTGGTTTCTTCAACCACAGGCGCTTCGAGGATTATTGTCGGTCCGCGCAGTTCAACCGAAAATTGGCCATCACTGATTTCAACGCTGCCCAATTCCCCGCGAACCAGCGGCACAGAAACATTCTGAGGTGCGGTCCAATCCACCGCAGACAAGCGCAAACGCGCGCCGTCCCACCGCCCTGCCGCCAAATCCTCTGCCCGAAATGCGTCACTGGTTAGCCCGCCTGCCAGTTCGACATTGTCCGCATCAAATCCGTCGCTGCGTTCAATTGCCGAGGGCACCATCCCCGGACTTGCGCTGTAGGACAGGCCATCAATCACGAGATCGCGGTCATGACTGGTAAACCCCAGCGCAACGCCGTCACTGCGTTCCAACCGCCAGACAAAGGCAAGCGTCGTCAGGTCTTGGGATAGCCATGTTGGCATGATCACCCCTCCCGCACTTCGATCAGGGGCACGCTGGGGGCGTCACCGGCGGAAAATGTTGCGCTGTCGATGGTCAGACTGTCTTCGGCGAAACGCACAGGGACGTCGAAATGAAAACCAGCGGTAACCGCTAGCCCGTTCGCGGGGGGCGCTGTAAAATTGATGACACCCGCTGTGCCAAGCGTCCAGCCACTCACCGGAACGCCGCCGATGGCCACCACGACACTTGCCGTTTCGGGCCTGGTAATTCTGCGCACTTCGGCGTCTGCCCCAACCCCGTATCGTTTGATAAGGGGGAAACTGGTTCGCACCCCGTCACCCAGCCCAAGCATTTGATCGCCAGGTGTCGGCACCCCCGTCATACCGTTCGCGCTATGATCAAGCGGATCGCGCAGGCGGAACCCACGTGCCGCCCCGCGTCTTGCGCGAAAAAAGGCGATCAGCGCCTGAAGATCAGTATCAGAGCGTACCCCCGGCCCGACATCATAGCGCAACCGCGCGCTCGCCCAATCGGCATTGCGCTGTTCATGGCCCGATGCGGTCGTGACAATTGCGGTCGAAAAACTGGGACTTACGCTGGCATTGCGGCCAAGTGCCAATGGAAATTGAACATCATCAAAGGCTTGCATGTCACCGTCCCCCAGATCAAAATATGTAAACCCGTCGCGCAGCACCTGTGGCAACGCCCAGATGAAGGTTTCTGCAACTCCGCGTGCCCGTCCAACCCCCGCAGCAGAATCTATCAATGCCCATTCTGCGGTGTTGGCTTCGTTCAAAACAAAGCCCGAAAAATAATGCTGATCCCCCGCCGGATACCCCAGCCGCGCTGTCGCCGCTGCCGCACCGCGCAAGGATGCACCTGTGTTGCCCGTCGTCACCCAGTCATAATCCTCAAGCTGGAGGACATCGAACGCCGGTGCGGCCCACCCCATCGGCACATTGGCGCGCTTTGCCTCTGGCGCGGCGACGTCAAGAACGGTCGGCAAATAGACAAGGATCAGCGCTTCACACCCTGGCTGATCAATCCGTACCGCAGCAACCAATGCCGCCGTTGATACCGCTAGCAGCACTCCCGCCGCGTCGAGCAATGCCTTTTGCGGCGCGCTTAGGCTGTTGGAATTGATGGTGGGAATCTCAACCGGAGTACCACCCAGTGCTGCCTTGGCTGCATTGTCATATATGCAGATGCGCCCGTCGGGCTGGGTCCACCACCACGGCTCCCCCACTTGAAAGCGCGGGGTGTGCCCCGCTGATGCAGCGATAAACATGAAAGCCCGCGCCACAGCCTGTAAATATCCCATCGCATTGGCGTTGGCGGGCGAAAGCAGAGTCGAAGGCGGCGTATATCCGGTAAGCGCAGGATCTCCGTTATAGGCGCGTTGTTTCCAGTCATTCCATGCGTGTTCATTGAACAGTTCATAGGAAAGCGACACGATCAGGCCGTATCCCAGCGCCTTGGCGCGGCGGCCAAAATCAGCGTGCCACGCCGCACATGGGGCGTTCAAAACCCCTCCCGTCTGGCTGACATAAAACCCGCCAGACACGCTTTCGAGGCGGAAATAATGGCTCATCCCGACATAATGATTGATGCTTCCCCGATAACCGAGATGGAGCGCGTTCCGCAGCACCCGTGCTGGGGTCAAATTATAACTATCATCATAGCCCGTCGCGATTGACAGACCGTGTGGCGGGACCACTGTATCTCCAATGGACAGCACCGACGCGGGGCCGTCACACATCATATTGGTCAACGTCACCCATGCCTCAATCGGGGCGGAGAGCGGAACATCACTGTTGGTATAACCGTTTGGGATAAGGGAGATGAACATGCGGTCAATATCGCCGGCCCATACCGGATCAAGGTCCGTTGGATGCGCGAAACCGCCCGCCATCGCGTCGAAATCTAGCGTAATGGCGGCATTGGTGGCTGTGCCCACAGCATAATTCCACAGCCGCACATACCACGTGCGTGGTGACCCCGCTGCGTCACGTCCTTCAATCGTCAAGGTCGGGCCGTTGATCGCATCCAGTGGTAAAATCCCTAGAGATTGCCACTGAAATTTGAACACACACCCCCTAAAATCGCGTGCTGTTTCATAAGCGAGCAGCGGGTGATCAATGCTGTCCTCCGCATCCCAAATCAGGCCGGCAAGGTCGTTGGCCTTGTAAAAGACGGCGTCGACCCGTAGCGCATTGGGGGCAGTTGTCGTCACTGCGGCCATCATCGGGCGCGGAAAATTAACGGTCCAGAAACGCGGGTCAAACCGTTTGATGAAGGATGATTGCAAGCTGTCCCCAGCCTTGGCAAGCCAATAGGCCATGTCTTAGTCCTCCCGCATCAAAGCGCCGCGCACCGCACGTGCGACTTGGCGGCTGGACCGCGCGAGCCGGTCTGGCGCGGCCCCTGCTGGACCGTTCACCGCAATTGAAATCCTCACATCGCGCGCGGCCCCACTGCCCAATTGCGCAACGCTGCCACTTGATGTGGGGACGAACACTTCCGGCCCGCGTTCCCCCACAAGGAAGGGCCGTCCGGGTGAGACTGGCCCACCGGTCGCGCGGCCCGGCAGCCCAAGCAAGGACGTCAGGATCGACGCCCCAGCGCTGAGCAAACCGCCGCCCTGTCCGCCCGCACCCGCAAGACTGGAAAGTCCCGCGCGAATAGACGCACTGGCGATTTCACCCAGCACAGACAGCGCGACCCGCTTGAGGTCATCAAACCCCAATTTTCCGGTGCGGATTGAACGAAGCAGTGCTGATTCAATGAGCGCGCCCGCACGCTCCGCTCCGTTCGCCAAGGGGCCTTCCAGTTGCCCGCGCAGTTCCGACACGTCACGCGCAAAGCCTTGCGTATCGGCGCGGACAGACACGACCAGCCGTTCAATTTCCTCATCCATCGGGAAAAATCTCCTTCAACTGTGCGAGAGTTTGACTGTCAGCAACGCCTTCACTGGGCGGCGACAGCGCGCTGATGATGCTGGCAAGTTCACCTGGGGTTGCTGTCCAAAACTCATCCGGCCGCCACCCAAGAAGCGCGCCAGAAAGCCCCGCCAGACGCGTGGCGGAAGCGGTGAAATATATTTCCATGGTTTCCCCTGCACATAGAACGCCGGGGGTAACGTTTTGACTACTTAGAAAAAGGTGCCCGGACGGCGTTTAGGTGGTTTTTTGTTACCTTTGAACCAACCTATCATCTCTTCAAATTCATGAAAAAACATATCATTGTTAAGCCTTGCACGAATACGCATTATAAATGGCGCACCACGCTCCCAATATTTGATCGCTGATGCACGATGCCACCGCTTGAATAATTCAAAATCAATGATCCCGCGCTGTATGCCTATGGAAATCAATTCATAACTGTTCAGGATGCGCCCTATAGCAAGAGCTTGAGCTGTTTGCTCTTGATCTTCTTCTGCCCATTTCACTAAACCACCTGGTTCTTTAGCAAGTTCGACAAATATTTTTCGTGCTTCAATAATATCGCGGTCAGATTCAAGATGAGAAATATGATCAAGTGTTACTTGACGTCGTGTTATGGCACGCTGAGACAAGACACCCCAAATAGCAATTAGGCTTGCTATTGCGCCAGTTACGAAAACGGCCCCCACATCATTCATGAGAGCCGATATATTTATTTAATAAAAATTGGCAATGGCTATGAAAGTCCACCCCAACCTTCTGATTTTATCGTCATACGATATCTCCTTATGGTCGTTATAATACGCATTCGATTAACGGCAACTAAACGTCTACCTGACCTACTTATAGTGCCATGTGGCACTGCAGGCGTGGGTTTGCAACCAGCAAACTTTCTTACTCGCCATGCAAAATTTGCATCAACAGTATTTTTAGCGCGGGAGTAGCTATTCCCAACCCAGCATTTGCTACCGCCTCGCTAAAACTCTCACGCGTCAGTCCATCTCTGTATTTCGCCAAACAATGCCAGAACAACGCCACCATCTCGGATAGTTTCAACTGGCCTGCCGCCGCGCGTTCGACCAGCGCGAACAGGGGGCCAAGTTCCTCCTCCGCTGCGACCAGCGCGGCGAAGGTTGGCCGCAACACATGACCACAAATTTCGGCCTCACCGCGCGCCGCATTCGCGCTCATAGTGAAACCACCGCGCCAGAGCTTTCCAGCGCCAGCGTGTAACTGCGTTCACCGTTAAAATCCCCCGCATAGTCGAGCCGTGCGACGAGGAATTTGCCGCGCAACCGCTCACCAGATTCAAAACTCAATTCATAATCATCGAGCACACCGGACAGCGCACTGCTCTTGATCCGCACCTCCGCCGCCGATCCGGTGAACACGCCTGCCCCTGAAACCGAGACCGAACGCACCCCTGCACCAGACAGCAATTCCCGCCATCCGCCAGAGCCCTTGTTGGTGATGACCACAGCATCGCCGTTGATGCTCAACTGCGTCGTCCGCAGCCCTGCCACGGTTGTAAACACAGGCGTTACTGCGCCGTCACCGACCTTTAACAGGAAAGCGCTTCCTTTTTCTGCTGGCATTATTCTTCTCCTAAATTGCTAAAACCCGAATGCGGTGTTCGACCAAGCCCGCCCAAGGACCAGCCGCATCGCGCACAATCATCGACCGAAGGAATATACTGCTGGCGATGCTCCAGCCGGGCAGATCGCGCGGCAATGCTGCGACTGCTTCCTCAACCATCGCCATCAGGCTGTGCAGCCGTGTGGGCGCTTCACCGTCATCCCAGACCGTCAGGGCAAGGCGCATTTCGCGGCCCAGCGCAGTCTTGGTGCTCCAATCACTCACAGGGCTGTCGGCAATGACGATATAGGGAAACGCCACACGCGGGGGTGGTCCGTCAAACACACCACTGGCCACGTCCGCAATCCCAGCGTGCCCCTGAAGCGCGGCGACAATCGCCGTTTGTATGGCCTCAATCGCACTCATTACATGATCCTTTTCGCCAGATATTTGATAGACCGCAGACGGATATCCGACAGCATCCGTCTCCGCAGGTGTCGCCCGGTCAGGGTTATGCCGGTGTCGCTGCGTTCAATTTTGATGTCCTGCGGCAGTTCAGCAACGGCGGCGTCCACAAGGCCATCAAGCACATAGGCAACCGCACGCTGCCCAACATAAGCAGCGCGCTTTGTCAGTCTCGCGAACATTATCGCACTTCCTCGCAGCTCAACACCATTTGCGCGGGTTCACGCGGATCACTTTCCACCCCGCGCACCGCAAGGAATTTTTTGCGCCATATCAGCCGCGTCCCCGGGCCAATCCCTTCGCGTTTTCGCATCGTTACCCGCCAGCGTGGCAACCCGCTCAGGCTATCGCCAACAACGAGTCCGGCAGGCATCAAAGGCGTGACAGATGTCCAAGCGCAGCCATCATAGCGGTAGCGCCCTGTGCCCCCGGCGAGGCTATCGCGCGCACCGATCCGCTGTTCAATCTCAACGCGTTCGCGCAGCGCGCCTGCAAATTCACTCATGACAGCACCATCCGCCGCCATGGTCGCCACAGTGCCGCGATGGCGGCTGGCGGCCCAGCATCACTGGCGGAATCGCGGTAGGCATGAAGATGTGCAACCATCCGCAAGATACCGTGGCGCAGCGGATCGGGTATCCCGCCCCACGCCGCAGCAACGCCAGCGACGACCGCAACATCAATCCGCCCAGCAGCGCCGGGTTGCGTCACCCGCACCCAGCCATCACCGTTTCCGTCAATGTCGAGCCCGTAAGCCGCCACCGGTACCAAAAAGGACGCGCCGTCCGCTGGAATGCCGGTCACACTGGTAATTGACAGTATCGGCGTGATGCTTAACCGCTGCCATGCCGCTGAAACCGGCAGTCGGACGACCCCATTGCGGCGGATGAGCATCTGGCCAACAAAGGCTTCACAGTGGCGGATCGCGGTTGAGAGGAAAGCGGCGATCACCGCGTCTTCTTCATCCTGTTCAATCCGCAAATAGGTTTTCGCTTCGTCAACCGCGTCGGCGGTGACGATGATGGGGTCAATGATGTGCATTGGATGTCCTTCTGCCCTTAAGGCGCGACGTAATAACCGCTGGTCACGCGCCAGATGACGCCGGTGGTGACAGGACACACCACGGTGACCGCCACATTGTGGGCACTGGCGGCAATTGGATAGGAGAAGTCCTCTCGCCAGCGGTCAATTGTGCCCAGTCCTGCGGCATCCGCTGCGAAGGTAAAGGCGAGTGCCCCGGGCAGGTTGCTTGTGGTGACCACAACGGGTGTCGCGCTGGCGGTCAACACCGCCGCTGCAAAACGGTTGATCGAAAGATAGGTCAGATATTGCCGCAGGCCCGCCCCCGGCGCTGCCAGCGTCAGGGTGACGGCGGCCCCAGATGCCCCTGTGGCGGTTCCGATTGATGTCGTTACAATGCCCTGCAGCGTATCATCGAGCGCGCCACTGTCCGCAGCAATGGTCACCGCCGCAGCACCCGATGCATAAGAAGTGCACCGCACTCGTACAGATTTATACTGCGCGCATTTGCCCGCCCAAACCCCGCCCGCTGTGACCGTCACCGCCCCCAAATATGCGACCGAAGACTGGGCAATGGCCCGCACCGGAATTTGCGTCCAATTTGTCCCGTCGAGCGTTCCGGCCACTTCAAATGTCAACGAAAATGTACCGCGAAGATCAACAGAAACTGTTGAGCATCCGTCCGCTGGAATGATGATTTCCGCCGCGGCCGCCGCCAGATTGCCTGCGGCAAAAATGGTTTCGCGCGGGTGGAGCGTCCCCAACCCCAGGTCTTTTGATAATTTTGCCATAATCATGCACTCCAATTGAAAGAGATAGGCCCGCTGACAGGAGCGGAAAAATGTGCAGCGATGCTGATGGCATTGCTTTCGGGCGTGCCCGATACGCTGGCCAGATCGAGCAATTCTGGCGTGTTTTCATCCATATCTGTTGCCGGTGCGAGCGTCAGAATGATGCGGCTGGCCGGTGTGACACCCGTTGCAATGACGCTCTGTTGATGTTCAAATCGCCCTGCCCCGTCCGGGACTGTGATTGTCGCCACGCCTGATATGCTGGACCCTGATGCACCCTGTGGCCCTGATGCGCCTTGGAGCCCTGTCGCCCCTTGAGGCCCGATTGGGCCGGCGGGCCCGGCCGGCCCTGCTGGCCCCGCACCTGTTGTCGAGCCCGGTTCTCCTTGCGGACCTTGTGGCCCCGGCAGGCCCGGCGGACCAATCAGTGTTGCAATGGGCTGCGGCGGCACGGCAAGCGCTGAGGGAGCGAGACTGCCATCTGGCCCGCGCCACCGCGCGACAATCGGCGGGTCTGGCTTTCGCCATCCAAGGACAATCATGATGTCACCGCATCGCGGATACGGATCGCCACCTGATCGGTGATCACCACGCCGCCCGCCACATTCAACAAAGCGTCGGCCAGATAAGCACCCGCCGTAAGCGTCGCTGATGTTGCGGCGGCAATGGTGAGCGTCCAACCAGCGGGAATATCCCCTGCCGCCGCGCGACTGGTCACCGTAAAGTTTGCCACAATTGCTGTGCCAGAGGGAACGGTGGTGCGCCCGGGCGGCACGGCCTTCATCTGTGCGGTCACGCTGCTGACACTCAACGGATTACCAGACACGACGTCGAGCGCGAGTGAGATCGTCTCACCGCGTTGAAAGATATAAGGGGTCATTTTGAGCTCCTAAGCCCCTCCCCTTGCGGGGGAGGGGTTGGGGTGGGTATTTACGACACAGCGAACTTCATCAGCTTGATCGCTTCGGAATTTGACACCGTCCCGCCAATCCGTTTGGTCGCATAGAAATTCACAAACGGCTTGTTGGTGAACGGATCGCGCAGGATGTTGGTTTCGCTGCGTTCGGCAATCAGATAACCAGCCTGAAAATTACCAAAGGCAATCGACAATGTGTTCGCCGCAATGTCGGGCATGTCTTCGCTCTCAATCACGGGATAACCAAGCAAAGTTGCAGCATTGCCGACACTTAACCCCGGCTGCCAAATGAACGCGCCGTCAGTGGTTTTGAACTTGCGAATTTTGGCCAGCGTCGTTGCATTCATGACCCACACAGCGCCTTGGCGGTAGGGCGCGCGCAGCGATTGCACCAGATCAACCAGCCGGTCCTGCGGGTTGGTCGCGATGAAATCTGTCGCCGCGCCAGACGCCACATATTGCAACGTCCCAAACGCGCGGGTCGCATCGGCGGTGACTGCGGTTGGGAAGGTCAGGAACCCCTTGGGCTTGTTCGCACCGTTACCGTTGACGAATGCCGATCCTTCGGCCTTGGCAAATTCAGTTGCAATCTCACTGGCCAACCAAGCCTCAACGTCAAATTGCGCGTCATCAAGCATCGCTTGGGATGCAGACGGATTGGCATAGAGATCGCCCATTGGCGGCACGATTTCGTTGAACACTGGGGTTGCGGTTTCTGGTCGCGCCGCATTTTCAGCGGCCCAGCCAGAGATGATCCCGTTTTGGGTCACCAGCTTGCGGTATCCCGCACTCCCCACCCGCACAACATTGGCGATGCTGCGGATCGGCGAAATTGCCTTCAAGGTCGTGTCGATCACCTGATCAATTTCACGCGGCAAAGCATAACCGCCGTCCCCCGCCGTCACCGCATTAAAGCTCTTCAGCTCGGTATCACTGCCGGTGCGGAGATAGCCCTCCACATAAGCCGAGCGCGCAGCGTTGATACTGGTCCCGCCCGAAAGCAGTGGCCGCGTCACAGGCGTGATCGCGGGGGTGAGGGCATCAAAGCTGTCCTCCAGGCTGTCGGCTTTCACTTCATAATCCATGTTCATTCTCCTTGGGTAAAAACGCCCCTCCCCTGAAGGGGAAGGGGCTATTCAGGTTGCACAGCAATCACCCGGGCAAGCGGTTGCATCGGGTGCGTCACCACGCTGACCTCAATCAGATCAAGCGCCGTAAGTTCACGATATGTTCTTTTATCGGCGGACAGGACACGGTATCCAAACGACAATCCCTGCCCCGCGTGCACGCTTTGCCCGCCGCTCAGCCGCGCGATCACCCGCAGGCCGCGGGCATCCTCCGACAGGCTTTCGATCCGGCCAATCACTTTGCCGGCATCATGTTGCCACAGCAGCGGAATGTCCGGACGGAGGGCATGTGCGAACGCGCCCTTGCGGATCACATCACCGCCGTGGTCCGGCGCGTCAAAGATTGCGGCATATCCGGCGAACCTCATTCCTAAATTCTCCCAATAGCGGCCATTCTAAAAACCCAGCCCCCGTTTGGTTCCAGCCTGTCGAGAACGTATCTACAACGGGCCGTTCTCGACAGGCTCGAA
>JAYUPB010000042.1:0-13814 GCA_043760405.1 Sphingomonadales bacterium
CCGGCGATGTGCTCATTTCCGGCTTTGACATTTTGTTTTTCTGGGATGCCCGCATGATCATGCAGGGGTTGCATTTTATGCAACAAAGAGTCCCGTTCAAGACGCTCTACCTCCACGGCCTCGTCCGCGCGGCGGATGGCTCCAAAATGTCGAAATCGAAGGGCAATAGTGTCGATCCGCTCGGCCTGATTGACCAATACGGTGCTGACGCGCTGCGTTTCACTTTGACCGCAATGGAAAGCCAGGGGCGCGACATCAAACTCGATGAAAAACGCGTTGAGGGTTACCGCAATTTCGCGACCAAGCTGTGGAACGCCGCGCGCTTTGCCCAAGCCAATGGCATCGTCGCGAGTACATCCATCACCGCGCCCAGAGCGAAGCTTGCGGTCAACCTCTGGATCATTGGCGAGGTTGTTGAAACCCTGGCAAAGCTCGACAAGGCGATTGCCGACCTGCGTTTCGACGCGATGGCCGATACAATCTACCACTTTGCCTGGGGCACGTTTTGCGATTGGTATCTGGAGCTGATTAAACCGGCGTTTGTCGACGGTGAAAAAGGCGAAATGGATGCGGAGTCGAAGGTCGTAGCGGGTTGGGTGTTTGACCAGATTTTGGTCATGCTCCACCCGTTCATGCCGTTCATCACCGAAGAACTTTGGGGATCGATGGGCGTGCGGGAAGGTGGACTGATCCACGCGAAGTGGCTAGAACCGGGGGCTGTGGTTGATAGAGACGCTAAAGCGGATATTGACTGGTTGGTTGCACTGGTTAGCGCGGTACGGGCGGCAAAAAATGAACTTGGCATTGCGCCGGGTGCTAAGCTGAATGCCTATGTTCGAGACGCGGCCCCGACAACAATTGATCGGCTGTCACGCCAGCAGGGGAGCGTTGCCCGATTGGCACGGCTTGAGTCCGTGTCGACCGACGTTGCGCCAGAAGGGAACGCAATACAGCTCGTCATTGATGAAGCCACGTTCACCCTGCCGCTTGTTGGTGTGATCGATTCAGACGCCGAACGGACCCGCCTGACCAACGCGCTGACTGCCATCATCAAAGACCGCGATGCGCTCGCGGGGCGGCTTAGCAATCCCAGCTTTGTCGAACGTGCCAAAGCTGAAGCGGTTGAAAAAGCACGCGCAGATCACGCCGAAAAGGCGGCGGAGGCGGAACGGTTGGAGGCAGCATTGGCGCGCTTGGGGTAAAATTATCCCCACAACCGCCGAATCACTCGGTAGGCCAGCGATTTCGCCTTATTCTGTTCGGGATAGCGGGCCGGACTGGCCGGTGCCATCCCGCGGTTGCGCAGCAGGTTGTTGAACGCGCGCGCATCCGCCTCGGCATAGCTCCAGTCGGACCGCCATGTCACCGACAGCGATACTGACGGCCCCTGCGTCACCTTGACCCAGTGCGGCGCCTTGACCGGCACGAGCAGCGCGTCACCGGGGGTGAGCGGCACAGGATTGCCTTTGGACGCAAATTCATCCGCCCACACAAGGTTGCGGTGATGTTCGCCCAGATGGAATTTTTCGTGCGCGACGGGGGAGACGATCGCTTCGTCGGTTTGCGGGAAAATGGTGAAGACCTTGTTGCCCCTGATCTGGAGCAGAATATTATGTTCAGGGTCGAAATGAAACGGCGTGACCGCGTCGGTTGCCGACACAAAGATAAAGCCCTGAAGCGTCAACATTTCGCCGGTACGCGGGACAACACAGGCGCGCAGTTCCGCCAGTGTTTCATCAAGCAAGGCCTTGTACAAAGGATCATTTTCAATGAATTTGAGGACCATCCACGATCCATTTTCTTCGATAGAACGGATAGTGTCGTCGATGGACAATGTGGGCGTCGGCACGTCTTCGGCAGCGATGCCAATAGGCAGTTTGCCGTGATTATATTCGACGTCGGCAGGGTTCAACCGCGCGGCGAGTTCGACCAACGCAGGCAATGACAACAAAGGATGTTCGCACAATCCGTGCTGCAACTTCACCGGCGTTTCGGGGTAAGCCGCGTCAAATTGGGCAATGGTTTCTTTTGAAAAGCAGGGGTGTGTCATCATGTCATGTCCGTATCTTGCGCAGCCAAGCCGACGCATTTTCAGCAGTGCGGCATGCATGATAAGTGAGTGCGCGCCGCGCCCCAGACAGCGGTATACTGACCTGAATGATGCTGCGGCGTTCGGCCCAGAAACTGTTGATCATCGAATGATCGGCGACGGCGCAACTGTCCATCCATGCGATTACGGGGTTATTGAGCATGCGGGGCAGGTTTTCCAGTTCGATGAGGACGCCGGGCGAATAGCGCGCAAGATTTTCATCATAGGCGATTTTGAATGACCAGCTGCCCGGCGGCGTGTGAAAATTGATTAACATCGCAATCGGGTTCCCGTCCAAGGTAATCCGCTGAAAATCGAGCGCGCCTGCGGCATATGCGCCTGCCATCATTTCTTTGAAAAACGCAGTGGTTTGGGGAGTGTTGCCAAGCGCCGCACCGTGTTCACCCTTCCATCCAGCGGATTCTAAGGTAAGAAAATTATCGCACCACGCTGGCAGCGCGTCATTGCTCTCCAGCGCGTTAAACTCAACCGCACCAAGATCACGCAACCGATTCGCCAGTCTGCGCAATTCTTTGCGTTTTTTGCCACGCACATGCGTGTCCAGATAGGTGTCTGAGGTGAGCGCGCTGGACAGCGCTGCGCGGTCGTGACGGTGCACAATCGGGCTGGGCCGCCTAAGGGTTGCGGCGGCGGCGATCAGACCCTGATGCACGGGGCCGTCTTCTAAAAGACCTGACACAGTGAACAATCCTGTCGCCCAATCGCTGTCATCGAGCAACGCGATGATGGCCAGCCAAAACGGGGTTTCATAACCGGCCTTGACCAAGGGCGTTCCCATAAAGCACTGATAATGGGTCCAATTGCTGACATGGCGCACCGGCATGCGGCCGTAACGCGTATAAAGGGTTAGCGGCATGATCCCGATTAGCACGCCGTCATCACTGCGCACTTCTGCCAAGCGCACGTCGCGGTCATCGCGCAAATGGGACAGGGCAGGGCCGACGAACCACGGCTCACCAAAGGCGTTGGGTTCGCTGGCATCACGCGCTAAATCTTGCCATTCAACCGCCAAAGTCTCCGCCACACCTGCTGAGATTGCGGCGCGGGCGACGGCGTTTGGGGAGGAGGTGGAAACCATAAGCATCAAAAGACCATCGCATTTAAGGGCTAAAATGCACTTAACGCTGAATAACGAGGGGGTCCATTTCCATCGTTTCACGTTTTCCCCTGTTGGTGTAGGGCAGTTATATGACACACGCACATTTCCCCGCCTTGCGTCTGCGCCGCACCCGCTCCGCCCCTTGGAGCCGTGCCCTGCACCGCGAAAATATCCTGACCGCAGCGGATTTGATCTGGCCCTTGTTTGTGACATCAGGCCAGGGTGTGGAGGAACCCATTGCCTCACTCCCCGGTGTGTCGCGCTGGTCAGTGGATTTGATTGTGGAGCGCGCAAAGGAAGCGCGCGACCTTGGCATAACATGTGTGGCTTTGTTTCCCAATACACCCAGAGATCTGCGGACAGATGATGGGCGGGAGGCGCTTAATCCAGACAATCTGATGTGCCGTGCAATCCGCGCGATCAAGGCCGCTGTCCCTGAAATCGGCGTGCTGACGGATGTCGCGCTCGATCCCTACACCGCACATGGGCATGACGGTTTGGTGGATGACACTGGTTATGTCATCAATGACGCCACGTCGGCGGTTCTCGTTGAACAGGCGCTCAATCAGGCGCGGGCAGGGGCGGATATTATCGCCCCCAGTGACATGATGGATGGCCGCATTGGCGCGATCCGTGCAGCGTTGGAGGGGGAAAATTTTATCAATGTCCAGATCATGTCCTATGCTGCCAAATATGCCAGCGCCTTCTACGGGCCGTTCCGCGATGCGGTCGGCTCTGGCGGGCTTCTGAAGGGGGATAAGAAAACCTATCAAATGGATTCGGCGAACAGTGAAGAAGCGCTGCGCGAAGTCGCGATGGATATTGCCGAAGGGGCCGACAGCGTGATGGTCAAACCGGGTTTGCCTTATCTCGATATCGTCCGCCTGGTGAAGGACCGGTTCGAAATCCCTGTGTTCGCTTATCAAGTTTCCGGAGAATATGCGATGATTGAAGCGGCGGTGGCCGCCGGGGCGGGCGACCGTGACGCGCTGGTGATGGAAACATTACTGGCGTTCAAGCGCGCTGGATGTTCGGGAATACTCACCTATCACGCCGCACACGCTGCGAGGTTGCTCCGTGGGTGAATTTCGCCACTTTGCAAATCGACTGATTTTGCGGGAATGGCGAGAGAGCGATGTCGATGATCTTTATAAGCTTTGCTCTGATCCGCGCGTCATGGAATTTCTTGGTCCTCCTCAATCTGAAGAAGATATAAAAGATGTTATTGAACGTCAGCAAAGATACCAAGCAAAGCATGGTCATTGCTTCTGGGCGATTGAGTTGCGTCATTCTCGCCAAATGATTGGTTTCTGCGGCATTCAACCAGGACCTTCAGATACTCCCATTGACGGAGTCCCTGAAATTGGTTGGCGTTTAGCACATGATCATTGGGGATTTGGCTATGCTCGGGAATCTGCGCAAGCAGCACTCAATTACTTTTGGTCTCATATAGCTAATTCACCGGTATGGGCAGTAACCGTCCACAACAACACACGCAGCTGGGGTTTGATGGAACGACTTGGGATGCAGAGACATCATGACCTAGATTTCGATCATCCATTCGTATCAGATGATAGCCCTTTGAAACAACACGTCACCTACAGCATCGGGAGAGATCAATGGAGGGCGTAAGCATCATCACGCTGAACGGGCATACGCCGCGCATTCATGACAGTGCGTTTGTTGCGCCGGGGTGCCGGATTATTGGCGATGTTGAAATCGGGCCGAACGCGAGCATTTGGTATAATTGCGTTTTGCGCGGCGACGTGAATGCAATTCGCATTGGTGCGCGCTCAAATGTGCAGGACGGAACTGTCATCCACTGCGATTCGGATAAGGGCGGGATGGTCGGCTGGCCAACGCTTATCGGTGAAGATGCCCTGATCGGTCATATGGCAATGCTCCATGGCTGCACGGTGCAGGACAAGGGCTTTGTCGGGCTTGGCGCGATTGTGATGGATGGCTGTGTGATTGAAAGCAACGCGATGCTCGCGGCCGGTGCAATGCTGACCCCGGGCAAAACAATCCTTTCAGGTCAGATGTGGGGCGGGCGACCGGCGCGCTTCATGCGTGATCTTGACGAGGCGTGGAAAATTGGCAGTCAAATGGGCGTCGCGCATTATGTCCACAATGCCCAAGTGCACAAGGCTGGGGTCAAGGGCGACTGAGCGCTTCGCTTTGCGCCAGGTCAATGCCTTGAACGCGCGCCAGTGCCGCGTCAAAGGCCGCCTGATCGGCGCTAGGCCCCTTTGCCATCATGGCGCGGCTCAGATCTTCAAGATTGGCCAAGGCAGCCTTAACGGGGCCGCGTTCATGTTCTACCCGGCTCTGGGCAACCTGTGCGACAACCCAGTTTTCACTGCCCATCACAGCGCCTGACCCTGTGCGAATGGCCGCACGCTCTGCGGCGATCACACTATCAAATTGCGTCGCTGCGCGCTCTGCTTCTGCGACAATATGTGCAATTTCTGATAAAAATGCGGGCTGTGACGGCGTAACTGGCACAGGCGTGGGAGGGGCATCATCCAGCATCGCTTTTGCAGATTGTTCAATCGGACGAGGGCTGAGCGAAGGATATTCGTTGGGATCCGTACATCCTGTGAGGATGGAAGACGCCAGAATGACGGGGGTGAGCATGACAAGGGGCAATTTCATATGACTTTCCTTAGGCGGTGCAGCTTTTCCTCGCAACGGGGTTGCATCTTTTAGAACAGCCGACTAGGTGCGCCTGACCATGTGCGCCCGTAGCTCAGCTGGATAGAGCATCAGACTACGAATCTGAGGGCCGGGCGTTCGAATCGCTCCGGGCGCACCATTCCTCCTCAAAACATTCTGCCTCAAGATTTTGAGAAAAGAGCTGCTGCCTCACATCTTTTTCAAAACAACATATTAACCATAAAAAAAGATTTAACCTCTTAGGGTTGCAGGATTATTGAAAGGGTTCCCATGGCATCAAGCATCCCGGCAGAAACGTCATCATCGGCAGCCGCACTTAAAGCGCGCTTCATTGCGACGATTTGTGCCGGTTCGTTTCTGTTGTTTTTGGTGCAGCCGATGGTTGCGCGCATGGCCTTACCCAAACTGGGCGGTGCGCCGTCGGTCTGGAACTCCGCAATGCTGGTCTATCAGGCATTGCTGCTGGGCGGCTATGCTTATGCGCATTGGCTCAGCAAACTTAATGGCCGTTCGCAGTCGCTTATTCATATTGGTCTGTTTGCGCTGGCCGCACTGGCGCTGCCGATTGGACTGGGCGCCGCGACACCACCTGCCGACGCCAATCCATACTTTTGGGTACCTTTCCTGCTTTTGACGTCGATTGGCCCGCTCTTTTTCATGGTTGCGGCGCAAGCACCCTTGATGCAACGTTGGTTTACGCTTTCGGGTGGTGGCGATCCTTATCCGCTCTATGCGGCGTCAAATCTTGGTAGCTTTGGGGGGTTGATTGCCTATCCGTTGCTGGTTGAACCTTTTTTGCCCGTGGCGCAGCAACGCTGGCTGTGGAGTACAGGCTATGGGATCGTTCTGCTTCTGATTGCTTTTTGCGCTTTCAAACTGCCTAAAATAGCCTCGACGCAAAGTGTTTTCACAACAGATGTGCCTGCGCCAGACCGCAAAACGATCCTGTCATGGATTTTATTGGCCGCTGTGCCATCGGGTTTGATGCTGTCCACCAGCCTCCATCTGACCACTGATATTGTTGCGATGCCACTGCTTTGGGTCTTGCCATTGGGGCTTTATCTGTTGAGCTTCTCAGTCGCATTTGCTGAGGATCGGCGGCTTGCCGATTTGTTCACACGCATCGCGCCGATTGTCTTGCTGATGGCGGGCGGCACAGCATTTGCGGATACGACGATATTGCCGTTTGTGATGGCGGGATTGACGCTTTTTTGTTTGTTCGTTTTGGCTGTGGCTTTGCATGCCGAAATGTTTCGCCAGCGCCCTGACCCTGCCTATCTGACCCAGTTTTATTTGGCGATGTCGGTTGGTGGCGTGATCGGCGGACTTTTCTGTGCGCTGTTTGCGCCGCTGGTTTTTGATTGGACCTATGAACACCCAATTTTGTTGGCCGCCGCTGGGTTGTTGATAGTTTCAAAGGCGCTTTTTCCGTTTGGTCAGCGATTTATGAAAACGCCTGAACATATTGCGCGCTGGGCAATTCGGATTTTTGCTGTTGTTTTCCTCCTTTCAATTCTTGGCGCAGGGGGCTTTACAGCCGGCGATTCTCCGCTTTTGAAATATATCGTTGCGTTGATCATCATGGTCATCGCGCTTGTTGCGATTGGTAACCGCTTGATGTTTACTGGTGCACTTATCGCGTTGATGCTGTGCCTGAGTGGATGGTCAAAACTGACGCTTTCGGCACAAGACGGCATGATGACCCGAAGCTTTTTCGGCATCTATTCGATCCGCACAAATGAAAAAATCTCACGCAGCATTGTCCACGGGACAACGGTGCACGGGGTCCAAAACCTTCAACCAGGCCGTGAAACGCAGCCGACAACCTATTATGCACCGAAATCAGGTGTTGGTCTCGCCATGACTGCAGCTCCGGCTCTCTTTGGTCCGCATGCCCGTATCAGTGTTGTTGGTCTGGGGGCTGGCACACTCGCTTGCTATGCAAAACCGGGCCAAAGTTGGCGTTTCTATGAAATTGATCCTGCGATTGCTGATGTCGCTTTGGACACACGGCAATTTACATTCTTAAGCAAATGCATGCCAAACCCCGTCATTAAAATTGGGGATGCACGCCTGACGCTTGCGCAGGAAGCGGAAGCCAGCGCTGATGTGTTGGTCATTGACGCTTTTTCTTCTGACTCCGTGCCCATGCATTTGCTGACCACAGAGGCATTTTCCGTCTACCGAAAGCACCTTTCCGCCAAGGGTGTGTTGATGGTGCATATCTCAAATCGTTATCTCGATCTGGATCCGGTTATTGCTGCTGCCGGGCGCAACGGTTGGCACACAGCGAAGCGGCTTTATATGCCGAACGAGGCCGAGCGCGCCCAAAATTATGCGCCGTCAAAATGGATCGCGCTTTCACCCGATCAAAAAACGCTGGATCAATTGATGGCCGCTGCGCCAACCGGATACTGGGAAAAGCTGAAGGGTCGGGACGGTTTCTCAGCGTGGACAGATGATCATGCGAGTATTTTGTCGATCCTAAAATTAAAGGAATGAAAGTTACACCTTGCGTTTTGCGCGCAACGTGAAATCAATTTTGACATCGGCACTGATGGTTTCCGTGTCAGCAAATTGCCCTTCACCAATGGTGTAGCTACGCCGGTCCAATGTGCCAGAACCCGATGCGTTCGCCTTTGTGTCGTTTATGATCAGGGAGAAATCGAGCCGCATCGGCTTGCTTATCCCTTTCATTTTCAAACTGCCTTCAGCGCGGTAGCGATTGGGGCCCAGCGCGGTGATGGCTGTGGACGTAAAAGCTGCACGGGGATGTGCGGAGATCGCAAAAAAATCGGTCCCAGCCAGCATCGAATCGCGGTCTTTATCGCCGCTTTCCACCGAAGACAGATCCGTGATGACACGGATGGAGGATTGACCCAGTTGTTCGGGGTCAAAGCGGATGTCTGCATCCCATTTTTTAAAGGTGCCTGACACACGCTCACCATTGATGCCGACGTTGAAATTGAGCGCGCCGCCGGTCACCTGCCACAGCGGGATAGGGGCAATCGCTTTAGCCTCAATCAGGGCGTCTTCCTTCGCAACGGGCGCAGGGGCGGCAGGCACGAATACGGCGGGTTGCGCACGGACGGTTGTTGTCGGGGTCGCACTGATGTTCGCAACCGGCGCAGGGATGACCTTGCCGAAAACAAGCGCAAGGCCAATGGCGGCAATCATACCAACGACGGCGATAATGCCAGCACGCGTCAGCGGGGTCATGCGTGCAATAATATTGTCCTTAATAAAAAACTGGTGACGCAGCGCCCCAACAATGTGGAGAACAAACAGCAGGATCGCGACATTGGCAAGCAGACCGTGAACCACTTCGGAAATTTCATGTAATGTATGTGTGGCAAACGGAAAGTCTGGCCACGGAATCACCCCAAAGAGCACTGTGGGGATTTTGACCTTCGCCGTCGAAACCAAAATCCAGCCTGTCAGTGGCCCCAGAATCATAACCGCATAAAACAAGTAATGCACTGCCGAAGACAGGGCCTTTGCCCACCCTGTATCGACCAGTGCAACTGGGCGTGGATGGCGCAGCCGTGTCCATAACCGCCACAGGGACAAGAGCAGGATGGTGATACCGATTGATTTATGCAGTTGAAAAACCCAGAAAAGTTCAGGTCCGTTTTTCAAATGCGCGGTGCGCTGACCCAGCCCGATTTCAAACGCAAGAAGCAAGGCGATAAGCCAATGCAAAGCCATTGCTGTTCGCGAATAGCGTGCCACAGCCGTCATAAAATACTCCCTACGCACCAAAGAAGACCGATCTTAGACCGACAGTGCTTGACGATGGAAGCCCCTTGCCGTTACGGACGCTCTCTTGGTGATGCGGGTGTAGCTCAATGGTAGAGCAGAAGCCTTCCAAGCTTACGACGAGGGTTCGATTCCCTTCACCCGCTCCAAAATCTTTGGATTTGTTTAATCCATTGATAGAAATAGATAAAATTGTGCGCTTTTAGCCTGTGTAGGATTTGTGTAGAAAAACTTTGGGAGTTGTCGCCGGTAGGTGGCGCAAAAATTTACCGTTTTTCAAGCACGATAGCTGATTTAGAAGGCTAAGCCTCCGGCATGGTGATCCTGACGCGAACGCCGCACTACCGGCACCGTCCCGGGACATCGCGCATTATCGGATGACTGAAATGTTGGGGAGTCCCGAAAGTCCGCTTTGTAAATAATCAGCGCGGTTAGCGGACGTTGCAAATCCGCTCTTTTACTGTGCCCTCAGAGAGCATTGACATTCCATTCTAAATCGATCATTTTAAATCAATTAATTTAGAATGAGTCGCCGATGCCACGATCTATCGAATTTGAACGCGAGCCTACCTTAACCGCTGCAATGGAAGCGTTCCGGCGCGATGGCTATGCTGGGACTTCGATCAAGGACCTAGAGCGTGAGACCGGTCTGTCTTCGGGCAGCTTGTACAACAGCTTTGGCGATAAGGATGCGATCTTTCGCAAGGCGCTTGCGCACTACAACCAGATCGTCGTGTGCCAACGGATGGATGAACATCTTGCGGGCCAATCACCGGTCGAGGGACTTCGCTCGCTATTCCTATCACTGCTTGAAGAGCCGGGCGGTGGATCAATTGGGTGCCTGCTCACCAACAGCGCGGTTGAGTTTGGCGTCGGAGGTTCAGCCATCAAAGGTGATATTGAAGCGGGATTTGGCATTCAAGAGGCCGCGTTTGCTGTTGCAATGGCGCAATTGCCCAGTGCTGCTGGCACACCGGTTGATGCCCTCAAGCTGCTTGCACTTTATCAGGGCGTCCTTGTGCTCATCCGCTTTGGATATCCCAAGGCTAAGCTGCGCGAGATGATCAACCACGAATTCGATACATTTGGAGGAGGAGAAAATGACTGAAACATTGTGGAACAGATACTCGGCGAGTTGGTCCCTACCACCAGCAGAGCGGCTTGAGCGGTTGGAAGAAACTGTTTCACCAGCGATCACCTACACCGATCCGCATATTACGCTCACCGGAATTGCCGCTTTTTCTGATTATATGGAAGGGTTCCAAGCCAATATGCCGGGAGCTGGCTTTGCTATCCGCGAAACATTTGACCATCATGGCCGGACCTTGTCGCATTGGAATATGGTGAGTGCTGATATGACAGTGATCGGCACCGGAACCAGCTTCGCCGAACTGACCGATGATGGAAAGCTCGCCCATATCACCGGCTTCTTTGGTGCCCCCTAAGAAGATGGCAGAGCGTTCCGGACTTGTTGATCATGTCATCGACAGTCTGGCGCACGCTGGGCCGGTCGAATGCAAGCGCTTCTTCGGCGGTTGGAGCCTGCACCTGCACGGACGTCAGTTTGCATGGGTTATCCGTGATGAGTTCTATTTCTCAGCCGAAGGCAAGGTGCGCGAAGAGCTAATTGCATCGGGCAGCATGCCCTTCACCTACGACAAGGCTGACCGGACCGTGATTGTCGCCAAATATCAGAGTGCGCCATCAGCTTGCCTTGATGATCCAGACGAATTGTGTGCGTGGGTTGGGAGGCTGTTTGGAAGCTGACCTAAACACTGCGCATGAGAGATCGAATGGCAGGTTTTAGAGCGCGGCTAAGCCAAGTTAGGTGTCCGAAAACTTTAGCGATAGCGGACAGCGACGTTGACATCGGAATGGCTGGCCATGACCGCGATGCTCATCGGCCCCGTTCCGGCGCATCGCGGTCAATGCCTGCAGCTTTGACGCTTGGACTTGTAATGTAGGATTTGTCATGAGAAATTTGGTGTGCTCTTTCTCATTTTGAATAGTCCGCAATGACATCCGGCGAATATACTATTGCCACTAATTGGTTACCGCTTCACTTCACAGTCGAATATGCCACTCTGTGAATTTTGCGAAGCTAAGGGCGAAAGAAGCTTAGTTTTGCGCTTGTGATCCTTGCTGACATCGCAATTGGCCGAGAGGCGTCTCGTGTGCTTTCATCTCATCCGCTCCAAGGATTTCGGACAGATTTGTTTAGAATTTCAGTTCCATTAAAACTGCATGATGGCCGCCCCAAGATTGATGATCGCCTGCGCGCCGTCCATGACGAAGATAAACAGCATCGGGCCGGAACGGACGTTCCAATAGGATTCGCCTCGGCGTTCACCGGCATTCAGCACCGGAACGTTGAAGATAAACTGAGAAAAATGTGCGGCGGCCAAGATGCATAACAGCCATCCGCGCTCAGTCTGGTCAGTAAAGGCCGCGCTACCGGTAACAACGCAGGTGAGCAAAATGAGTGACATCAATGCCAATGCGCCGTTCATTCCCCCCAGAAAGCGGATGGCGGCCGCCATCGTTGGAAACAGCGGCGATGACCGCGCCGACGCTGGAACCAGAACTTTGGCTGCGGCGAATTGCTGAAATCCGAAATAACGGAACGCTGCTGTAAACCAGAGGGCGCTGGCAATCAGGGCTAATATGTAGGCAGTGTTTGCTATCATTGGAGGTGCTTTCATCTCAGTGTTTTGAACGGCAAAATATTGCCATTGGCAAATGGGCGCTTTAGATAAAGTTCAATGTTGAAATATATAATTCAAGGTTGAACTAATTGCAATGTCAAAATCGCCCCGTATCTTTCACATGCTGCAACAGGCCAATAGCGCGCTGTTTCGTGCCGTCGACAGTCTTTTGAAGGCTCAGGAAGGGATCGTCACCGCACACCAAGTCATTCTGTTTGTTCTAACGCAGGAAGACGGCCTGCAAAGCGCAGACGTGGCAAAGCGCGCAGGCATGTCGCGTTCGCGCCTGACCGGCCTGCTCGATACATTAACTGCAAAAGGTCTTGTGCGCCGTGAACAGTGGATTGATGATGGACGCGTGCAAAAGGTTTTCATCACAGTTGAAGGCGCTGATATAATCAGGCGCACCGCGGCGCTAACACGAGACTTAAATGCTGATCTGCTTGATCCTTTTGATGAGCAGGAACGCAAAACGATCACGACATTCCTGAGCCACGTATCAAGCACGGCAAATTCGATCAGCGGGCGCACTAAGAAAGATGAAATATAATCATCGGCTTCTGGAGTTTTGACGACACAGTGAAAATCATGAGTGGAATGCACGCCCGCGCGGGAAAGTCTCAATACGCTTCAGGCGTTTTTCCCGCACTTGCAATGTAGGATTTATCGTGAGAAATTTGACGCGCTCTTTCTCATTTTGGATAGTCCGCGGTGTCATTTTGTAACACGCACATTGCCCGCTTGCCCGCATTCACCGCTTAACTTCGCAGTGGAGGTGCCCACCCTGCGAAGTTTGCGAAGCTAAGGGCAAAAAATCGCAGTATTTCGTTGCTCTTGGGCTATTTATTATTGTCGAATCCGCTGTCATTTGACAACATTTGTGTCAAATCATAGGTCATATGCCGCACGGCGGCACAGAGGGGGGACGGTATGATATGAAATTTACAATGCGCATCCTGATCGGGCTTGTTGGTCTGTTCAATATTTTTATCGGTCTCAGTTTCCTTTTCACTCCTGCGAAAATGGCGGCTGAATTTGCGCTGTCTCCGCTTGGTGTTCAGGGCGTGGCCACGATCCGCGCCGATTTTCCGGCCTTCTTTTTGACCGGCGCTATATTCGCGCTGATCGGGGCTTGGCGCATGGATCCAAAACCGCTGCAGGTTCCGTTGATGTTGCTCACCACCGCGCTTTTCGGACGGTTCGTCAGCATTGCGCTTGATGGCTCCGCGCCGACCACTGTGCCGCCAATGATTGCCGAAGCGGTCATGATTGCCTGCCTCGTCGTCGCCTATCGCGTCTTTGGGAAACCGGAAAACGGATAGCGCCCATTGGCCTTCCCAGTATCGCCAACACGGTCCAGCAAAGCGGCCACATAGATTTCCAGCACTTTCACGATATACTTACCAAATCCCGATAAGGAGACAGCGTGAGTATGACCGACACCGCACGACCGAAACCCCCGCGT
>JAYUPB010000043.1:0-39624 GCA_043760405.1 Sphingomonadales bacterium
GGTTGTTACCCAACCTTATTTTGTGGACGCGGCAGACGCGCAAACCGTGTCAGCCCCCACCCGCGATGAGCTTCAACGCGATCAGATTCCAACCATCACTCCACAAACAAAAAGCCGCTTGACCATTGACGGCGATATAGAACGCGCGCCCTGCCCGCTTGCAGATCCTCGGTTTGCCAATGTTGTCGTGAATTTCTCAACTGTGTCGTTCGACAATTTGAAAAGTGTTGATCCTGCATCGCTTGACGGGTCATGGCGCGAATTTGCAGGAAAATCTTTGCCCATCGCAACCGTTTGTGAAATCAGAGATCGCGCAGCAACTGCGCTTCGGCGGCAAGGCTATCTGGCCGCGGTGCAGGTTCCCCCGCAGCGTATCGAAGACGGCGGCGTTGTTCATTTTGACGTGTTGATGGCAAAGGTCATAGCCGTGCAGGTGCGCGGAGATGCCGGGGCGTCAGAACGCAAAATTGCTGGTTATCTTGAGGCGATTACAAATCAACCGGCCTTTAACGCGCGTGAGGCCGAACGCGCTCTTTTGCTGGCACGGGACGTTCCCGGATACGACGTTCGCCTCACCCTTCGTCCAGCGGGCACGGTTCCAGGCGAAGTGATCGTTGAAGTCACTGTCACCCATCAGCGGTTTCAAATTGATGCCAATATCCAAAATCTGGGTTCGCACGATGTTGGCCGCATCGGCGGTCTATTACGCGGGCAAATCAACGGCATTACCGGCCTTGGTGACAGCACAAATTTTAGTATTTTCAACACAATAGACACAAAAGAACAGACCATTTTGCAAGCAGGCCATAGCTTTCTTGCCGGTAAGAATGGCCTGCGCATTTCCGGTGATTTCACTTATGCTTGGACACAGCCAACGCTTGTTCCTGTTTCCCCTGTTAAATCTGAAACACTGATCGCCTCACTGAATGCAGCTTACCCCTTGGTGCGCCGCCAGGCCCGCAACCTTAGCGGTGTCATCGGGTTTGAATTGATCAATCAGGATGTCCGTTTTGGCGCAGTGTCGCTCACCAGCGACCATTTGCGGATTGCTTATGCCCGCATCAATTTTGACGGCATCGATCCGCGCAGCATTTCGAGCACGGTCGGATATTCAACGAGTGAACCGCGATGGCGGTTCGGGGGGTCGGTTGAAATGCGTCAGGGCATTTCAGTCTTTGGCGCGAGTGTGGCGTGCGGCGTTGGCTTTATCAATTGCCTCGCCCCCCGGACACCGCTCAGCCGGATTGAAGGGGATCCCACCGCATTCGTAATGCGCGCCTCCTACATCGCGGAATATCGACCTGCGCCCAATATCGCCGTCAGCCTGACCCCGCGCGCACAATATGCGAACAAGCCGCTGGTCAGCTTTGAAGAGTTTTCGGTTGGCAATTACACGGTTGGTCGCGGTTATGACGCAGGTGTGCTTTTGGGTGATTCAGGTCTTGGCCTTCAAGCGGAGGTGCGCGTTGGAAGTCTGCAACCCCGCAGACCCAATTCGATTGCGCTTCAACCCTTTGCTTATGTGGATGGCGCGCGCGTTTGGAACCAGGACGTGTTTACGCCGCTCTATCTGCCAGGGCGTTCGCGGCTTTATTCGGCGGGCGGCGGCGTTCGTGCCGTCTGGGGAAATCATGCGCGGCTTGATCTCACGCTTGCTGTCCCGCTTGAACGTGCCGGATTACAAACCAAACGGAGCGGCACTCGCCTGCTCTTTTCGCTGACAACGCAATTATTCCCATGGAAGCGATAATGACCATGATGCCCCCTATCCTCCTCAATACCCGACGTGCGACAACATCACGACTGCTTTCAGGCTGTGCCATCGCAATGGCATGGGCCGCTTGTGGCTATGCCCCTGCGGTTCGCGCGCAATCCTTTCTTGGCACTCATATTGTCGCAAGTGGCACTGCTGACGTCTTCACCAGCCCTAATTCGACCACCGTGGTCGTCAATTCGCCAACAGTCGTGCTGGATTGGACACCGACCGATACAGCGCTGACGGGAGAGCTGCTGTTTCAAAACGCAGGCACAACCGCCACTTTTGTTAACGGCGACTCTGGCCTCACCGATTATGTTGTGCTCAACCGCATCATTCCCAGAGATGGCAGTGCGCCGGTTTTAACGCGCCCTGTGCGCCTCGACGGTATCATTCGCTCACTTTATCAAGCGCCTGGGAATAACGGCATTACACGCGGGAGCATTTGGTTTTATTCGCCCGGCGGACTGATCCTTGGTCAAAGTGCGCGGATCGACGTTGGCAGCTTGGTCCTATCAACCAGCGACATCGACACCCAAAACCTATTTTCAGGCAATGTCGGCACAATCAATTTCACTGGAGCACCAACGGCAAATTCAGCCATCACTATTGAGAACGGAGCAAGGATCAACGCGCTTCTTGATAAAAGCAGCTATATTGCGATGGTTGCACCTCGCATTGTGCAGGGCGGTGCGGTTTCGGTTGATGGATCGGTTGCTTATGTCGCGGCAGAAGCGGCAGACATATCGATCAATCAGGGTCTTTTTGACATAAGTGTGCAAACGGGTTCGGGAGACGCAAACGGGATCGTTCACACGGCCACCGGATCAACCTCTGGCCCAGCGTCAACACCGACGGCCCAGCCTCCAGTGGGTGATACCCAGCATATCTATATGGTCGCTGTGCCCAAAAATACGGCAATGACGATGCTTTTGGGCGGAACAATCGGATACACACCCGCTGCAAGCGTCACACAGGAACAAAGCGCTGTTATTTTGTCCGCTGGCTATGACATTGTTGCTGGTGTGCCAGAGACGGTCACGAATGCCAACGCCACAGCCAATGCCTCTATTCAGGCAGGCAGCGGGATTGTTACCGGTGGTAATATTATCATCAGTGCGGCTGCGCTGTCGGCTGACCGCTTGTCCACAACGGGCAACACAGTCATCACAACCACCGGAAACATACTGGTCAGCCATTCTGACAGTGGTGGCAATTTCACTGCATCGGGCGCGCGGGTTGAAACGGGCCTCGACTCAATCATCACGGGTGGAAATATCAACATCACATCGGCGGGTGACGTGCTGTTGGGCAATTCTTCGGCGGGCGGATTTGCAAACGTCTTTTCAGACGGTCTTATTAGTTTCAACAGTTTAACCGCCGGATCTGATTCAGTTTTGGGTGCTGGCTCCATAATCGCTGGCGGCACATTGAATGTGGGTGGTGTTGTGAATTTGTCTGCGGCGAGCGGCGTCAACGTGACGACGGTTATCGCAGGGGACTCATTATTCGCTTCGACCACCACAGGCACTTTAACTCTTGGAACTGCCACTGCGGTTGGCGACATCATTTTACAAAGTAACGGAACGGGACCAATTTCAACCACCACTGCAACTGCAGGCGGAGATATTGTCGCCCTCTCTGGGGGAACAGTATCATTTGGCACGGCAACGGCCAATGGCACCTATATCAATGGGAATGGGCAGGCCAGTATTGGCAATATTTATGTATTTGCGGACGGCAATGTTAATTTCGTATCCGCAAATGCCGCCACGATGATCGGCGTGAGTGCAACCAACATTTCCTCGACAGCCACGCTGACTGCGGGCGAAGATATTCTCCTGCTCGCCAGCGGATTGGCCACGATTAATGGGGCCTCTGCGGGGGATGATATTGACATCATAGCACCGGGTGGCATCACACTGACAAACGGCACAGCGCGCGCGACTGCCCGGGATGACCGGACACTGACGTTCATTCCGGCTTTTTCCGTATTTGATGCCTCGTTTAACATTTTGGCTTCCCCCGCAGATGGCAGCGACATTCGCCTGACCTCAACGGGTGGTGGCGCAACAGGGGCGAACTTGACCGCAGGTGATGACATTTTGATCACTGTCGGCGGCGTGACAAATTATTCGGGGACACTTCAGACGCGCGGTGTTGGAACAACGGGCGGTCTCAGTAATATTGAAGTTACGGCAGGTTCAGCAACAATCAGGGGCGGCCAATCCTTTACTGATTTGCTGGTCACAACCACAGGCAATGCGGCCTTGGGTACAGTGACAACGGGTCGTAATTTATCTGTCCTTTCTGGTGCGAACGCCACCTTTACCAATCTCACATCCAACGGCTCCACGGTCATCAACGCAAGCGGCAACATTACCGGTGGCCGCGCTTTTGCGAACACGACACTGGATTTTAGTGGCGTCACCCTGTTCACGGCAGACTTGGCAGCAAATACCAGCATCACGCTTACCGCCGTCGGCAGTGTCACAGCCGGAAATCTTGACACTACGGCTGCTGATATACAGATCACTTCAGCGTTGGGCATTACATTCGAAAATGCCAGTGCTGATGGCGGGAATATCATTCTCAACAACGCGAGTGGGACTATTTCTACCGAAAATATGACTGCCGCGCGCGATGTTACGATTAACAATTTTGGCAACGTCAGCGTCAGGAATGTCAGCGCTGGCGATGACATTCGGATCACAACATCAACGGGAGATATTGTCGCTAACCGCCTTCAAACATCTGGTGGCCCAGACAGTGAAGGTGACGGGAACAACGCAATTCTGAGCACAAATCGCACGATTACAGTGGGCCAAGTGCGTGTTTCGCAAGGGGACTTGATCGCAGGTGCAGGGCAAACGGTGGCCGTTTCTAACGCCGTTGTGTCGGGTAACATTGATTTGCGCAGTGGCAGTGGCGATGTTGTCCTTAACGGGGCAACGTCCGCCGCAATCACAACAGTTGCTCAGAGAGATGTGATTTTTAGCGGCGCTGTAACGGCCAACACTGCATTAAACGTAACGGCAGATCGGCAAGCGATTTTCAACGGAACGGCATCTGGCCTCACTGTATCGGTCAGATCAAATGACATTGCCATTGCTGCAACTGGGCGTCTTGGAACGGCTGGAATTACGCGCGGTGTTTCACTTTCAAATCTGAACGGCCGCCAAATGGTCATCGGCGGCGCAGGCGTTGCAACCGGATATAGCTTGTCGGCTGCCGAGTTCGCGCGCGTCTTTTCAAACGATATTAGCGTTACGTTTGATGATTTCAATATAAGCACGTCGGCGGGGCAATCCCCAGCGTCGGTCGGTTCCGCAGCAGCACCAGACATCATCATTGATAGTTTCATTTTGACCGCTGGTGCGGGGGCGACACCTGGCAATATTGGCGGACAAGGGACGCTCTCCTTCACCGCACCCAAGATTCGGGTGATTGGCAATGCTGTTTTATCCAATGCAGGGGCCAGCAATATATTCAGGATTGATGCAAGTGATGCAATAGAAATCATCTCTGGGACAGGGTCGCTTGAGGTACGTGACGCTGCCAGCGGACTGACAGGCGTTCTTGCGCTCACCTCGGATGATATTATCGCAGCAACATCTGCAGCCATTACCGCTGTATCCTCGATGACCGCCGCGACGGATATTACGACACGTTTGAACCAAAATGACGGCGTGGCAAACGGCGGAACGCTGCGTGCGGGGACAATCAATGCGACCGTACGCACTGGTATTTATGTTCAAAACACTGGCATTAGCGACCGTTTTGCTGATCGCAGAGGATTTTCAGCGGGCAGCGGCGGATTCAATATCAGTTCTGCCAACGCCGCTGTGAAAATAGTGGTCAATGGTCAAATTGCATCTGCTGCGACTGGATTTGCAACTGGGCTGGCGACAATTCCCCTGGTTTCAATCAATGGCCAATTGAGCCAGTCTGCAACCGGATTTGATCCTCTTTCCACCGTCAATGGATGTCTGATCGCTGGCATAACAGCATGCCGCGCGCAGGATAACCCCAGATCATTCCCCAGTGACAGCATCACCGGCCCGCGTGACAATGACGATCCCTTTGGTGTTATTTTGCCGTCCTCGCTTTTCGAACTCAAAGAATTTGAACCCTATGGCTACCCCCCGCTGATTGATGAACCTGTGACGGGCGCTGGCAATGATGATTTATGGCCTACCGATTGCAGCGCGAACGATGCTGCCTGTCAAACTCCAGCAGGATAACGAATATGAAAGCATCTGACCTGTTCATTGAATGCCTTGAAGATGAAGGTGTTGAATATATCTTCGGTGTCCCTGGCGAAGAAAACCTGGACTTTTTGGACAGCCTGTCGCGGTCTACCAAGATCAGGTTGATCCTGACACGGCACGAACAGGGTGCTGGCTTTATGGCCGCGACCTATGGCCGCCATACTGGAAAAACCGGGGTCTGCCTCGCCACATTAGGGCCAGGCGCAACCAATTTTGTCACAGCGGCGGCCTATGCCCAATTGGGCGGCATGCCGATGATGATGATCACAGGTCAGAAACCGATCAAGAAATCAAAACAAGGCCGGTTCCAGATACTCGACGTCGTTGCGATGATGGGGCCTATCACCAAATATACGCACCAAATGGCAAGCAGCGACAACATCCCCAGCCGCGTGAGAGAGGCATTTCGCCTTGCTGAGGAGGAAAAACCCGGCGCAGTTCATATTGAATTGCCAGAGGATATTGCCGACGAACAAACGGACTCACGCCCCATTAAACGCAGCGTTGCGCGGCGTCCCAGTGCGGATCCAAAGGCGGTTGCCGCAGCCGTTGCAAAATTGCAAAATGCAAAATCACCTGTCCTTGTTATCGGCGCAGGCGCAAACCGCACGCAGACCGGAAAAATGCTGCGTGAACTCGTTGAAAAAACCGGCATCCCCTTCCTCACGACCCAATTGGGCAAAGGTGTGATTGATGAACGCCACCCGCGCTTTGTCGGCTGCGCTGCACTGTCGGCAGGAGATTTCGTTCACCGCGCGGTTGAAGCGTCGGACTGCATCGTCAATATCGGCCATGATGCCATTGAAAAACCGCCCTTCTTTATGAAAAATGGCGGGACTGAGGTGATCCATATTTCGGCGCGTTCTGCCGAGGTTGATCCCGTCTATTTCCCACAAACTGAAGTGATTGGCGATATTGCCAACGCCATCTGGCAGATCAAGGAAGCCATCACGCCCAATCCGGGATGGGATTTTGATTTCATGTTAAAGGCCCGCGCTGCCGAGGTTGCCCATACCAACAGTGTTGCAAGCGACGTGCGTTTCCCGATCTATCCGCCGAACCTCGTGCGTGAAATTCGCGGCGCGATGCCCGATGACGGGATCATCTGCCTCGACAACGGTGTCTATAAAATCTGGTTTGCGCGGGGATATGATGCCTATCATGCCAACACCGTTTTGCTCGACAATGCGCTTGCGACAATGGGGGCTGGCCTGCCCTCTGCAATGATGTCAAGCATGGTCTATCCCGACCGCAAGGTTATGGCGATTTGCGGCGACGGCGGCTTCATGATGAACAGTCAGGAAATGGAAACCGCAGTTCGATTGAAACTCAACATCACCGTTTTGATCCTCAACGACAACAGCTACGGCATGATCCGCTGGAAACAGGCCAATATGGGTTTCAAGGATTGGGGTCTGACCTATGGCAATCCCGATTTCGTCAAATATGCTGAGGCCTATGGCGCCAATGGATACCGCGTCGAAAGCGCGGTCCATTTGCAGGAACTGCTTGCCCATTGTCTTAAGACACCGGGGGTCAATCTGATCGAATGTCCCGTGGATTATTCGGACAATGACCGGATTTTGAACAATGAAATCAAAGAATTGAGTGCTGCTCTGTGACAATCCTGAAAGACATTTACCCGCTCTATCTCAACAACAAGGCTATGCAGCCCAACACAGACCTTGCTGTCACTGACAAATATACGGGTGAGATTGCTTTCCGGATGGCGATGGCGGATGCAAAAACCATCGATGCCGGGATAGCGGGTGCCGTGGCCGCCGCTGAACCAATGGCGCGGATGGCGAGTTATGAACGGCAGAATGTGCTGCAACACTGCGTTGACCGCTTCAAACAACGGTTTGATGAACTCGCCTTTGCGCTGTGTGTGGAGGCCGGCAAGCCCATCAAAGATGCTGAAGGAGAGGTCGGGCGCCTGATCGACACATTCCGCATCGCCGCAGAAGAATCCGTGCGGATGACCGGAGAGGTCCAGCCGCTCGACATCAGCCCGCGTGCACGCGGATATCAGGGCATGTGGAAACGCGTGCCGATTGGCCCCTGCTCTTTCATCTCACCGTTTAATTTTCCACTCAACCTCGCTGCGCATAAAATTGCGCCTGCGATCGCGGTTGGTTGTCCGTTCGTGATGAAGCCCGCCAGCCGCACCCCGCTGGGAGCGATCATCATGGGTGAAATTCTGGCGGAAACTGATTTGCCAATCGGTGCTTTCTCAATCCTTCCCGCGCACCGTGACGGCGCGGACATGTTTACCGAGGATGACCGGCTCAAATTGCTGAGCTTTACAGGATCGCCCGATGTGGGCTGGATGCTCAAAGCCAAATCGGGAAAGAAGAAAGTCGTACTGGAACTTGGCGGCAATGCGGCAGTGATTATCGATCATGATGCTGACCTTGATGACGCTTTGGAACGCGTCATCTTCGGTGCATTCTATCAATCGGGGCAATCCTGCATTGGTGTGCAGCGGATCATCATCCACGCCGATATTTATGATCAATTCCGCGACATGCTTGTCACACGCGCAAAATCATTGGTGTCGGGCAATCCCCAGGACCGCGCGACCTTTATCGGCCCGATGATCGACGTGAAGGAAGCGACACGGCTGGACGGTTGGATTCAGGATGCTGTTGCTGCTGGCGCAACTTTGCTCTGCGGCGGCAAACGCGAAGGCGCAATGCTAGAAGCGACCCTCCTCGAAAATGTTGGCCGTGACACCAAGGCATATCGCGAAGAAGCCTTTGGCCCGCTCGCAATGCTGTCAAAATTCACAGATTTCAACGCCGCTTTGGATGAGGTCAACGACAGTAAATTCGGGCTTCAGGCGGGCATCTTTACCCGCGATATTTTCAAATCGCTTGATGCATGGGATCGGCTCGACGTTGGCGGCGTTGTGATCAACGATGTGCCGTCCTACCGCGTCGATAATATGCCCTACGGCGGCGTCAAAGATTCCGGCCTTGGTCGCGAAGGCATTCGTTTCGCGATGGAAGATATGACCGAAATCCGTAACCTTATCATCAGACGTAAATCATAAAAGGACTGCTAAAATGGCCGCATCCGATCATGTAGACTTGGACAAATTCATTGCTGGTGTACAGAAACGTAACCCTGGGCAACCGGAGTTTTCGCAAGCAGTACAGGAGGTTGCGGAGGATATTTTTGATTTCATTGCAGATAAAAAACAATATCATGAATATCAGATTCTGCGCCGGATTGCCGAACCCGACCGCGTGATCTCATTTCGTGTGTGCTGGGAGGATGACAATAACAACATCCGTGTCCAGCGCGGGTGGCGCGTACAGAATAACAATGCGATTGGCCCCTATAAAGGTGGCATCAGGTTTCACCCGAGCGTCACCGAGAGCGTTCTGAAATTCCTCGCCTTTGAACAAACCTTCAAAAACGCGCTGACCGGCCTGCCTATGGGCGGAGGCAAAGGCGGCGCAAATTTCAACCCAAAAGGTAAGAGCGACCATGAGGTCATGCGTTTTTGCCAATCCTTCATGTCCGAACTCTACCGCCATATCGGCGCTGATATTGATGTGCCCGCCGGTGACATCGGTGTGGGCGGACGCGAAATTGGCTATATGTTCGGGCAGTATAAACGCCTCACCAACGAATTTACGGGCGTCCTGACCGGCAAAGGGTTGGAATATGGCGGCTCGCTCATCCGTACCGAAGCAACCGGATACGGCGCGACCTATTTCCTTCAGAATATGCTCAAAACCAAAGGACAATCGCTTGACGGCAAAACGGCAGTGATTTCAGGATCAGGCAATGTCGCAACCCATGCTGCTGAAAAAGTAACGCAATTGGGCGGCAAGGTGCTGACGCTTTCCGATAGCGCAGGCTTCATCCATGACCCCGACGGGCTGACGCAGGAAAAAATTGACTGGATCAAAGACCTCAAGAACAAACGCCGTGGTCGTATTTCTGAATATTGCGATGAATTTAAGGGCGCGTCCTTCACCGCGGGCAAAACGCCTTGGGGCGTCCCCTGCGATGTCGCCCTGCCCTGTGCCACGCAAAATGAACTGTTGGGTGCCGACGCTGAAATGCTGATCAAAAATGGCTGCATGGCCGTGTCCGAAGGCGCAAATATGCCCACCGATTTGGCAGGCGTGCATGTCTTCAAAAAAGCAAAAATCCTGTTCGCACCAGGCAAAGCCGCAAATGCGGGCGGGGTCGCTGTCTCTGGCCTTGAAATGAGCCAGAACAGCGGGCGTCGCAGCTGGAAAGAGGATGAGCTCCAACAGCTTCTGCTGGATATTATGGACAATATCCACAGCCGGTGCACCGAATATGGAACGGATAAGGATGGCCACTGCGATTATGTGAAAGGTGCAAATATCGCCGGTTTCAAAAAGGTTGCGGATGCAATGCTCGCATACGGGGTTGTTTAGGTGCAAAATCGACGCAATCAGCTTGAATTGCGCGCGATATCAACGTTAGAGTAGCGCGTTAAAGGGAGCATTGCGGCGTGGGGTATCAACAGCGAAAGCAAACGATCGCGTCGATTGTGCTGGCTGTGCTGTGCCTGATGTTGGTGGGGGCCTTTGCTTTTCTTGGCAAACCAGCAACCGCCAGCGATACCCCACCCGCAACCCATTTGGGCGTCGCCTCCTGCGCTGGGTCCACCTGCCACGGCCGGATGGAGGCAGATGGCCGCGTGGTGCGTCAGGATGAATTGCTGCGCTGGCAGGAACCCTCCACCCCGGGCGGCGCACACAGCCGCGCTTTTGCTGTGCTGTCCAATGCGCGCAGTGCAAAAATCGGCCGTATCCTTGGCATTGGCAGCCCAACAACAGCGCCGATGTGTTTGGGATGTCATACGGACCCTGCTGGGTCACGCGGGCCGTTGTTCCAAACCGGCGACGGTGTTGGTTGTGAAGGCTGCCACGGCGGCGCATCGGGGTGGATCGCCACCCATTATGCCGTCGGCGCAAACCATAAGGTCAATATCGCCAACGGCATGGTCCCCCTCGACAATCCAAAAGCGCGCGCCGCAGTCTGTCTCGATTGCCATTTCGGTAGCGCCAAAGAAGGCCAATTCGTCAACCACCGGATCATGGCTGCAGGGCATCCGCGTATCGCCTTTGAACTCGATCTGTTTTCAACCCTGCAACAACATCATAATGACGACGCCGATTATGCCCTGCGCAAAGGCAAGGCGGATACCGTCCGGTTCTGGGCTGTGGGTCAGGCGATAGCGCTGCAACGCTCGCTCGCGCTCTACAGCAACCCGGCGCGCGGCACGGAGGGGGTATTTCCCGAATCCTATTTCTTTGATTGTCACAGCTGCCACCGCCGCATTTATGATCAGGCCCAAGCCGCAAAAGCCGGCGTCGATAATCCTGCGCGACCAATTCCAGTTGGCATGCCACCCTATAATGATGAAAATATGATCATGCTCTCCGCCGCTGCCCAGGTTGCGGCCCCTGCACTCGCAAAGCAATTTGATGCGAACAGCCGCGCCTTTCATGCGGCTCTTGCCCGTGACCGGCCCGCCTCGATTGCAGCGGCACGCAAACTTTCGGCCACCGCAGATGCACTGGCAACGTCCTTTTCCGCGCAAAGTTTCGGTAATGGGCAGGCTTTTGCGATGATAGAAACCATCGCCAGCAGCGCCATTTCAGCCCGCTTTACGGATTATGAAGGGTCCGTGCAGTCTGTGATGGCGGTCGATACTCTGCTCAATGCGTTGGTGAAATCTGGCGCTGTTACAATCGGCGCAGCGGCGGGCATTCGTGCCAATATCAACCGCGCATACGGCGCTGTTCGGGATCCCAATGAGTATCGCCCTGCTGATTTCCGTGCGGCTCTCGGTACAGCCGCACGCAGTATTGGGTCTTTGAAATGAGCATGAAGCGCAAAAGTGCAGCGCTCCTTGCAGGCGTATCATTGCTGCTCTCCTCATGCGGCGGCGGAGGTTCCAGCAGCAGCGGCGGCACACCAACGCCCCCAGCGCCTCCACCGCCAGCAAACCAATCCTACAGCGTCCCAGCACAAGAAACACTGTCGGTCACTGATGTTCAGCAGGTCATCGCCCAATCCGTCGCCGAAGCGCAGGCCCGCGCGCTTCCCGTAACAATCGCTGTGGTTGACCGCGTTGGCAATGTCCTGGGCGTCTTTGCGATGAACGGCGCGAACCTTGCGCTCAGGATCCCCGATGCACCGGGAGGAACAGCGTCAAACACAGAATTGCAGGGCGTGAATTTACCCGCTCCAGCCGCTGTCGCAGGGGCCATCGCAAAGGCGATCACTGGCGCCTATTTATCGAGCGGGGGCAATGCATTTTCAACCCGTACTGCCAGCCAGATTGTCCAGGAACATTTCCCGCCCGCCCCAACGGCGCGGGGTTTGGAAAGCGGGCCGCTTTACGGCGTGCAATTTAGTCAACTGCCCTGTTCTGATCTGTCACGGCGTTTTACCGGCAGCGGCGCAGACGCGCTGATCGGCCCCAAGCGATCGCCACTGGGATTGTCGGCGGATGCGGGCGGGTTTCCACTCTATAAAAACGGCGTTGTCGTGGGCGGCATCGGCATCATGGGCGACGGGGTTTACGGATTTGATCCCAACATCCTCGATGTAGACAGCGACGCGGAGGAATTTATCGCGCTTGCTGGAACGCGCAACTTTGACGCACCCGATACGATCCGCGCCGAACGGATCAGCGTTGATGGAACATCACTGCGCTATAGCGACGCAGTGATTGCGGATTTACGCGGGGGCACAGCGCAGGCGTTTGCCGCTTTGGTTGGCGCGGTCGGCAATCTGATTGCAGTCCCGGGATATAGCAGCGCCGCAATCATCGCAGGCAGTGGTTATGGCAGTGAAGCGTCGGGCGTCCGCGCGTCAACGGCGGCAGAATTTTCAAACCGCGATGCCTTCATCCTGACCAATGGATCAGGCACCAATCGCTTTCCGATCCGCGCCGCGACTGACGCATCGTCAGTCACCACCCCCCTGACCGCGGCAGAAGTGCGTGCCGTGCTTGAAGATGCGTTCACCGTGATGACCCGCGCCCGTGCGCAAATCCGTCGTCCGCTCGACAGCCGCGCGCAAGTGTCGATCAGTGTCGTCGATACCCACGGTTCAGTGCTGGGGCTTGTGCGATCACCCGATGCGCCAATTTTCGGGATTGATGTCTCGTTGCAAAAAGCGCGCACTGCCGCTTTCTTTTCCAACGCGCGCGCTGCGACCGAATTGGCCGCCAATCCCAACCCAGACATTGCAGCGTTTCTGGCGCGCGCGCGGACCTTCTTTAATGATGCCAACGCCTTTACCGGCACAGTCGCATGGCCCAACCGCGCGATTGGTACCATCGCGCGACCCTATTTCCCCGACGGTGAAGTTGCGCGCCCCCCGGGCCCCTTTTCGCGTGACATAAACGGTTTCAATCCGTTCTCTACGGGCATGCAATCCGCGTTGATCGTTGGCAATGTGACCACCCATGTCAACTTCCTGCTCTCAGGTGGCGTCAGCGCTGATACACCCGCGCGCTGCACCCAGTCCCCTGATGTCGTGGCAGGGCAGAACCGCCTTCAGAACGGCATTCAGATTTTCCCCGGTGCGGTCCCGATTTACCGGGGCAATGCCCTGATCGGCGCGATTGGCGTGTCGGGCGACGGGATTGATCAGGATGACATGGTCAGCTTCCTTGGTCTCAACAACGCTGCCGTCCGCGTGGGAGGGATCAGCAACGCCCCGCTCGCGGCCCGGTCTGACACTGTCGTCGTCAACCTTGGCAATGCGAATGTGCGTCTGCGCTTTATAGCGTGCCCCTTTGCGCCGTTCCTTGACAGTGCCACGCAGAATGTGTGTCAGGGGCTTTAGGACCGTGGCGCTCGATCTTCCCGTCCTGATCAATCTGCCAGCCGAAGTGCGCGCGCTTGAAGCAATGGGGTTTGTTGACGGTGTGATCGAAATGCGGCTGTCAGAACGGCTGATCGCTGCTGGCTATGCCCCCGAGGGAAACACCGCGCCTCCAGAAGGGGATGCTGACGATAGCTTGCTGGAGGGCCGTCGCCGGCCGGGCTATGAACCTTTGCTGCCCGACAAGATCGAACAGGATAATATCGGTGCGGTCCGCGCACCGCCGCCAGAAGCCTTTCCAACGGACGAATTCCCGATCCCCGACCGGTGGCGGCTGATCCAGTCGCTGGGTCTGGTCAAGGAACGCTGGTTCGATCCCTATAATCAAAACACCTATAAGGGCGACCGCCCGATCAACCCGGCAAAAGTGCCGTGGCTGCCGATCAAGGGGGAGGATTGGTTCTTCGTCGTCAATGCGGTCAGCGATACGGTGATTGAACCGCGCACCTTTCCCATACCCGTCGGCGTACAAACCACAGGGCGCCCCCAAAGCCTTGATGTGTTCGGCAAAGACACCAGTTTGGTGCTGTCGCAAACCTTCATCGTCGGCGCGGCACTGATCAAGGGGATGACCGCGTTCAAGCCGCCAGAAATCGAATACCGCGTGTCGCTCGCCTATAATCTCAATTTTGTGGATGTCCCAGAACGGCGGGTTTTATCGGTGCTGCCATCGAAAAAGTCGCGGCGTTTTGACCACTTTCTCGGGGTGCAAGAAGCATTTGTCGATTACCACATCCGCAACACATCAGACCGCTATGATTTCGATTCGGTCCGCGTCGGCATCCAGCCCTTCCAATCCGACTTTCGCGGATTTCTGTTCAACGATCAGCAATTGGGCGTGCGCCTGTTCGGCAATCGCGACAATAACCGGTTCCAATATAATCTCGCTGTGTTCTGGCGCTTGGAAAAGGATACCAATTCAGGTCTGAATTCAGTGGTGCAGCGCCCGCGTGATGATCTGGTGTTCGTGGCCAATCTCTACCGTCAGGATTTGCCCGTGCCCGGCCTTACCAGCCAGATTACGGCGGTTTATAATATGAACCGCGAAGGCAATAATGTTGAAATAGATGATAACGGATTTCCGGTGCGCCCTGCCCTGCTGGGTGATCTGCGCGGACGCAATTATGATGTCGTCTATTTGGGATATAATGCCGACGGGCGGATCGGCAGGGTCAATGTCACCGCTTCGGCCTATGCGGCCCTTGGCGAAGACCGGAACAATTTCTTTACCAGCCGTCCTGCCCAAGTCCGTGCATTTTTTGGGGCTGCCGAACTCAGCTATGATGTGGATTGGATGCGGTTCCGCCTGTCGGGTCTTTATGCCACCGGCGACAGCGACCCTTATGACAATCGCGAAACCGGGTATGACGCAATTTTTGAAAATCCGATTTTTGCCGGAGCGGACACCAGTTACTGGATCCGCCAGACAATTCCCTTTGCGGGCGGCGGACGCGCGATTGGTATAAACGGGCGCAACGGTATCCTTAATTCTTTGCGATCCTCCAAAGAACAGGGGCAATCCAATTTCAACAATCCGGGCACAATTTTGATCGGTGCCGGCGCAGATTTTGACGTGCTGCCCAGCTTGCGCTTGTCAACCAATGCCAATCATTTGTGGTTTGAAAACACCGCGACACTGCAGGCGCTGCGCGTTGAAGGCAGTATCCCCAAGGATATTGGCTGGGATATTTCGGTCGCGGCAATATGGCGTCCAAAAGCAACACAAAACATCGTCTTTCGCCTTTCTGCCGCAGCACTTGTGCCGGGCAAGGGTTTCAAAGACCTGTTCACCAATGAACCCCGCCACGGGGTCTATTCATCGATCCTCGCCAACGCGATTGTGACCTTCTGATGTGCCGCTTAATCGCCCTTTTCACCGCTTTGTTCGTTGCTGCATTACCGTTGGGTGTCACCTATGCCAGCGACGCTGAAAAGCCGGTCAAGCGTCTTTACCGTTTCACCCCGCCCGCGCCAAAGACACAGAGCATTGCGGACGTTTTGGCGAAATCATCGGGCTGTTATTCGTGCCATACCAAAACGGATGAGCCGAGCATGCACGAAAGCCCTGCGGTGCAATTGGGCTGTGTCGATTGCCACGGCGGCGACGCCAGCGTGATCGGAAATTCAGAATTGGCCCATGATGACCGCGCCTATGTCGCGGCGCGAGACAAGGCGCATGTCCTGCCTAAATATCCCAAAAGCTGGCATTTCCCGTCTTCCGCCAATCCGCAGCGCAGCTACACTTTGCTCAACAAGGAATCGCCGGAATTCATCCGTTTTATGAACCCCAGCGATTACCGCATTGTCCGCGATGCGTGCGGCGCATGCCACCTTGAAACCATCGAAGCAGGCGAACGATCAATCATGGCATCAGGCGCGATGTTGTGGGGCGGGGCGGCGTATAACAACGGCATCCTGCCTTTCAAAAACTATGCCTTAGGGGAAGCCTATACCCGCCACGGAGAGCCAGCCAAAATCATGTCGCCGGGGTCACCGCCGGGCACGGTCACCGATGCAGAAAAGAAACGCGGTGCGCTGGCCGCACTTTATCCGCTGCCCAATTGGACCGTGATACCGCCTGGCGATGTGTTTCGCGTTTTTGAACGCGGCGGGCGCAATGTCAGCACCCAATTTGCTGAAGTCGGTCTGCCCAACCCCAGCGGCAGCATTCAAAGACTGGAAGAACCCGGCAGGCCGGATTTGAAACAATCCAATCGCGGCCCCGGCACTGGTCTGCGCGTCGCAATTCCCGCGCTCAATATCCATAAAACGCGCCTCAACGATCCGCTGATGTGGTTCATGGGAACCAATGACCAACCCGGCGATTATCGTCATTCGGGGTGTTCGGCGTGCCATGTGATCTACGCCAATGACCGTGAACCGCGCCACAGCCTGACCTATGCCCAATTCGGGCGCGATGGTCAGACCCAGACGGTTGATCCAACAATTGCGAACAAGCGCGAAGCCGGTCACAAAAACGATCATGATAAGGGCCATGACAAAGGCCACGGCGCGGTTAAAGAGCCCGGTGAAAAAGAACGCGGTCACCCGCTGCGTCATGCTTTTACCCGGGCGATCCCGACCGCACAGTGCATGAGCTGCCATATGCATCAGCCCAATATCTTCCTCAATTCCTATCTGGGCTATACGATGTATGATTATGAGGCTGACGCCCCTCATATGTGGCCAGAAGCGCAAAAATATCCGACCGCCAAGGAAGCGCACGATATTTTAGAACGCAACCCTGAAGCGGCGGCCGTGCGGGGAAAATGGGGCGACGCAGACTTTATGCGCAACGTTTATGACCTCAATCCTAAACTGAAAGACACGCAGTTCGCCGATTATCATGGACATGGTTGGAATTTTCGCGGGGTGTTCAAACGTGACCGCGATGGCAATCTTCTCGATGAAAATGGTAAAATTGTCGCCAATGACGACCCCGAAAAATGGCGCAAAAAAGACGAAGGGAAATTCGTTCCTCCCGGCTCAAACCCTGGCAAGACAGTCCATATGATGGATATTCATGCCGAAAAAGGCCTGCAATGCGCCGACTGCCATTTTGCGCAGGACAACCACGGCAACGGCCTTATCTATACCGAGGTCGCCAATGCGGTTGAGATCGGTTGCAAGGATTGCCACGGCACCCCCGATGCCTATCCGACCCTGTTGACCTCCGGGCCTGCGGCTCGCCCTGAAGGCAGTAATTTGCTGCTGCTGCGCAATCCAGACGGACGCAGACGCTTTGAATGGTATTTTGAAGCCGATGGCAGCCGTAAATTGATCCAGCGGTCCATCGTTGATCCAAAATTGGAATGGGAGGTCAGTCTTGTCAAAGACAGCGTGACCGCCGCCAACCCGCATTTCAATGCCCGTGCCGCCCGTGCCAAACTGATGTCGAAAAGCGGTGCGGAGGACGGCAGTTTCGCATTTGGTGAAGGCGTCGCGAAATCAGACCGCGCGCACAGCGAAGACAATATGACCTGTTTCACCTGCCATTTATCATGGACGACAAGTTGTGGCGGATGCCATCTCCCGATTGAAGCCAATTGGAAAACCAAAACCCACCATTATGAAGGCGAAGAAACCCGCAATTTCGCTACCTATAACCCTCAGGTCGCGCGCGATGATATGTTCCAACTGGGCCGGCATCAAACCACTAAGGGCAACATTATCGCGCCGGTCCGTTCCACGTCGGCGCTGGTGCTGTCTTCCACCAACGTCAACCGTGAACGCATTTACATCCAGCAACCCCCGATCAGCGCGATTGGATTTTCATCTCAAGCCTTTGCCCCGCATTTCCCGCATACTGTGCGCAAAACCGAAACCAAAACCTGCACTGATTGCCATTTGTCAGCTGATAATGACAATAATGCGATCATGGCGCAGCTGCTTCTGCTCGGCACCAACTATGTCAACTTTGCCGGCATGAATGCGTGGACAGGGCTTGCGGGCGGATTTGAGGCTGTCCGTGTCACCGAATGGGATGAACCCCAGGCAGTGATCGGATCATATCTGCAAAAATATGCCTATCCCGATTATTACAAGATGCACGTCGACCAAAATGGCCGTGAACTTAAAAACTGGGTCCGCGGGAAGCTGTTTGACAAAAAAGCATCTGGCGAAACCCGCCCGACCGAAGAATTCAAAAACATCGTCCAAAGCACCAAGGATCAGGTCGGATGCCTGCAACTGCGCGGCGAATATATGTTTGTGGCAGAGGGCATGGGCGGATTCCGCGCCTATGATGTCGCCTCCATCGCCAACAAAGGATTTTCCGAACGCATCGTGACAGCCCCTTTCTCTAAATTAGGGCAAGGCACGCGCGTGCAAACATCGAACGCGACCTGCATGGCGATTGCCACCAATCAGCCGGTCAACCCGCTGCGCAATACGCAGGCAATGCGCGACATGAACGAAGAACAGCCGTTCCATCCCATCTATAATTATGCGGTCATCACAGACAGTATCGAAGGACTGATCCTTGTTGATATTACGACACTCGCCGACGGAGAGTTCCGTAACAACTTCCTCAAACGCGGCGTTACATGGAATGAAAACGATGTGCTGAAGGGCGCGCGCCATATCACGTTGGCTGGTCATTATGCGTTTGTCACGGCTGATGCTGGGTTGGTTGTGATTGATCTGAATGATCCGCTCCATCCCAAACTTGCCGCCGTGCGCGCACTGACCGACGCGCGTGCGACTGCGCTCCAGTTTCGCTATCTTTGGGTGACCGACGCAGAAGGCGTGAAACTGTTCGACGTTACGACGCTTGCCAATCCGGTTGCGGTGCCGTCTGGCACCATCCGCCTTGCAAATGCGCGCAAACTCTATGTCGCGCGCACCTATGCCTATGTCGCCGCAAAACAAGATGGATTGATTATATTAAATATCAAAAATCCTACTGAACCAATTGTTTATAAACAGGAAAATTTTGGTGGAGTGATGAATGATGTGGAAGATGTCATAGTCGCTTCCACCAATGCATCGCTCTTTGCTTACATCGCGGATGGTCGCAACGGGTTGAAGGTTGTGCAGCTGACATCGCCGTCAAGCCAGCCCAACTTCTATGGCTTTTCCCCTGCCCCCATGCCTGAACTCATCGCATGGGCCAAAACCCCCAGCGCGGCGCTATCGCTTTCCAAGGGCCTTGACCGCGACCGCGCGGTTGATGAAACCGGCGGGCAAATTGCGGTGTTCGGGCGTTTGGGATCACGCCCCTTCACGCGCGCAGAAATGGAACGATTGTTCCTCAACAGGCGCGGCGTGCCGTTCAAGGTCAGTGATGAACCCGATATGCGCGATTGGCGCGCGCCGATGTTGCGCGGGGAATAGTTTTAGCTGGGACGTTCGGCGAGCAGACTCCGCACCAGCGGTTGAAGTGCTGCATCATATTTCGCCAGCATGACATGTTCGTCAGCATTGTCGAAATGGGTGATGAGTTCACGACCGTTCCACCAGTGTAGCGCAAAAGCAGGCGGTTCGGCGATGATCATCGCACGGTCATCGGGAACATCGGGATCAATCGGTGACAGATCAAGCGCAACCTGTGGCGCGGTTGACGCACAAATCGCAATCGCAGTCCCGCGCCACGGCGCAACGATGGGTCGGTGGAGATGACCGCAAATCACGCCCTTGATTTGGGAATGACCCGCAATCGCATCCGCAAAACATTCCACCCAAGGTTCATCGGGATGGGTGTTCATCCATTCAATCCCCACCTCAATCGGCGGGTGATGCATCACAATCACTGTCGGCGTGTCAGGATGCTGGGCCAGTTCGCGTTTCAACCACGCCGCCCGCACTTCACAAAATGCGCCACCGTGACGCCCCTCTTCCAACGTATCGAGAAACAACAAACGGAGCCTGTCAACTTGTAACGCATATTGAACAAAGCCGTCCGCCGTCGGCACATCAGAGAATTGAGCGCGGAAATTGGCGCGATCATCGTGATTTCCCAAACACATATGCACCGGAAATTTGCAATCGCTCAGCGCATGGGCGAGACGACGGTAACTATCGCTATCACCGCGGTCGACCAAATCTCCGGTTGCAATAAGCAAGTCCGGCCGATTGGGGCCCTCATGCAAATGGCGCAAAACCTGATCGAGACGTTTGCGGTTGAACTCAGCCGGATTGTCCGGATCAAAGCCCAAATGGAGATCGGTGATCTGTGCGATCAGCACGGATAATCCAGACATTTCAGCCAATATATCAAGGTGCGAACCCTTTTTTCTGCGTCACCGCGACTCGATTACGCGGAACCCATGGTGCATCATCATCTGCGTGGTAACTGTGACAAACAGCACAGGCAGACGGCACATCAGCACGTGACGCTTCCCCGCCGTGGCACGTCCTACAATTGGCAATACCAGGAATCAGCAGATCATTCGCCTTGGTTGAAGTGTTCGCTGCGTGGCAACTTTGACACTTTTCAGTTTTATGCGCATCATGTGTAAACCAACCCTTTTGGAAATAGCGTGATGTCTGATGTACGGGCATCACCCGCCAATCATCCGAACCCGGCGGCGGTGCTGTGACCGTGTGACAATCATAACAAGCCCCGCCTTTTGAAAACACCGCACGGATCGCGCTATCGGCGCGGGCGTAGTTGACTCCGCCGCCGCTAAAGCTCGCAAAATAGGGGCGTCCTTGTGCATATTCACCCGGACGTCGCCGCGCTTGACCGCCAAGATTAACCCCGCCGTAAGGCCCCCCACTGCGATAATAGGCCCGTAGATCAGCAATCACCTGCTTGGGATCGCCGTGGCGCAATGTCCGCACCGTATCGCCAATCGTTTCAAAGGCAAGGCTGTGGCACATCGCACAGTCTTTCTCCATATCAACGGGTTGGAACCGCACACCGTCCGGGGTTTTGGTATGGCAATCCTTGCATGCAAGCGCATCACCAAAGCCAAATTCTCCGCGCATGGTTTGCGCCATCCGCGCAACACCATTGCTGCGTGACAGATGGATGTTATGTGGGAATTTAAGGCCGCTCTCTTCTGCCGGTTTCTTGTCGAGCGATATGCGTTCTATTCTGGGCTGTGCACCGGGTTGCGTTACGACAGACGCCCGGAATTGTGGGTGTGCCTTTCCAAAATCCGCTGCATCCGCAATTTTGGTATCACCCAATCTCTTGCTCAAATCGCTGTGGCAACTGGAACAAAATTGCTGCGCCGTCGGCTGCATTGCCCCCGCACCTTCATGTTCGGTATGGCAATCAACACAGCGCCCCTCTGGCCGGTTGAAGGACCGCGCGACGCTGGCCATTATCGCCCCACCCACCCCGTGCGGACCCTTCGCAACTGCCAGGCGTGTGGGATCAGCATGGTCATGTGTATCCTTGTGACAGGTCACGCATGCCTTATCGGTTACCGCGACAAAGGCTTCCGTGTGGCATGCCTGACAATCGCCCTTCAGGCCCTGATGCGCCGATGAGAGTGGGCCGCTTGACCAACTGGCATCGCCGTGGACCGAAGCGGGACGTACTTTTACATTTTGATAAGCAAAATATGACGTGATCGGCCATATCAGAAACGCCGCAATCACCAAACCAATGAAGGCCCAAGCACTTACCCGCCGTCCCGGAATCAAGCCCTTAAGCGTGAACAATCCGATTTCTTCCTTGTCCCCGCTCGCATCGGACAATGCCTCAACGCGCTCGGCGGAAATGGTCACGGTTCCCGCCTCACGCGCGACCTTCAGTCGGTGGCTGCCGAAACGTAATTCCGCGCCAATATTAGGCTTGATAAGCGCGCGTTGGGTCGTTTGACCATCAACGGCAAAGCCCAACCCCGCTATGGATTCAACCAGCACATCACCATTATTCTGCACCGTAATGCTGGCATGGCGAAGCTCAACCGCGAGGTCGGCAAGATGAATGTCGCAATCCGCTGCACGCCCGATTACGATCGTGGCCGCTTCAACCGTTGATGATCGGACAATTTCTCGCCCGTCTGCGGTGCGCGAAATTTGGCTGAGGCGGAAGGTCATATCGACATCACCAGTAGAAAAAGACGCTGATGATATGCGCGGATAGCGCTGCTATCAGTGCGAATGTCATGGGGACATGAACATAGAGCCAAACCTCAAGCATCGCCTTGAGTTGCAAATGGCGACGTGTCCGCGCGAGAATGGCCTGTTTGCGTTCGAGCAGTGTGTCGATCTTCTCAAGCGGATCATCACCTATTTTCGAGCGGTGTGCGGTTTCTGTGCGGATAGCTGCCTGCGCAAAGCGGGTGGCACAATCGGGATAGCGGTTGCGCAGGCGCCGCACCAATCCGCCACCAAACGGATCTTGATCAAGGGCCGCACGAACAAGTGCCGCATGATGTTGCGAGAGTGGCTGTGCCGCGTCATGCAATTGCCGATCAATTGACCGCAACGTTGCCAGCATCTGCGCTTCAGTCGTCTGGTCGCGGTTCGCGCTCATCGCCCGGGGCAGTGTCACATATGCCGAAATCCCCCAGATACCGGACAGGATAACCAGCATCATCATCACATAGGCCAAAGTGTGGACATTCCACCCCAGCTGAAATCCGGTATGCAGTGTTGCGATTACCACCAGGCTAAGACCGAGATAAACGTGCGCAGATGTCCACGCCTTAAGCGACCAACGCCCTCGCGTCATTGCACGCTTTCGCACACCCAGCAGCGTCAACCAAAAGATCAGCAACGCGCCGATGGTGCCTAACGTATAGCCATACCAACTACCCCCATTGTGCCGCGGTGCCACGTCGATGAGAAGGTAAGACAGGATCGCAATCCCCGAGATAATAGCAGCAATTTTGAGCCATTGATAACGGTTGTGGCGCAAAAAGCCCTCATGTGAGCCATCACTGCGGATACGTTCGGTTTGTGCTGCCTTGGTGGATCGCGCAGTCATGTGACAGCATCCGTTTCAAGTCGTGCGACGCTGAGTAATTGTTCGGGCGCGACACGGATCGCTGCGCCTGTTGGACACGCCCGCACACAGGCGGGGCCGCCCTCAATCCCAGAACACATATCGCATTTGATCGCCTTCTTGGCTTTTTCAACCAAAGGATCGGCATTCTTATAAGACCAAAATTTGCTCGGCTCACCTGGACCTGGCCCCATCCCGAACAGCATCCAGCTGAGCAGGCTGGGCTTTTTGGGCGGGGTCGCCTCCATTCGGATCACGCCGTAAGGACAGTTGCGCTGACAATTTCCGCAACCAATGCAGGTGTCGTCAATAAAGACTTCGCCGTCGGGGCCACGGTGTATCGCATTGGGAGGGCAATCGGCCATGCAATGCGGATGTTCACAGTGACGGCAGGATGTTGGAACGTGGAGATGTGCATAGGTGCGCCCAGCCTCTCGATCCAAACGAGACAGGCCCTCATGACTATCCGCACAGGCTTTTTCACAATTGTCACAACCAACGCAGAGATTTTCATCGATCAACAGAACGTCGGTTGCTTCGCCAATTCCGTTTTCAACGAGGAAGTTCGCGACGTTGGAATACATATCGACCGCACTCGAAAAACTGTCTTTTTTCGCCTCAATAAAGGCGTTCACATCCTGCCGCGCCGCCATATCGGCCTTGGCTTTTTCAAGCAGTTTGGGCTTCGCGTCGAGTAACGCCTTAAATGCAGCACCGTCCAATTTAATAACTTCAGATTTAACCGCAGCGCGCACGGTTGCGGTACGTCTGCCACCCGCGATTAACGCCATTTCGCCCACATAGGATCCCGCCGGCAAGTAGGAAAGAAACACCGGTTTTCCGCCAACTTTCATTTCAACAACCATCGACCCAGAGCGAATGACGTAAATGTCATTGCCCTCTTCACCTTCAGTAATCACCGCCTTGCCAGCGCTGACCGTCTGAATTTCAGCGCTATCGAGCACCTCGACCAAATCTTTGGACACCAGCCCTGATCCAAACATTTGCAACAATTGGCGTTCGGTTGAGATACGTTCAATCGCGCGTTTCGCTGCAGGTACAGAGCTTTGAAGTTTTAACGCCGCTGAACGCGAAATTTCGACGCAGATTGCGGGTTCCCCTGCCCGAATCGTTGCGCCGCGCCGTCGTCCCGAAATCAGGCCAACTTCACCGAATATCGATCCCACACCAATTGGCACGGTTCGCGAAGAATCGTCAGCATCAATTTCAACCAACACCGATCCGCTTGCGATTGAAAATAGGGAGGACCCTGGAGCATTGCGTTCAAAGATCACCTCATCTTTGCGATACGCCCTCGCGGTCGAATCGAGCATGAATTCGCGCATTTGCAGGGGCGTCATCGCATTCAATATCGCGATATTTGACCGGAGGAACTCCAACCACTCATCAACTGATTTCTTGCCGGGCAGGTCTTTGAATTTACCTTCCAAAATCGGCTCATCAGCAGGTTTGAGCGCTGTATTACCGTTTATAAATTCAACAACATCATGCCCTTGGTTCATACAGTGCTTTATCAACGGATAGCCCGCAAGCGCACCGATCACAAAAATCCCCGGTTTGGTCGATTCAAATGTCGGGGATAATTGTGGAAAGGCAACGCGGTCTTCGCTGGTGAAGGCAACACCGCAGCTTTCAATGAATTTTCGCGGCGGAGCGGAGCCCATCCGCGCGATAATCCGGTCACACCGCACCCGCACTTCGCCGTCTGGCGTATCATAGGTGATAAAACCGGGCTCCACCAAGGTTGGCGTCGTTCCAGTCAAAACAATCATCCGTCCCAAATCACGCGCCGTGCTCAGCGCCTTGACGTTGGCGTCCTTTGCGGTGGTGAACTCTGCATTACGGTTGACGATAGTAACGGTGTTGCGTTGTTCAGGGTCCGCAGCAAGACCAAGCGCATTTTCAATTCCCGCATCGCCTGCACCCACCACCGAAATATATTCATCAATATATTCACCGGGGTCATCCAAGCTATACTGAATATGGGGCAAATGTCCGCCATCACAGCGCATCAAATTCGGGTTGCCCTGCGTCCCGATTGCAAAAATGACATATTCGGCGGCAACAACCGATCCATCGGTCATTTCCAGAGCAAACGCACCTTTCTCGCCCGTTATTGCCTTTACTTCCGCGTTTAAACGGACATTGACCTTATTGCCCTCAGTCTGGATATTCCAAGTGTCGAGAATGGCCTCTCGTTTGCCTGCCCCAAAATTAATATCTGATCGCAGCACAAGCTGGCTGGGCGTCGCCATGACATGCTTGCCCTTTTGGTATTTATAAATGGTGTCAGATAGATGATCGGTTTTTTCGAGCAAGACGTGCGATAGGCCGAGCCCCGCAGCGCGCGATGCCGCGCTCAGACCTGCTGGTCCAGATCCGACAATCGCGATGCGATAGCCCTGCGTCACCCAAACCCCCTCAACCAGCCCCTGTATGGCTGCCCTTCGTTACATCTTATCATCTGTTCCACAATGCGCTAGATCACACTCAACGAAATTGAGGGCTTTTTGTGACATCTATAACCAGCGGATCGCGATCTTCGCGCTTCATCTTACTCCTTGCAGGGTTAATCGCTCTCATTGCGATTGGGGTGGCTATCGCCCGTATCTATAAAACGGATACCGCAGCGCCCCCGTCGACGCAGAATCCGGCCAACGCTCTGACCCAGTTAGAAAACCGCGTAAAACAAAATCCTGATGATGTTGAAGGATGGCAATTGCTCGGTTGGTCTTATTTTGAAATGACTCGTTACAGTGATGCAGTGTCCGCTTACCGCAAAGCAACACAGCTTGCCCCTGACCGCGCAGTTTATTGGTCTTCATTGGGTGAAGCTCTCGTCATGGCCAGTGAAAATGACCCCATGCCACCTGAAGCGGCTTCGGCATTTCAGAATGCGGTAACGAAGGATCCAAAGGACGCCCGAGGACGCTATTTCATGGCGGTGCGCAAAGATCTGTCCGGCAATCATCAGGGCGCAATCACCGACTGGCTGTCACTCTTAAAAGACACGCCGTCAGGTGCCCCGTGGGAAGCAGATTTGAAACGGACCATTCAACAGGTCGGTCAGATCAATAAAATTGCGGTCGCACAGGCCCTTGACGACACCAAGACCGCACAACCTGCCCAGCCCCGCCCAGTTGCAACCGCCGCCATTCCCGGCCCCAATCGTGCGCAAATGATGGACGCTGCAAAATTACCAGCGGGTCAACAAGAAGAGATGGTCCGCGGAATGGTAGACGGTTTAGAAACAAAATTGCGGGCCAATCCAAGCAACGTCAATGGCTGGATCATGCTGATCCGCAGCCGCATGACCTTGGGTGAAAAAGCGAAAGCATCTGATGCTTTACGAAAAGCCATTGCTGCAAATCCAGAGCAAGCGGTTAAAATTAAATCTGAGGCTGCCTTGCTTGGCGTTTTGATCACACAGTGAAACATACAAAGATGGGCTGGCAAGTTACCTTGCCAGCCCAGTGTGGTTCGCAGGAGGAACCTGGTGTGGGAGCGGGTGGAGAGGGAAGCCCGCCCCCAAGCGCGTTAGAGGTTATAGGCCCGTTCGCCGTGGCTGGAGAGGTCCAACCCTTCACGTTCGGCATCCGCATCAGGGCGTAGGCCCATTGTTTTATCGATGAGGAAGAACAGCGCTGCTGAACCAAGACCGGACCAGAGCAGGGTCAAGGCAACAGCCTTGGCCTGCGTGATGAACTGACCGCCCATATCATAGGTGCCAACAACGGCGGGCATCACGGTATAGTCAAAGAAGCCTTGTCCCCCCAAAGCAGGGTCTGCGACAATCGCTGTACCAAGAGCGCCAACGATCCCGCCAACACAGTGCACACCGAACACGTCAAGCGTATCATCATATTTGAACTTATTCTTCACGGTTGAGACAAAGAAGAAACAAATTGGTGAAACGACAAAGCCAAGGATGATTGCAGTCCCGGGATGAGCGAAACCGCTTGCAGGGGTAATCGCAACCAGACCGGCGACAGCCCCCGTCACAGCGCCCAGCAACGACGGGCGTCCGTGTTTGATCTGTTCAACCAAAGCCCAGCTGACAGCAGCAGCAGCCGTTGCGACGAAGGTGTTAATGAAGGCAACCGCAGTAACGCCATTTGCTTCCAGATTTGAACCGGCGTTGAACCCGAACCACCCCACCCAAAGCAGGGATGCACCGATCATCGTCATCACCAGATTGTGCGGTGGGGTTGCTTCTTTGCCGTGGCCAATGCGTTTGCCGATCATGATGCAGCCAACAAGGCCTGCGATACCAGCATTGATATGAACAACAGTACCTCCTGCGAAATCAAGCGCACCCCACCCCCACATGAGACCCATGTCAGTTGGTGCGGCGGCCAAGAAATCTGGACCCGCCCAATACCAAACCATATGGGCGATCGGGAAATAAACAATCGTCAGCCACGCCACACAAAAAACCATCAGCGATGAAAATTTGACGCGTTCCGCAAAAGCGCCGACGATCAAAGCGGGCGTGATGCACGCAAAGGTCATCTGGAAGATTACGAACACATATTCAGGCAGATAGACGCCGTTGGAGAAAGTTGCCGCCAAAGTAGTGGCATCGACCCCCTGTAAGAAGAGTTTTGACGTACCGCCAATGAAAGGATTGCCGCTGGTAAAGGCGAGGCTATAGCCCCAACCAACCCATACTAGCGCCGCGATGCTGACAATCATGAAGACCTGCATCAGCACGCTGAGCATGTTTTTACTGCGAACAAGCCCGCCGTAAAACAGCGCGAGTGCTGGGATCGACATCATCAAAACCAGCACTGACGATGTGAGCATCCAGGCGGTATCGCCTTTGTTGACCATGTCGGCGGTTGGTGTGAAGGCGGCGGCGACAGCAGGTGCAGCCTCCGCAACGGCGGCGGTTGCTTCTGCTGCGGCATCTTGCGCCCAAGCAGGGAAAGCGGAAACAGCAGCTGCAATGCCACCAAATCCCGTTCCTAGTTTATGTGAAAGTTTCATTATTCCCCCTCGTCTTTACAAAGCGACACTGCCGGTCTCACCCGTGCGGATACGGACCGCAGCGACAAGATCGAGCATGAAGATTTTACCGTCGCCAATGGCGCCAGTATTGGCGGCTTGTTGGATAACTTCGATGGCGCGGTCGGCAACATCGTCGTCGCATGCGACTTCGACTTTTACCTTTGGCACCATATTGGTTGAATATTCGGCACCGCGATAAATTTCGGTCTGGCCCTTTTGCCGGCCAAATCCTTTGACTTCGGTCACGGTCATGCCTGACACGCCAAGTTCGGTCAGTGCTTCGCGCACATCATCGAGCTTGAACGGTTTTATAATGGCGATGATGAGTTTCATTCTGCCCCCTTCTGGTTAGATCAAGGAACACTTTGCAAACCATGTGCCAGTTTGCTGCAACGCAACACTTTGGTCTGTTTCGGCAGATTTTAATCAGCAATGATGGTCAGACAAGCGCATCATTATTGGGCAGCAGGGAAATTATGCACAAAAAATAGGCAGCGCTTGACTTTCATTGTGCGGTGCAGCATAGATCAATTGCCGTACTAATCGGCACAACAATCAACATGAGAAACCCCATGCGCGCCTTCGCCTTTTTAAGCCTGTTTAACGCCCTTTTCCCGCCGCGCGCACCGCGCCGCTAGGTGCGTTAGAGCGCGCTTAAGCCGTACGCAGATACCAATCATAATCCAGCGTTGGCACTGTTTCAAAAAAGCGTTCCTGTTCGGTCCGTTTTACGATGCTGAACATTTCGACAAACCGTGCACCAAGATGATCTTTCAGCACGTCTGATTTTGCAAATTGATCGACGGCGGCAAACCAGTTGGTTGGCATCTGTGCAATGTGCGGCATTGCATCCGGTGATGCGTCATAGCCATTGCCGACAACCGCTGTGCCGGGATCAAGCGCACCCTCAATACCGTGGCACATCCCGGCAAGCATCGCCGCCATCGCCAGATAGGGATTGGCATCTGCCCCACCAATGCGGTGTTCAACGTGGCGCGTGTTGGGTGGGCCAGCTGTCACACGGAAACTGACGGTGCGGTTGTTCACCCCCCATGTCGGCGCGACAGGGGCATAGCTGTTGGCCTTGAACCGTCGGTAACTGTTGGCATTGGGCGCAAAAATCAGGAAACTATCCGCCATTAACGCCTGCATCCCAGCGATGGTGTGACGCAGCAATGGCGTTCCAGCGGGGTCTTCGCTGGCAAAGGCGTTCTTACCGTCCTTATCCAGCAATGACGCATGAAGATGCATGCCATTGCCCGCACTTTCAGCGAAAGGTTTGGCCATGAAGGTCGCCTCCATACCGTGTTTGTTGGCAATCGCCTTGACCATGCGCTTGTGCATGATCGCATCATCGCACGCACGCAGCGCATCGGCCTTGTGCGCCAATGTCATTTCAAACTGCCCCGGCGCATATTCCGAAATCGCGGCCTCAAGTGGCAGGCCTTGGGCATCTGCACAGGCATAAAGATCATCGAAAAATGGACGAAAATCCTCCATTTCCTGAAGGCCGTACACCTGAATATCTTGTGGAGTCGCCCCAGTCACCTTGGACCGTGCCGGTTTTGGCCGCCCGTCTTTGCCGCGTTTGGCATCAACCAGATAGAATTCGAGTTCCACCGCAACATCAGGTGTATAGCCAAGCCCCTGCATCCGGTCGATCACACGGCCAAGCACATGGCGCGGATCGAGATCATTGGGCGTCCCGTCCAGTTCGTAAAAGCCAGTCAAAAATTGCCCAGCGTTCGGCCCCGCCCACGGCGTTGCAACCAAGGTGCCGGGAATCGGCCAAATTTGACGGTCAGCGTCACCGTCTTCCCACACCAGCCCAGTTTCTTCGGTGTCACGCCCGGTAATATCCACAATCACAGCAGAACCTGGCAAGAACCGCCCTGCCTTATAAACTCCCAACACTTCATGCTGACGCAGACGCTTCCCGCGCGGCACACCGCACATGTTGGTGAAAATGATGTCGACCGCATCAATATGGGGATGCGCTGCAAAAAATGCTTCTGCTTCATCAAGCAGAGCGATCTGGTGTGAGGATGTTTTTATCATAAATTACCCAAAGGCGATTGTGTGTTTCCCGTCAAGTCACAGCCGCACGGCGCCTGCGACCAAGCAGCAGAGGAATGAAGCCAATCAACAACCCGCCAATACCAATTATCAAAGTCACAGTTTCAAATGTCGGAATGCTGTATACCCCGATAAACACCATGAATGCCGCACCGATAAAGGGCCAAATAACATGAGTGAGTGACGCACGCCGGTCTGTTTTGAGCATTTCGCGGTAATGCCAAGCGCAGGCAAAACCGGCCAGGCTCATATAAAAACAAATCTGCAAACCAATCGCCAAAATTGAACTTTGCAAGATGGAGCCAACCGTCGGCATGTAGGAAGACGTGAAGAGCAAAAGCACACCCAAGCCCCATATGACGAGTGTTGCAACCCACGGCGTCTGCCATTCAGGATGAATAATGGCATAGCGCGGATGCAACATATCCGCGCGCGACATGGAAAACATTGAACGACTGAATTGCAAAATTTGTGTTTCAATGGTGCCCACTGTGCTGAGTACGGTTGAGAGCACCGCAAGATAACTCCACGGTTTTGGAAACAACTTATCGGCAATCGCATAAAGGACATTGGTGTTTGCAGTCGCAATTTCCTCATCCGTTAAAACGATCAACACAACGATCATCATAATGACGAAAAACAGGATCAAATTGATCATCGCCCAAAATGCGCCGCGCCCTGCAGGGGATGGATTTCCTTCCTTTGTTTCTTCGCCCAAATTCATTGTCACATCCCAACCCCAGTAAAAAAATACGGCTGTTAGTGCGCCCGTTGCAAAGAGTTCGGGCGTGAAAGAAAAAGGTGAAATCCAATCCCACGACGGCGCATGCGCTGGATTTGCCCCGTAATGGATAAACGCACCAACAATGAGGGCAAAAATAATCACGGTTTCAATGATCGTCAGCGTGACCTGCGCATAGCTGGCATGTTTAATACCCTTGGTCACAACAACAGTCACAGCTGTAAGCCATAATGCAGCGGTAAATGTGACCCATCCGGTGTTTTCAACATAGCTTGGCGCGATAAGCAGCAATGTCGATGTCGCCGCTGGGATCGTCGCCGAAACCATGAAAACAACCGAAGCAACGAGCAATCCCCAGCCAGCGAAAAACCCCCAGTTTGGGCCAAAGACATGCCCCACCCACGCGAAGGCCGCACCAGCATTTGGCGACATTTTGTTGAGATTGGAAAAAGCGAGCATAAGCCCGAACATGATGAGACCACAGTAAAGTATACTGCCGACAGAAAGGGTACCAACTGCTGCGATAAAAGTTGCGGTTGTGACCGCAACACTAAACGCCGGTGCCGTCCCCGCAATGCCCATAACTGCGGACTCAGCGACGCCTAAAGCGCCTTTGGCCAATCCTACTTCACCCGCCATCTTACAATCCCCCCTTGGCATATTTTCATAAAGGTGGATCAAATTCTACAGGATGGGAAGCTGTTTTTTAAGGTGTGCAACCGCCGCTTTTAAGGTCTTGTAACAAAAGATAAATAAAAGAATCTAGGACATCAAGGCGCTGACACACACTTCGAAATGAGCAACCAACTTCGTGATCTGATTGGCTGTCGTGGCGGGACTCACCAGCATCATATTGTGAAACGGCGCGAGCAGGCTGCCGCGGTTGATGAGGAATAGATGGATCAGGCTTTCCAGGTCATGATCCATTGCGGCCCTTGCTTCCGTGCCATTACGAGGGCGGTGTTGTGTGCAGATTAACTCAACGCGTGCGCCAACATTCGATATGTGCCAGGGCAGGGCATGGCGCGCGATAACAGCGCCTAGCCCCGCAACCAATTCATCTGCACGTGTCGTCATATGGGCATACGCATCATGCGTCATTACGTCTGCCAACATGGCATGCATTGCGGTTATCGCCAGCGCATTGGCGCTCAGGGTCGTCCCAATCCCGGAATGACCCGGCGTCATTGTGGACCGGAGGTCAATCATGCGCTCTGCCACAGTGGCGCTAAAGCCATATACTGCACACGGTACCCCGCCGCCGATCGATTTTCCGATGACAAACATGTCTCCTTTGGGGCCAAAGGTACCGCTATGGCCACCATAGCCAGATGAAATTGTATGCGTTTCATCCCAAACAAGCAAAGTGCCTGTCCGTGCCGTGACATCGCGCACTGCTTGTAAAAAACCGGGATTTGGTAAAACCATACCAACATTGGTCATCACGGGTTCGGCAAGAATACAGGCGACCTCGCTACCCGCAAGTGCCGCCTCAAGCGCCGCGACATCATTGAACTCAATCACAACTGTATGATCTGTGACATTGTGCACTTGCCCGACAAGGCTGCGGCGGGTTTCGGCGACGCCGCTGCGCAAATCGACAAACACATCATCAACCGCACCGTGATAGCAGCCATTAAAAATCAGGATTTTCTTGCGCCCTGTGATCCCCCGGCACCAGCGGATCACAGCGCGGTTTGCTTCTGACGCGGTTGTCGTCACTTGCCAAAAGGGCAAGCCAAACCGTTCCGCCAGCAGCGCACCAACCTGTTCAACATCGGCGGTGGGCAGCATATAGCTTAATCCCCTGCTCGCCTGTTCCGCTATCGCCCGCGCCACCGAATCTGGTGAATGGCCAAACATGGCCGCAGTGTCACCGAGGCAGAAATCGTCGAGCTGATGGCCATCCACACTGGTCAGCACAGCGCCCTGTGCATGGGACGCGACAAGGGGGAACGGGCTTGGCCAATCGCGCATCCAGTGAAAGGGGACGCCCTGATGCCAATGCGCCGCGCGGGCATCCGCATGCGCCATTGATTTCGGATTGGCAGCGATGAAACGTGCCTCCTCCTGCGCACGCAGCGCCGCAATCCGTGCGCGATCAATCATATTCTATCCCTGAGCGCAAACCACATCAGCCCCAGCGTCGCGAGCGGCTGTGCCAGCCATTTGCCACCCGGAAACGGGCGGTGGGGAAGTCCTGCCATAACGTCAAAGCGTTCAACCGTGCCGCGCAGCGCCTCAGCAATTAATTCTCCGGCAAGGGTCGTCATCAATGCACCGTGACCTGAAAATCCATGGGCGAAATATGTGTTTCCTGTGCGCCCAAAATGCGGCAGCCGGTTCATCGTAACCGCAACCGCACCGCCCCACGCATAATCAATCTTTGCATCTGATAGCGCGGGAAACACATCAACCATATGCTGACGCACAAAGGCCGCAATATCACGCGGTGGCCGCGTCGTATATTTTTCACCGCCACCAAAAATCATTCGTTTGTCAGCGGAAAGGCGAAAATAATTGAGCACAAAGCGGCTGTCCGCCACAGCGGCATCGGTTGGCAAAAGCGCATCAGCGTTGGAGAGTGGTGCCGTCGCGATATTATAATTCATAATCGGTATGGTGAAACGGCCAACGCTTGGAAGCACACCCCCCATCCAGCTGTCGCACCCGACAATCGCATGACGCGCATTCACGGTACCATGCGCAGTGCAAACGGTTGCCCCAGTGCCATTTTCAACACGCTGCACGCGGCTGTTTTCAAAAATCTGAACCCCGGCTTTTTCAGCCGCAGCAGCAAGTCCGCACGCATAATTGAGGGGATGAAAATGCCCCCCCGCCGGATCATAAACACCCCCGTGATAATGCGGCGCATCAATATGATCGGCCATGTCTTTTGCCGCTATAATTTGAGGTGAAGCATAGCCAAATTTATTATGCAAAAAATCAACATCGTGGCACATCGCACTGAAATGACTTTGTTTTTGTGCCGCTTCAAGATGACCATGCTTCACATCGCAAGCGATTTCGTGCTGCGCTATCCGTGTATGAACACGGTCACGCGCCGTCATCGCAACATCGTAAATTGCCTGCGCACGCACGTCGCCAAAGGCGGCAACCACCTCTTGCATGGTCCAGCGCAATCCCGGAATCAGCTGCCCGCCGTTGCGCCCGGACGCGCCAAAACCGACCCGTTCTGCCTCCAGCAAAACAACCGAAAAACCTGCCTCCGCACAAGCGAGCGCCGCTGCCAAGCCAGTAAACCCGCCACCCACAACGCAAATATCAGCCAGCTTTTCGCCGACCAGTGCAGGGCGATCTTCAATCCCATTGATGGTCGCAGCATAATAGCTGTTGTTAAGCGGATCGTTCATCCCTCACACCCGCAGCAACAGATGCTCACGCTCCCACGAACTGATGACCGATTGATAATTGAACAGCTCACAATCTTTGATCGCGTAAAATACTTCAAAGAAATCTTCACCCAACAGGGCTTTGACCGGGCGGCAATGGCTGAACCGGTCAAGCGCTGCTTCCAATGTGCGCGGCAAGGTGCGGGCACGGTTGTAGGCGTTGCCGGTAATCATCTTGGGCGGCACCATGCGTTCCACCATTCCGACATAGCCGCACACAAGCGAAGCTGCGATGGCCAGATAGGGATTGGAATCCGCGCCCGGCAAACGGTTTTCGATACGGCGGTTCTTCGCATCTGACAGGGGAATACGCAGGCCGCAGGACCGGTTATCACTGCCCCATTGCACATTGATTGGCGCATCGGAATCTGGGCGCATCCGCCTGAAACTGTTAACATTGGGCGCAAACAACGGCGAAATTTGCGGCAACATGCGGACCAAACCTGCAATATAGCTGCGGAACAGCGCGCTGTCCTTGCCATTGCCGATGCTGAAAATATTTTTGCCTGATATACTATCAAGCACAGATTGGTGGATATGCATCGAGCTGCCGGGTTGATCGCTCATCGGCTTGGCAAGAAAAGTTGCATAGACGCCGTGGTCCAACGCGACCTGACGCACGATCCGCTTGAACAACAAGACTTCATCGGCAAGACGCAGCGGATCACCGTGAAGGAAATTCACCTCCAATTGCGCCGCGCCAGATTCGTGGATCATCGTGTCAATGTTGATCCCTGCAATTTCGCAATAATCATAGATGTTTTCGATAATGTCTTCAAATTCACCCAGCGCTTCAAGACCGTAGGGTTGGCTTGCCGTTTCGGGCCGCCCCGAACGCCCGGTGGGCGGCACAAGCGGAAAATCAGGATCGAGGTTCTGGGTCACAAGATAGAATTCAAGTTCAGGCGCGATCACGGGCTTCCAACCCTTATCCTCATAAAGTTTAAGCACTTTTTTGAGGATCATGCGCGGTGCGATTTGAACGGGAGCACCCTTCCCATCATAGGCATCGCAGATCACGTAAGCGGTAGGAGATTTGAAACCCGGCGCGACGCAGATCGTATCAGGATCCGGCACCATCATCTGATCAGGGTCATATTCTGGAATGATATGGCCAATATCTTCAGGATATTCACCGTTGATCGTTACTGTAAAAATACTGCCCGGGATGCGAAGGGTGTTTTCCTTTACGCCTGCAAGAAATTTGGCCGCTGGCAAAACTTTGCCACGCTGTACCCCGTTCATATCGGGGACGATACACTCAACCTCCCCTACGCCGTGTTCGGCAATCCATGACGCGAGTTTGGTAGACATTCTATTTTATGCGCTAGGCGCACCCTCCTTGAAAAATAATATCAAAATGTCTTCTCAATTAAAAAGACAATAAGCTTTGTTACCACGGCCCATAACATTAGCAATGCGGCCAAAATAAAAATGTGCGGCGTTAATGCCACACCAAGCGCGCCATATTGTAGGGGCGAAATCTGGCTGCTAACAAGGTTTCAGGCTTCGATTAGATAAAGGATATACGGCCCAATGCTTGAAAATGATCCCCTTGCCGCTTTCTGGATGCCTTTCACGGCGAACCGTGCGTTCAAAAAAGCACCGCGCCTTTTGAAAAGCGCGCACGGCATGCATTATGTCAGCAGTGACGACCGCTCGATCCTTGATGGCACTGCGGGACTGTGGTGTGTCAATGCCGGGCATTGCCGCGCGCCCATTGTTGAGGCGATCCAAAAAACTGCAGCTGAGATGGATTTTGGCCCCACATTCCAACTGGGCCATCCTCTGGCGTTTGAGCTGGCATCGCGTGTCTCCACGCTGATGCCAAAGGGTGTCGACCGGATATTTTTCACCAATTCAGGGTCAGAATCAGTGGATAGCGCGCTCAAAATTGCGTTGGCCTATCACCGTGCCAATGGAGAAGCTGGGCGAACCCGCTTTATCGGACGCGAACGTGGGTATCATGGCACTGGGTTTGGCGGCATTTCGGTTGGTGGTCTGGTCAACAACCGCCGCGCCTTTGGCACGCTTCTGACCGGCGTCGATCATTTGCCGCATACCCACAATATGGACCATAATGCCTTCACCAAAGGCCGTCCTGCCTGGGGTGGGCATCTTGCCGATGAATTGGAACGGATTGTGGGCCTGCACGGCGCAGAAACCATTGCTGCGGTCATTGTTGAACCCCTTGCCGGATCAACGGGCGTTTTGGTTCCGCCGACCGGATATTTAGAACGATTGCGCGAAATCTGCACCAAATACGGTATCGTCCTGATTTTCGATGAAGTCATCACCGGCTTTGGACGCATTGGCGGCGCGACAGCGTCCCAGACATTGGGGGTCACGCCCGACATCATTACATTGGCAAAGGGGCTTACCAACGCTGCTGTTCCGATGGGGGCCGTCGCAGTGTCGCGTCACATTCACGATACAGTTGTAGAGGGCGGACCTGAGGGCATTGAGCTGTTCCACGGCTACACCTATTCCGGCCACCCGCTCGCGGCCGCTGCGGGCATTGCAACATTGGATGTCTATGCAAGTGAAGGCCTGTTCGACCGCGCCCATGAACTGGGTGCTTATTGGGAGGATGCGGCGCACAGCCTGAAAGGGAAACGCCATGTCATCGATGTGCGCAATATGGGGTTGGTCGCCGGCATCGAGCTTGAACCGCGTGCCGGGGCCCCCACCAAGCGCGCAACCGAGCTTTTCCATGCCTGTTTTGACAATGGCCTCTTGGTGCGCGCGACAGGTGACATTATCGCGCTGTCTCCCCCGCTGATCCTCGAAAAAGCGCATATTGATGAAATGTTTGGAAAGATTGCGGACTTGCTTGAAACGATTGATTAAAATGCGGCAATCTTGGTTTGCACCCTGACGGGCAGACCATCGATGCTTTTGGTCCGAGTGCGCGTTTTTTCAAGGCGTGCCACTGGATCATCAGCGGCGTGATATTTGGAAAGCGTCTGCCGTTCACGGTCAAAAGCCATGAAAGGCACGCCCCAGCCACAGCTGGTTTGAATGCTGTCCAGATCGATGACAAAAATTTGCCGCGCGCCCGGCAGTGCATTGAACTTTGCCGCGATAAGTGACCATTCGGGATCCTGTGGCAGTACCGCTTTACCGCGACCATAAAGCCGCAGGATCAGAGCCGGGCGGTCAAAAGCGCAGAACATGATCGTCATCCGCCCGTCCGCCGCCAAATGGGCGTGGGTTTCATTGCCAGAACCTCCAACATCAAGATAGCCGACTTGAGCAGCAGTCAGAACACGAAAACTGTCCATCCCCTTTGGTGACAAGTTGATGCGTGCGTCCTCTGCCGCTGTCGCGACAAAAAACACAGGCTGTTTGGCAATGAATATCTGATGATCATCCGTTAACGTGGTGAAAAATTCTGACATCCGCCTATCCTTCCATGGTGATTGTTGCTGATAAATCCTCAGCGGTCTGACTGTTACCGCCGACATAGACACGGTAATCGCCAGATTCGCACTGCCATGCATGCGCTGCCTCATCCCAATAGCGCAGATCATCAAAGGGCACTTCAAAAGTGACAATGACCGCCTCACCCGCCATCAAGTGTGAAGATGAAAACCCTTTCAATAGCTTATGCGGGCGTTCAACTTGTTCTGGAAACCCAACATAAAGCTGGGTGACTTCACGGCCCGCCACAGCGCCAATATTGGTGACCTGAACCTGGGCACTTATGACGTCTTCGTGCTGCGTAATGCGCAGATCATCATAGGCGAACTGTGTGTAACTCAATCCGTGCCCAAACGGAAAGAGCGGCGCGGTACCCTGTGCGTCTGCCAGCGTATAACCATGAAGCGGACCATAGATGATGCTGTCTGCATCCTTATTAAAAAACGGGTAATCGCGCGCGTCACGCATCACCGTGAAGGGCAATTTCCCCGACGGATTTACGGTGCCAAGAATAAGGTCAGCGAGCGCATTTCCGCCCTCCATCCCTGCATAAAAAGTCTGCATGACCGCAGGCACGCAATCGATCCAATCCGTTATCAAAACAGCCGATCCAGCAACGATCACCACCAATGTGGCCGGATTGGCAGCGGATACGGCATGGATCAAAGCGATCTGATCCGCAGGAAGTTCCAGACTATCGCGGTCGCCGCCCAGCGCCTTTGCCTTACCCTGCGCATCGCGCCCCTCTGGTCCAACATTCATGTCTTGAGGAATATATTCACCTTCATGTTCGGCCGTATAACCAACCACAACAATTGCGATGCTGGCCAAACGTGCCGCCTGTGCTGCCGCCATTGGATCGGTTTCATCGCCGCCGAAATGAACGTGATCACCAAGCCTTTGTTTCAGACCAACAAACGGCGTGATGACATAAGGCGCATTGACCTTGCTCGATCCATTGTCTCCCGTATTGATTTTGTCAGCAAGTCTGCCGAACACAGCAACGCTGCCAACATCAATGGAAAGCGGCAAAAGCGCTTCATTTTTGAGGAGCACTGTTCCCTTTTGCGCGGCTTCACACGCCAAGGTGCGGTGTTCCTTGCTGGCAACCAGTGACATAGGATAATCTGGCAATGGATCCTCAGCCGCCGAAAACCGGTACAATGTAGACATGATCCGTGTACAGGCGCGGTCGATGACGTCGATGTCAATCCGCCCTGCCTCAACCTCTGCGATCAATTTTTCGCCGTAATGAATGGGTTCTGGATTTTCGATGTCGAGGCCAGCAGCCGCACCGTCTGGACCGTACACACCCATCATCCAATCCGAATGAACAAAGCCATCAAACCCCCAATCGTCGCGCAAAATATCTGTCAGAAGCGCGTGGCTATGCCCGCAATAAGGCCCGTTGACCTTGTTATACGCACTCATCACACTCGCGCAGCCTGCATCCAATATGTGCTTAAAATGGGGAAGGTACACTTCTCGAAGCGTGCGTGCCTCCATCTGCACATCGACTTTGAAGCGTGCATTTTCGATTGAGTTGGCGGCAAAATGCTTGACCGTTGCGATCACATTGTGATGCTGGATTCCAGTTGCGAGGGCCGCAC
>JAYUPB010000044.1:0-13526 GCA_043760405.1 Sphingomonadales bacterium
TTTTGCATCGCAGGGATATGCCGTGCTGCAACCAAACTTTCGCGGGTCATCGGGGTACGGAGATGATTGGTATCAGTCGAATGGTTTCAAATCTTGGCGAACTGCAATTGGCGACGTCAACGACGCTGGCCGCTGGCTCGTTTCGCAAGGTATTGCTCAGCCCAAGAAACTGGCGATTTTTGGATGGTCTTACGGCGGATATGCGGCATTGCAATCTAGCGTACTTGATCCTGATCTTTTCAAGGCTGTCGTCGCAGTCGCACCGGTCACTGACCTCAGAATGTTGATCAATCAATCGAGAGCCTATACAAATTCATCGCTGGTGGCCAAGGAAGTGGGCGCGGGTGATCACATTATCACAGGTTCCCCGCTTCAGCAGGTGTCGTTTATTAAGGCACCTGTGCTTATGTTTAGCGGGGATCAAGACCTAAACGTTGACATCGCGCACGCGCGAGCAATGGACTCCGCACTTCGCAAACAAGGAAAAGTGAGCGAGCTGATCACTTTTCCAGGGCTTGATCATCAATTGATAGATTCAGTTGCCCGCGCTTCACTCTTGTCACGGTCTAATGACTTTTTGAAAAAGAGCCTCGGATTCTAACGAAAAAGGGCGGCCCTGCAGGACCGCCCCAATTTCTTTGGCAATGAATCCGGAATTAGCGCGAATAAAATTCGACGACCAGATTGGGTTCCATCTTCACTGGATAAGGCACTTCGTCCAGCGTAGGAACGCGGCTGAATGTGACCTTTGATGCGCCGTCAGTGACGACGTAATCAGGAATGTCGCGTTCTGGCAAGCTCTGCGCTTCGATAACCAGTGCCATTTCCTGGGCTTTTGATCCAAGTGAAATCACGTCACCCACTGCGATGCGGCGTGATGCGATGTTGCACTTTACGCCGTTCACGCGAACGTGACCGTGGCTGACCAGCTGACGCGAGGAGAAGACGGTTGGCGCGAACTTGGCGCGGTACACAACCGCATCAAGACGACGCTCAAGCAAACCGATAAGGTTCTGCGATGTATCGCCCTTCATGCTGTCTGCTTCTTGATAGGTGCGCTTGAACTGCTTTTCGGTTACTTCGCCGTAATAGCCCTTCAGCTTTTGCTTGGCCTTCAGCTGAAGGCCGTAATCGGAAACTTTGCCCTTGCGACGTTGGCCGTGCTGACCAGGGCCGTAATCGCGCTTGTTAACAGGCGATTTCGGACGACCCCAGATGTTTTCGCCCATCCGGCGGTCGAGTTTATACTTGGCGCTGTTGCGCTTTGACATAGATATTTCCTTCAATTGCGTTCGTTTACAGGTTCCGGCATCGCGCTACCCAACCAAAAATGCGGGGCAGGACACCTGCTTCACCGGAGTGCAGGGTCAATTGCGAAGTGGCGCGTTTAGCGTGTGGCGCGTGCGAGTCAAGTTTTACGGGGCTTTTTCTCTGAAAGAGAGCGCAAAACCCCGCGCAGTGTGCGGACCTCCTGTGCCGACCAGCCAGGCTTGGTCAGGATCGTGCGGAGTGTCCGCCGGTCAATATGTGCGCGGTGCGGTGGGTGGAAATGCCCCGCTTGTTCCAACATCAGGTCCAATTGACCAATCATGCCGTCCAACTCCTCCTGAGGTGCTGGCGGGTCAATCACAGTGGACGGAGGCGAAGCAAGCGCCGTGCCTTTCGACCATTCATAGGCCAGCAAGATCACAGCTTGAGCGAGGTTAAGAGAACCAAATTCTGGGTTGATTGGCACAGTAATGATTGTACGGGCGACCGCGACATCATCGGTTTCTAACCCTGATCGCTCCGGCCCGAACAGGATTGCGCTGCGTTCAGGGGCGGTGCGGATTTCGGTGGCGGCATGCTCTGGCGTGACAACAGGTTTGACGATGCCGCGTTTGCGCACTGTCGTGGCATAAACATGGGCGCAGTCAGCGGTGGCCTCTGCAACACTGTCAAACACTTGGGCCTGTTCAAGCATAATGTCAGCGCCCGCCGATGCGGGACCAGCACTGGGGTTGGGCCATCCATCACGCGGCGATACCAAACGCAATTCGGTCAAACCAAAATTCAACATCGCCCGCGCGGCTTTGCCAATATTTTCACCAAGCTGTGGGCGAACGAGAATGATGACTGGCGGGGTGATTACAGTGGGGACCGTTTGGTTCGAGCCTGTCGAGAACTTTTCCCTATTTTTTGATTTTGCAGATGCCTTCATCAATGCTTGCCAATCACTTTTGAAAAGTGCTTCCTTCTTTACACGAGACCAGTCTTTTATCTGACGTTTACGGTTGAGGGCATCGTCACGTGTTTGGAACCAATCTGCCCACATCAATTCTACGGGACGGCGATCATGCGTATATCCGGGGAAATGCCCGAATTGGTGCTGACCCAAACGGAGATCGAGATTATCTGTTTGTCCGGTATAATATGTGCCATCGGCGCAGCGAAGAATGTAGACCCAAAAACTCATATCCATTCGATGGCTTAGAAAGAAGTTCTCGACAAGCTCGAACCGAACGGAAAATGCTAATGCTGAGGGGCGGTGCCAAATTCACTCCCCCCCTACATCCTTCACAGCCCCTGCAAAGTCCTCAAAATCTTTGGCTTCAGCGAAATCTTTATAGACGCTGGCAAAACGGATATAGGCGACAGAGTCCAATCCTTTCAGGCCTTCCATCACCATCTCGCCGATCTTGGCAGACGGGATTTCGCTTTCGCCCAGCGTTTCAAGCTGACGTTGGATGCCCGTTACAAGCCGGTCAATGCGCGCCTGTTCTATAGGGCGTTTGCGGCATGCAATGGCAACCGAGCGGTCAAGCTTATCGCGTTCAAACGTTTCACGCCGCCCTTCGGATTTAACGACGGTGAGTTCGCGTAACTGGATGCGTTCAAACGTTGTAAAGCGCGCGCCGCAATCCTCACACTGTCGCCGCCTGCGGATCGCAGCGCTATCGTCGGTCGGGCGCGAGTCCTTAACCTGTGAATCCTCATGTCCGCAAAAGGGGCAACGCAACGTTTAGAACCCTTGGTAGATCGGGAAACGATCACAGAGCGCACGGACGCGGGTTTTAACATCGGTTTCCACCACTGCGTCGCCGTGTTCGCCCTTGGTGCGGAGTCCTTCAAGGACATCGGCGATCATATGGCCAATTTCTCGGAATTCTGCTGTTCCAAAGCCGCGTGTTGTGCCTGCCGGTGAACCGACACGAATGCCGCTGGTTTTGACAGGTGGCAAAGGATCGTTGGGAATACCATTTTTGTTGCAGGTGATGGCGGCGCGTTCAAGGGCTTCATCCGCGTCACGGCCTGTGACACCCAGCGGCGTTAAATCAACAAGTGCAAGATGAGTGTCCGTGCCGCCAGACACAAGATTTGCACCGCGTTCATTCAGGGTCGCTGCCAATACTTTGGCGTTCTCGACTGTTGCCGCTGCATAGAGTTTGAAGTCGGGGCGGAGCGCTTCCCCAAAAGCAACGGCCTTTGCAGCGATTGCATGCATCAGTGGACCGCCTTGCATGCCAGGAAACACGGCCGAGTTGATCTTTTTTGCGATGCCTTCATCATTGGTCATAATCATGCCGCCGCGCGGGCCACGCAGCGTCTTGTGCGTGGTGTTGGTCACGACATGCGCATGGGGCAGCGGGGAGGGGTGAACGCCGCCTGCAACCAGCCCAGCAAAATGGGCCATGTCCACAAAGAAAAGCGCACCCACTTCGTCGGCTATCGCCCGGAAACGAGCGAAATCGATGATACGTGGATAGGCCGAACCGCCGGCGATCATCAGTTTTGGTTTATGTTCTTTGGCAAGGGCCTCTACCTGATCAAAATCAATCAGATGGGTTTCGGGGTGAACGCCGTACTGCACGGCATTAAACCATTTTCCTGACATTGCGGCGCGCGCACCGTGGGTAAGGTGACCACCTGCATCAAGGCTCATCCCGAGGATTGTATCGCCTGGCTTTGTCAGTGCGAGCATGACAGCGCCGTTGGCCTGTGCGCCTGAATGTGGCTGAACATTGGCAAATCCGGCGTTAAAAAGCTGCTTTGCCCGTTCGATGGCCAGCGTTTCCACTTCATCGGATGGCGCACATCCCTGATAATAACGCTTGCCGGGATAACCTTCGGCATATTTGTTAGTGAAGACTGATCCTTGCGCTTCCAAAACGGCTTTAGAAACAATGTTTTCGGATGCAATCAGTTCAATTTGATGTTGTTCGCGTGCCAATTCATGACGCACGCCCGCAAAGACCGCAGGGTCGGTTTCAGCAAGTCCGCGCGTGAAGAACCCATCGGGCTGAACATCATGAAGGGCGACGGCGGGATTGGTGCTCATGCGGGATCTTTCGAAAATGTGGGGTTGGAAAGTTTGGAAATACGGCGCGCGTGTCTTTCGTCACCAAAGGGCGTGGAGAGGAATGCATCAAGGCAGGCCTTTGCCATATCAGTTCCAGTCAGGCGCGCGCCCATCACTATCACATTGGCGTCATTATGGTCACGGCTGAGTTTGGCGGAAAGGGGCTCAGATACCAGCGCGGCGCGGCAAGCCAGGTTACGGTTGACGGCTATCGATATACCAATACCTGAACCGCATAGGGCCACGCCGCGTTCTGCATGCCCGCCTGCTATGGCTTCAGCAAGTTTATAACCGTAATCAGGATAGTCGACCGATGTCACATCATAGGGTCCAAGATCATGAACGTCATGTCCAGAATCCCGCATATACGTTGTTAACGCGGCTTTGAGGTCAAGCGCTGCGTGATCAGAGGCGATGGCGATACGCATGTGTGCTGCGCGGCGTCCTTATTATAGGGAATCAGATGCCCGCTCTTTAGAGGATGGTGTTTATGATTGCCACAAAGGATTAAACGCAAGACGTGAGACGTCGACGCAAAAATTTAATGCTGCGACGCACAAAAATGTTGCGCTTCATCCTGCCTTGCAGCATTCTCATGTGATGCAAGACAATAAGCTGCTTTTTGAAGCGATCGCCCTCAAGAAATGTATCACAGCCACATATAACAGTCTGGCTGTAAAGCTCGCGCCGCATGTTTTATATACGCGCCATGATGAACTTTATCTGGATGCCGTGACGGTGGAACGTCAGGGCCTGCCGCCGCGCGATATTAAAGTCGGTGCCTTCAAAATCACTGGCTTAAAAGATGTCGCGCTGACGGATCAGCATTTTGACCGTAATGCGGTATTTGATTCTTCAGCGGAAAAATATGCTGACGTGACTGTATTTATGATTGAGGGATGAGCGCCACCGCATTTACAAAGTCAGGGAGTTTAGAACTGGTGCCGGCTACAAGATTCGAACTCGTGACCCCCTGATTACAAATCACGGAATTGCGCTTTTCCATAGCTACCCAAATCAACGCTATATCCAAAATTAATGTCATAATTGACTTGTTTTAAGCCATTTATCGTATAGCTTCCAAATTTGTCGTATTGAGAGCCTAGATCTTTCACGATGACAATTACCGGCCTAAAACCGCCCTAAAAATAAAATCAGGCGTTTTATGAGCGATTTGCGGATAGCGTTGAATGATAAGGCAATAGCGCGATTGGCCGCCCCAGAGAGCGGGCAGTATAAAGCGCGCGATGTCGAGCTTAAAGGCTTCTATCTGCTGGTTGGAAAGCGTCGTCTCACATAAATGGTTCAAGGTGATTTGCGCCAGGCGGGCATCCGAACATCTTCGATCAAAGTATCTGTGGGTGATGCATCATTCATGTCCACTTGTGATGCGCGCTCGATAGCGAAGCTTATCTTGGCGAAATCGGGCAGGGGAGGCATCCCAAGCCTCGGGAAATTGCTGAAGCGCCAATCGAGCCAGTATCGAAGGGCGGCATTACTTTGCGAGAGGCATGGACGCGTTACCGTGATGCCCATCTGGTGCGAAAAGGCCGAAGTGCTGTCACCATTGATGGCTACCGCGATCATGTTGAGCGGGTCTTCAAGGATTGGCTGGACAAGCCGCTCAAGGCGGTCAGAAGCGGCGACTTCAATTTTGCGCGCCGGGTTCTGCATATCCCCAATCTAAAAGGCGGTGCCAAACGCGCTTTTGATATTCCGCTGTCGCGTGAAATGATCAAGTGCATCGTTCGCGCCATGCGCTACGGTCATGTCCTGCATCCCCTCCAATCGGCTGAATGGCTGTTCCCTTCGACCAGTGCATCTGGCCACCTTGCAGCGCACAAGGAAGATCGTTCAGAACTTTCGAAGCTGGGCAATGATCTGCGACAAACATACCGAACCATTGCGACGATCGCCGAGGTGTCAGATGTTAATGCCAAATTGCTGATGAACCACGCAATTTCAGGAGTTAATCAAGGCTATATTACCCGTCACAAACTGCTTGAAGATCATCTGCGCGCGCGCCAACAGGCAGTCTCCACTGTTATGTTTGCGGATATCCGCGATGAGATGAGCAGTGGTAGCCAAGTGGGTGCTTGGCTCGGCGCAGGTGCTGCCAAGCGAGCGACGCGGTCATGACGCCCCAGTGCGTTGTCATTGTTGCTTAAAAATTCAGTTATTAGTCATATCTGAAGCTTATTATCAGAATTTACGTCATATATGGAATAATAGCTTGGGTTCGCCAAAATCGAGAATAGCGCTGGAAAGGCTGGGGCAGGATATCCGCAGCGCGCGGTTGCGGCGCGGTGTTGCGGTCTCAGATCTGGCTGTACGCGCCGGGACTTCATCAAGCACGATCACACGTTTGGAAAAGGGTGATCCCGGCGTCGGGATTGGCACACTTGCCGACATTTTGGTCGCCCTAGGCCTTATCGAGCTAATGGCTGACCTGATCGACATCCGCAAGGATGATTTAGGTCTTGCGCTGATACCCGAACGCCAGCCACGCCGCGGGCGGACATTTGCATCAACATTGCGTAAGCAAAGCCTCAAGAATGATATTTCCGGCGATTCCGTTGATCAAGACGGGGTGGGCTTTTGATGTCCGACTTCCTTGCCCAAGTTGCCCTTGGTGAAAGTTTGGTTCCCATAGGCCAATTGCGTTTCACACAGGCTGGCCCGCGACAATATTCGACCTTCATCTATGATGCCGCGTGGACCCAAAGTGCGCGCGCATTTGCAATACAGCCAGACCTCTTGCTCGAAAGCGGACCGTTCCATGCGTCCGGACAGGCTGGCGACAGCGCATTGCCGCAGCGGCAAAGGATGCAACTTATCTGCTGGCAGATGTAGAGATTGTTGCGACTTATCCGCTCTTCAATATCAACCGAACCAAGCTCGAAAAGCTACGGCATCGTTTTTTTGCAGGCGCTCAGTTCGATCTCGAAATTCCGGATCGGTTCGGCAATCCAGTCCGCCCAAGGGAATGGTTTCTCGTACCGCTGCATGTGATCGACCAAGTGGTGGAGCGGATACGCGACGGGAGTATTACGGACTGCCAATATGACACGGAAAGTGCGTCGCTGATTGGCGTTGGGTGAATACAGTAGAGAATGGCAGGATCGATTGCCAAAAATTGCACTTTTTCATCGTTCCACATGCACCGGATTTAACGGCAGCAGCCGATAACATTGCAGACATTTGGACTTACATGTGTCGCTTCCAAAAGTTGCCATCCATTTAGGCACCCGCGACAACGTAAATGTTGTCGGATGCTGTCTGTCGGGTTTCGACGGAAAAACCCGAGTAGCAGATATATGCACGGTGCCACACCGTGCAAATGATGTAGGTATCAGAGCGCCGCTTAATGAGCAGTCGCGGTACACTGCGCGCTACAGCCGCCGCCGCCAAACACCTGGAGTCTGGTGCACAATGCTGGCAAACGTGCGCGTGAAATGACTTTGGTCGGCAAAGCCGCAGCGCAAAGCGATTTCAGCGAGCGGCAGACCTCGGTCGGCAAGCAGGTTTTTCGCAGTCTCAATGCGCCGGAGTTGCAGCCATGCGTGCGGCGTCGTCGTGGTCGAGCGCTTAAAGGCACGCGCGAAGTAGGTTGGCGACAGCCCACATTCTCGAGCGATGTTACCGAGCGAAAGATCGCAAGACAGGTCGGCGGCGAGCAATTCTTGAGCCCGGCGAATTTGCCAAGGCGCTAGGCCGCTACGATCTAGCCGGTGCGGCTGCATGTTACCGTACGTCGCAGCAAAATGAGCGCCGAGGCCACACAGAACATGGTCGTAGAGAAGTCGATTAGCCGGCGCTCCGTCGGCTAAGGCCTCGACGAGTAGTCCATGCAGGCTGTCGACGACGTGGTCAGTCGTAAGTCAAGGCTCAGGGGCGGCTAGCTGGCGAACTTTAGGTGCACCAGCTTCCTCGGCAATGTCGTCAAGCGCAGCGCGCGGCAAGTGAAAAAACAGCGTATCGACAGACCGCCGTAGCCGCCCGCTTGGCTTACCAATCAGATCGACGAGCGTAAGCGTCGAACGAGGGGTGGGGCCGATTTCATGTGCCTTCCCATCGAAGCGAAACTCGTGGGCTGGATGGTCGCGCAGCTGGTAGAGTACCACGAAAGCGTCTTCCGCTGGCATGGTAACCTCGACCTCTTCGCCGGTTGCAACTTCAACGGTCAATCGACTTACGCTTAGCGCGGATCGGCGAGTGTTTGTGACAAACGCGGGCGCTCCGTTCGGGAAAAGTGGGGGCGGAGAATTTTTATGAACCATTATTTTGCACACTTTCGCAATTGGCCCCAACACCGCCCCTAACCTGATTTGTCGTGCCTGTCGGGCTTATTCGGCGGGTGGTGCGCCAACGAGCACAGTCCGATGACGCGCGGCCATCGCCAAGATTTCGTCAGGCTTTGAAATTGCCGCCTCTTTGAACATTGCCTCCATGCCACCGGGCACGAAAATCGACAGAAGACGGGCGTCGGCATTGCCTTCATTCACAAACGCGTGGGCTGCGCCCCGAGGAACGAATACGGCCGCGCCGGGACCGGCGTCGATTTGCCGATCGCCCGAGGTGACACGAAAACAACCTTCCAATATGATAAACAACTCGTCGGCGTCGTAGTGAAAGTGGCTCGGCGCAGCTGCGCCGGCGGCGACGACATTTTCAAGCAGCGTCAGTCGTCCACCGGTCGCATCGCTGCCAATGCGGACGCGCATACGTTCTCCGGGCAATGGTTCGAACCAGTCGGCGGATGCGTCTGCGCTGCTGAAGACTGGCTGGGCGGTTTTATCAGAAATAATAGACATAGTGCTTCCTTTCGAGGGTTGAGAAAGCTTTACCTAGTCCGATATTTGATCAACCGATTGACGCATCAAGCCGTGCATTGTCGAATGCTGCTGATAAGTCAGTTGAGTTATCGCTATACGGTGCGACCACTCTGTCTGTGCCGATGCTTCGCGCCGTGACGCGTCAACTCAAAACCGATCATCCGATTTCTTTCTATAAGCATCCTAATTCTAAACTTGGGGTTGAGCACCACCGCCTGCGATCTAAGTCAAGCCATCAAAGAGCTGACAGCAATGCTGAAAAGCGCAAAAGCAATTGTCAGCGTCTGCGCCGATGGAGATGAAGGAACTGTCGCACTTCTTGAGCGCGAATAAAAGCGCGTTGGATCAAAATATCTAGGCATATGTGAAGCCTAAGTTCGGAACTTTCAGTTTCAATATACCGGGGAAGACTGCTTTTGCGTGTGAGGGGGTGGGTCCTGCAAAAATCAGTCTTCGCCCGGCTCGGCAAAAATTCGGGCAATTTTCATTGCTGAAGAACCCTCGCCTGACCATCCAGGTTTACCCGACGCCAAGTGCAACGCATGACGGGTAAACCATAGATCGTTTTCTTTAGAATGCGGCTGTCAAAGAGACGCGCGCACCCAAGATCACCTGGTTGCGCTGTTCTTCGGCATTGACTTCGCCGCCGATGCGAAAGCCTTCGGTTCCGCCAACAAGGCGGGCCGCGCCCGTCCAGCCGCTGGTCCGGTCTTCAGGCGTCAGTGTAAAGCTTTCGCCGTCCTTGAATTTAGCAATTGTCGCTCCCAATGAGCCGCCCAATATTTGGCGGCGTCCGCCTTCCAGCTCAATGCGCGGACGGCCGAGACCGTCTTCGACTGAACCGAAATCATAAGACGCGGCCAGCCCTGCGTTCACTGCCAGTTCGTCGCTGCTGCGCTTTCCGATCAGCAGATCGAGTGCTGCTCCGCCGCCGATTTCCTGATGCGCGTCCTCTGTAAGCCGGTAATAGTCGACCGAAATCGAAGGCCGCACTGTGAAGCGGTTGGCCGGTATGCTGTAGGTCAGACCACCCGAAGCGCTCAGCAGCTTGCCGTTCCATTCTCCGGTCGAAGTTTTTTCAACAGCACCTTGCGCGTCTGTACCAAAGAAATTGCGTGTGCTGTCGAAACCGATCTGACCGTAGCCGACCTTGCCAAAAGCGTGGAGGCCATCCCAGCTACCCCGCCAGTAAAGGCTACCCTCAAGCTGGCCTGCGGTCATATCATTGCTGTTCTGACCATTGTCATTTTTCCCGTACATGTAGCCGAGCGACACGCCAAATTTACCGAGGCCGGTCGCAACTTCGGTTCCGCCGGTAAAGCCCCATCCGGAAACATCATAGGATGCGGAGCTGCCAAGGCCTTTCGAACCGCTCCAGGCGTTTTGTTGAAGCCAGAAACCCCAACCGCCCATGTCGGCGACATAGCTGTTTGGATCAGCGATAAACCGCGCGGTGCTGCGTGAAGCGAGCGATACGGTTTCGAACGTTCCGCCAGCATGGTCGGGCAGCATTTGCTGGAGCGAGGCTTGCAGCGTTTCGCCGTCGCGGATGGTCAACAAGCTGCCTGCAACGCGAACATCTTTATCGACCGCTTTGGTGATAGCGTCGAATGCGCTGGTTTCGGATGTGTTGAGCCCAAGCTCTTTCACTGTTTTCCGCGTGATTACAATCGCCGCAGTCTTTCCGACCAGATCGGTTTGCACCAAGCCTTTGAACAGGAACGGCATTGAAACACTGTCGGTCAAGAGCGCTGGTGCGCCCGACAATGTGCCCGCTTTCAGGAAAACATACGTGCCCTGTGACTTGCCGACCGAGTTCAAGTTCACATAGACCTTGGAGCCTGCTTCAAACTGGGCTGCACCAGCAACGTCGATCAAAGTGTTGGTCCCAGCAGCGCCGTCGATCAATACGCCAATCGTTCCTCTCGCGCCGACCAATAGCGACGCCAGTTTGACAGTTCCACTATTCGACAGGACTAACGACCCGCCGGTAACGGCAACGGAAGTTGCCGAACCGCCGGTGATCGCGCCTGCAAATTTCGACGTGCCGCGAACCGACAACGTGCTTGCGGTGTCAGCGAAATCAGCGCTGCCATTAAACGTCGCCTTGTCAGCCAGCGACAACTCGCTGGTCCCGCTGCCGAAACTAGCAGCTCCAGTATAACTCGCTTCCGACGACAGCCGGAGGCGGTCATTTCCGGCACCGAAGACGATTTTGCCGACGATTTTGCCCGCCGACGCATCGATCAGGTCATTTCCGCTGCCAAGCAAGATATTCCCGGTAATTTCCGGCGCCGTTGCAGTAGGCGTTAGGCGGGACTGGATGATCGTTACGCCTGTTGTGTTGGCGGCAAGATCGAGCGCGATGGCCCGGTCAGTTCCGGCTACGCCCTCGACTGCAATTCTGCCCTGGTTCGTTATGCTGGAAAGCGTTCCGGAACGGTCCAATACGGCGGTGCCAATGGCTTTGTCGCCATTCACTTTGGCGATAATCGCGCCTTTGTTGGTGAGTGTTGCCGTGGCCGAGCCCGTATCGAGCTGGATGGCAGTAGCCCTCGTGCCCTCAATGCCGCCACCGGTAGCGCCAATTGTGCCATTGACGAGGATTTCATTAACCCGCGCCAGATTGCCAATGCGCAGCGCCGTTGCATTCTGGTCGAGCGATAACGCCTCGATCCTGCCATTGACCGTCATGCCGCCAGTGATGGTCACTGCCTGGCCGAGGCCGCCTATTACCAAGCCTGTCCCGCCAACAGCCTTGTAAACGCCCTGACCGGAAACCGAACCGTTGATTATAAGTCCGTGCCCCTGGGCATTACCTGCCACGGCACCCACAGTTATCGCACGGTCACTCGCGCCAATCTGGAAAGCTGCTGCCGAGCCGTACGATATAACGCTTGCGGTGCCTTCCACCGCGTCCTTCACGCCGTCCTTGTCTTCGTCGTCATTTTTAGGGTCAAGGTCTTTTGGCGGGCCGTCGAGAATGATGCCGCCAGCAACATTGCCGCTTATCCGAAGCGCATTGCCGCCCTGCAGAAGATCGTCGGCGTCGAGTTTGGAAACATCGGCTGGTGCGGTAACCGAGCGATATCCAGACGATACAATTGTACCCTGAACCCGAAACGCTCCGCCTATATCGCCCGCCAGATGCGCGCCCATGCTATTGGCGCCGCGCGCGCTGATCGTGCCTTCAAGCACGACGTCGCCCGAAACATTTCCTGCGCGCACGCCAACGCTGTCGTTGCCGAACACGTCGATCTTGCCGCTGTTGGTCAGCGTTCCAGTCAGCGGGCCATCCAGCGCTATGCCAAAGCTGTTATTGCCTTCGATAGTGATCGTACCGCTGTTGAGAACAGCGCCGGTATGGCCGGTACCAATGCGGATGCCGTAACGGCCCGAGCCTTGCGCAAAACTGCCGTCGATATCACCGTCTTTGTCGGTGTCGGTTGGCGCATAGGCTTCATCAATCGTAATCGTGCCGCTATTCGAGATTGCGCCGTTGGTACCGGCAAGTGCCAATATGCCAGTCGCGTTGCTGGCATCGGCAATCGTTATTGCGCCCTTGTTGATCACGGCATGATTGCTGCCCATCGTGATAGCAGTTCCGGACGTAACTTTCACCGATCCGGTGGTATCAATCGTCACGCTGTCGGCAGCGCCCAAATTTGCAGTGGCAGTATTCAGCGGGGTTGTTCGGGCATCCTTGACGACCGTTTCCGCGAAGGCAGGGGATATGGTGATAAGTGCGATAGGGGTCAGGCAGGTAAAACTTAGCAAACGGCGCATCATATTGTGGTTTTCCGGTAATGTCATCGATCGCCAGCGCTACATCGCGCTAGCTTCATCGACACTAAGACGAGGGCGAACCGTCATACCCGTATGGCTAAGGTAACTTTTTTCAAAAATAAACAAACGGGCGCATCAAAGACCGAGCTTGAATCCGATCATCACACTGCGTGGACGCAAAGGCGTGTATTCGTCGCCATCGGGAAGGGCAAAGGGCGTGCCGAGCGCATACCGATTGCCAACCACATCGAATACATTGCTGACATTGACGAAAAAGTCAGTCCGTTCAGTTTGCCATCTCAGGCCGAGGGATGAGTTCAGATAACCGCCCTGTTCGGCGCCAAGAACAGGTCCGATGCCAAGCCTCGATTTACCGACATAACGCGTTGACGCAGCGATTATCAGATCGCTGTTGGCAGAAACCGGATGCCGGTATGTGACCGACGCACGGCTGCCGAAACGTGCAACATTAGGCACCGTTAGCGCAATTGCAGCTAGCTGCTGCGCCGACACAGTCAGATATGCCAAGGCCAGCGGTGATGGGCTGTCGAGGCGGCTATGGCTGA
>JAYUPB010000045.1:0-4511 GCA_043760405.1 Sphingomonadales bacterium
CTCCAATCTTTTCAGTTGTGACCCTCATAGAAAGATGAAGCGACCCGAAGGGATCCTGTTTCACAGGTGACTTTCTTACTTGTGGCTCGGTGTTTTTGCACCGGGCCATTTTTTTTGGCTACCATTTCAAAAATTGGCTACCATTTCAAAAGAGTGTGATACGCATCACGAATATTTGTTGCTTTTATCGTCATATACTGCACTTTGGTTACGACATAATAGACTGGGCCGCACCCTTGTTCGAGTTAAACTATGCCCCCCCGCCGCGGGACCTGGAAGAATTTATTTCGACACTCTATCTGTTTGAAACAGATGAGCTGGTGATGGATGATATTGAGCGGGCGGACCTTGGGCAATTTCGTCATACGATCACCGGCGGCGGAGACCTTTTGTTCAAAAACGGCAAGCATCAAATAATTCACTCCGCCTCGCTTTATGGCCCGCGCAACATGTGGAGCCGGGTTCTTGCAAGGGGCCCGATTAAAATGTTCGGGTTCGGCCTCTTGCCTGCCGGCTGGGCCGCGTTAACGGGGGTTGATGCATTCAAATACGCCAACACCATTGTCGACGCGCAGTCCCTCGCAGGGGCAAAAATTGAAGTTATGGCTGCGCAGATCAGGAATGCCGCGACACTGGACGACATGACGACCATCGCGGTGCACTTTATGAGAGCTTGTATAGCAACCGCCCCTGCTGCGCCACTTTGGTTCATCCGTGCCGTCGATGAATGGCTTGAAGCCAGCCTGCTGCCGGATATTGCGACGTTGGCACGAAACACCGGCCTGTCGCGCCGCCAGATCGATTTGCACACCAAGCATTATTACGGCGCAACGCCCAATCTTCTTATCCGAAAATACCGCGCCCTGCGCACAGCCAATCATATTGCGCACGGCGACGGAGATTTGCATGATTATGTCGCGGAAGCTTATTATGACCAATCACATTGCATCAGGGAATTGAAAGAGTTTACCGGCATCACCCCGACAGCATTAAAAACAACCTTGTCACGGCTAACCACACTGACCTTCAAACGCCGTCGTTTGGCAGGGATTGTTTCCAATCTGACAGCTAGCAGCTGATGCAGCTTAGTTTTGCTGAACCCTGCCCCGCCCTCGCAAGCACTGTCTGCATCTATTATCTGTTTGAAATTGCCTATTCCAAAATTGATGACGTCCAGCGCGCCGACGTTGGCCATTTGCGGTTTTTCATGGAAGGAGAAGGACACCAAAACTTTGCATCGGGAAAGCGGTTGGCATCCCATCCCGTTTTCCTGACCGGCCCTTCGAACCAATCGAGCAGTTTTTCAGTGGCAGGGCCTTTGCGTTTTTTGGGGGTTGGTTTGCTACCGCAGGCGTGGGGAGGACTGCTGAACGGAGCGGCAAGTGACTATGCCGACGATGCTATCAACGGCGCGGCTTTGCTGGATGCGCCGCCACAACCGCTGATCGAACAGCTGCGCCAATGCGCAACCATCGCAGAAATGAAACCGCTCCTCGACACATTTCTAACGCCGCTTATCAAAACGATCCCGCACGACCATTGTCTCGTCAACGAAACCATAAGGCAATGGTTATCGGACAGCCTTTTTCCAGATGTTGATGCGCTCTATGCCCAGTGCGCACTGTCAGAGCGCCAGGTGACACGCATTGCCAACCGTTATTGGGGCGGCCCGCCCAAAACATTGGCCCGCAAATATGGAGCGCTGCGCACTGCAAGCCATATCGTCATGCATGAAGGAGACATTCCTGACGAAGCCACCGCGCATTAAGCCGACAGATCGCACCTGATCCGTGAGGTTAAACGCGTCACAGCCCAAACCCCGCGGCATTTGCGCACGGTTGAAAGCATGATCATGCGCGTGACGCTGCACCCCAGTAATTTTCGAGAACTTCACCCCCACACTTGAATTTCGGACTGAATTGGTCCAATTAACGCGCATGCGCCTTTCGAGTCTTGCCGATTATGCCGTTGTGATGATGGCTGCTGCTGCCCGCCACTGCGGCCACGGCGGGATTGACCCGACGACCGGCAAGATGCGCGCGCGGGCAAATGCGGCGCAACTGGCCGATGAAACGGGCATTCCTCTGCCCACGGTGCAAAAACTGATAAGCAAATTGTCCCATGCTGGATTGCTGCGCTCCGTGCGCGGCGCAGGCGGCGGGTTTAAGCTGGCACGGCCTGCCGCAGCGGTATCACTCGCTGACATTATCGAAGCGATTGAGGGGCCAATCGCCATGACATCCTGCATCGATACCGGAAAACATGACTGCGGGATGGAGGGCACGTGCCGCGTGCAAGGCCATTGGCCATTGGTCAACACTGCGGTGCGCGGGGCGCTCGCGAACATCACCCTGACGAGTTTGACACAATGAATGAAATCGCGCTCAAAGACCAAGCGGCCATCGATGCTGCCGCCAGTGTGGCCGATTATGAACATGGCTGGTCATCGGACATTGAAACCGATTTCGCACCCAAGGGACTGACCGAAGACACTGTTCGCTTCATTTCAGCCAAGAAGAATGAGCCACAATGGATGCTCGATTGGCGGCTAAAAGCGTTCGCCATGTGGCAGACGATGACGCCGCCTGACTGGGCCAAGCTGGACATTGACCCCATCGATTATCAGGACGCCTATTATTATGCCGCGCCCAAGGCCAAGCCCAAACTTGGCAGTCTGGATGAGGTCGATCCCGAAATCCTGCGCGTTTATGAAAAACTCGGCATCCCGATTGCGGAGCAGGAAATGCTCGCTGGGGTTGAGGGCGCGCGCCGTGTTGCGGTCGATGCGGTGTTCGACAGCGTCAGTGTTGCCACCACTTTCCGCGCCGAACTCGAACGTGCGGGCGTGATTTTCCGTTCAATCTCCGAAGCGATCCGCGACTATCCTGATCTGGTGAAGAAATGGCTCGGTAAAATCGTGCCGATGCACGACAATTATTTCGCCACGCTTAACTGCGCGGTCTTTTCCGACGGGACGTTCGTTTACATCCCCGAAGGCGTGCGTTGCCCAATGGAGCTGTCCACCTATTTCCGCATCAACGCGGAAAATACCGGCCAGTTCGAACGCACCTTGATCGTCGCCGACAAGGGCAGCTATGTCAGCTATCTCGAAGGTTGCACCGCGCCGATGCGCGACGAAAATCAGCTTCATGCCGCCGTTGTAGAACTGGTCGCGCTCGACGATGCCGAGATCAAATACTCGACCGTCCAGAACTGGTACCCCGGCGACGCGGAAGGTCGGGGCGGCATCTATAATTTCGTCACCAAGCGCGCTTTGTGCCAGGGGCGGAACAGCAAGGTTTCGTGGACTCAGGTTGAAACCGGAAGTGCTGTGACGTGGAAATATCCAAGCTGCGTCCTCAACGGAGAAAACAGCGTCGGCGAATTTTACTCGGTCGCGGTCACCAACAATTATCAGCAGGCCGATACCGGCACCAAGATGATCCACAATGGCAAGGGCACGCGATCGACGATTGTGAGCAAAGGCATCAGCGCCGGACACAGCAACAACACCTATCGCGGCTTGGTCCGCGTCGCGCCGAATGCGGAGGGCGTGCGCAATTTCACCCAGTGCGATTCGCTGCTGCTGGGGTCTTTGAGTGGCGCGCATACGGTGCCCTATATCGAAGTGCGGAACCCCAGCGCACAGATCGAGCATGAGGCGACGACAAGCAAGATTTCCGACGACCAGATGTTCTACGCCCAACAACGCGGCCTGAATGCCGAGGAAGCCGTGGCGCTGATCGTCAACGGCTTTGCCAAGGAAGTGCTGCAGCAACTGCCGATGGAATTTGCGGTGGAGGCGCAGAAGTTGTTGGGTATTAGTTTGGAAGGGAGTGTGGGGTGATGAAGAAAAAAATTATCGCTGTGGTAATATTGGGAGTAGTGGCGCAGTCAGCACTCGCTCAGGCAACACAGTCGGACGTCTCGACGTTGGCACAGGCACTCGACCGTTGCATGACCACATACGCCGTTCGTCTAACCAAAACCGAAACAGTGGACGAGGCGATCTACTTAGCCGCGGTTGATGGTTGCAAACAAATCGAGGTCGATCTGACCACGGCGGTTCGACGTGACGTTCCAGCCACACAAGGCGAAGCCGCGCTCACGCAATGGAAAGAACAATCCAAGCCGAATTTTATGTCGCTCCTGCAGCGCATACGATCTGACCGCGCAGCGCGAGGGGCGCAATAAGCCATGCTCCAAATCCATAACCTCTACGCCAGTGTTGGCGACAAGCCTATTCTCAAGGGCCTTACGCTCTCGCTTAATGCGGGCGAAATCCATGCGATTATGGGGCCGAATGGTGCAGGAAAATCGACGCTGGGCTATGTGCTGGCCGGGCGGCCCGGGTATGAGGTGACGGAGGGCGAAGTCTGGTTCACCCCGCCTACCACCTACCGTAGTGCTGAACCTGTCGAAGCACGCCTCGAAGGACAGAGCGAGGCCGATAAGCGCCCTTCGACAGGCTCAGGGCTGCGGTATAATCTGCTCGCCCTGCCCCCGCATGA
>JAYUPB010000046.1:0-13314 GCA_043760405.1 Sphingomonadales bacterium
AAATGCGATTGGCGTGCCCGATATGATGTTTGTGCGGCCAACACTTATTCTGGTGTTTGATCGGCTGTCTGACCAATTGTTCCTGGCAGCGCCTATATGGCCCAGTAATGATGCGCCAGATGAACAGCTCACCAAAGCCCGTGATCGCATCGAAACCGCCTCAGCATGGCTCGCAGCGCCTTTACCAGCGGTAAAACGCACCGGCGGGGAAATTCCTTTCGCATCGCCCACCCCTGTCCTGCCAGAAGGGCGCTATGCGGCGATGGTTGCAAAGGCGAAGGCCTATATCGCTGCGGGTGATATTTTTCAGGTGGTGCTCGCTCAACGTTTCACCATGCCTTTTACGCTGCCGTCGTTCGATCTTTACCGCGCGCTTAGGCGGATCAATCCTTCTCCTTTCCTTTATCACCTCGATCTGCCCGGATTTTCGCTCACCGGATCAAGCCCCGAAATCCTTGTTCGCGCCCGCGACGGTGAGGTGACGATACGACCGATTGCCGGCACACGCCCGCGCGGCAAAACAGCGGTTGAAGATGCTGAAAACCGCGCTTCCCTTCTCGCTGACCCGAAGGAACGCGCCGAACATTTGATGCTGCTTGACCTAGGCCGAAACGATGTTGGTCGCGTCGCAGAGGCAGGAACAGTGACCGTCACCGACAGTTACACCGTCGAATTTTACAGCCATGTCATGCACATTGTCTCCAACGTCGTCGGCCGGATTGCAGCTGGGAAAACTGCGCTCGACGCTTTGTTCGCGGGCTTCCCCGCTGGAACAGTCTCTGGTGCACCAAAGGTTCGCGCTTGTGAGATTATCGCCGAACTCGAACCCGAAACGCGCGGTGCCTATGCCGGCGGTGTTGGCTATTTCTCCCCCGACGGCAGCATGGACAGCTGTATCGTCCTCCGCACAGCCATCATTAAAGACGGTGTGATGCATGTTCAGGCAGGGGCAGGCATCGTCGCGGACAGCAACGCCGCTTATGAACAGGCTGAATGCGAAGCCAAAGCAGGTGCGCTGATGGCCGCTGCACGTGAAGCAGTGCGCAACGCCAATGACGTGGGGTTTGGCCAGTGACAGCAAAAAACAAGATTTTGGTTATCGATAATTATGACAGCTTCACCTGGAACCTTGTCCATTATCTGATGGAATTGGGCGCAGCGGTTGAGGTTGTTCGCAATGATGCCATTTCAGTAGTTCAGGCGATAACATCGGACGCGGAGGCATTTCTGATTTCTCCCGGTCCTTGCACCCCCAACGAAGCTGGTGTGTCACTGGCCCTCGTCGCCGCCTGCGCAAAGGCGGGAAAGCCGTTGCTCGGCGTCTGCCTTGGTCATCAGGCGATTGGACAGCATTTCGGTGGACAAGTGGTTCGCGGAGGTCTGATGCACGGAAAGACTTCCCCAGTAGCGCATGATGGTTCTGGCCTGTTTGTCGGCCTGCCCTCTCCCTTCACGGCCACGCGCTATCATTCATTGATTGTGCAGGACATTCCAGAACAACTGATGATCAATGCGACCAGCGATGATGGCCACGTAATGGGATTTCGCCATGCCACGCTGCCAATCCACGGGGTTCAATTTCACCCAGAAAGCATCGCAACCGAACACGGACACGCCATGCTCGCTAATTTCATGCGTGCCGCTGGGATGACGGTGAAGGAACTTTCGTGACCAGCCAAGAGGCAGAACAGCTTTTCGGGCAGATGCTTGACGGTGCGATGAGCGATGCAGAAATTTCTGATATACTCATTTCCCTCGCGAACAGGGGGGAAACGGCAGAGGATATCGTCGGCGCGGTGCGGGCAATGCGTGTGCGAATGGTGCGGGTTGATGCCCCCGAAAATGCTATCGATGTGTGTGGAACGGGGGGTGACGGCAGCCACAGCCTCAATGTTTCTACCGCAGTCGCCTTTGTTGTAGCAGCATGTGAAGTTCCTGTTGCAAAACACGGAAATCGCGCAGCTTCCTCCAAGGCTGGCGCGGCAGATACGCTCGAAGCGCTTGGCCTCAACCTAGATCGGGCGGCGGAAACTGCCGAAGCAACTTTGGCAGATTTGGGAATATGTTTCTTCTTTGCGCAGAAGCATCACCCCGCATTGGCCCGGATCGCTCCCGTCCGCCGCGCCTTGGGACGGCGGACAATTTTCAACCTGATTGGGCCCCTTGCCAACCCAGCAGGCGTGCAGCGGCAATTGATCGGGATACCCACCCCGGACTTGATACCAATTTATGCCAAAGCCTTGCACCAGCTCAATATAGACCGCGCAATGGTCGTTTCGGGACGCGAAGGCTTGGATGAAATTTCCGTTTCGGGTGATACAGAGATTGCCACAATCGGCTTCGATTTGCCCAACCACATCATCAATCCGGCTGAATTTGGACTGCCTTTGCACGGGAAAGATGCAATCAAAGGTGGGGATGCAGCGTTTAATGCCGCCGCACTCACGCGGCTTTTGTTGGGAGAAAAAGGGGCGTACCGTGATGCGGTATTGCTCAACGCCGCAGCGGCTCTGATTGTCGCAGGCCGCGTCAACACGGTGGCTGACGGGATCGAAGAAGCCACAGAAGCCTTGGATCGTGGCCTTGCAAAAACACTGATGGATTGCTGGATTGCTTATCAATGACCGACAAACTCACCGAAATCTGCGACACCACCCGCTTAGAGGTTGCTGCTCGCAAAAAAGTGACGTCACTTTCGACGCTGGATGCGCGCGCGGCACAGCAATCGGCACCGCGCGGGTTCCGCGCCGCACTCGACGCCAAAGCGACAACGGGATTCGGTCTGATTGCAGAAATCAAGAAAGCTTCGCCGTCCAAAGGATTGATTCGAAAAGATTTTGACCCACCGGCACATGCACTGGCCTATGAAGCTGGCGGTGCTGCATGCCTCTCCGTCTTGACAGATGCCCCCTATTTTCAGGGCCATGAGGATTATCTGATTGCTGCGCGCGCGGCATGCACCATCCCTGTGTTGCGCAAGGATTTCATGGTCGATCCTTGGCAAATTGCCGAAGCACGTAGCATTGGTGCCGATGCTATTTTAATCATAGCGGCGGCATTGGACGATATACAAATGGCGGAAATGGAGGATGCAGCCCTGCATTACGGCATGGATGCGCTGGTTGAGGTCCATGATGCCGAAGAATTGGAACGTGCCCTATCCCTGAAATCCCGGCTGATTGGGGTCAACAACCGCAACCTAAAAGATTTTACGGTCGATTTTGCGCGTACTTATGAACTCGTCGGTCGTGCGCCACAGGGGTGCACGTTCATTGCCGAAAGCGGGCTTGGCAGCCATGAGGATTTATTGGCCATGGCAGAACACGGTGTCCGCTGTTTTTTGGTGGGGGAAAGCTTGATGCGGAAAAGTGACGTCACTTTGGCCACACGTCAGCTTTTGTGCGGCTTATGAGCATTTTAACACACCTTGACGGTACCGGCGCCGCTCAGATGGTCGATGTTTCTGCCAAAGCATCCACGGTTCGTGAAGCGAGCGCCGAAGGTGTTATTACCATGTCTGACGTTGCATTGCAGGCAATCCGAGAAGGCAGCGCAAAAAAGGGCGATGTCATCGCCGTTGCGCGCATCGCTGGAATTATGGCGGCCAAGCGGACAAGTGACCTTATTCCGTTGTGCCACCCAATTGCGCTCTCTTCTGTGACCGTTGATTTTACATTTGAAAACAAAGGCATTCGCGCTACTGCCACAGCGCGAACTTCTGGTCCGACTGGGGTTGAGATGGAGGCGCTTTGCGCAGTGACGGTCGCCTTGCTGACAGTTTATGATATGGCAAAAGCTTTGGACCGCACTATGGTGGTCGGCGACGTGCGTTTGCTCGCAAAATCTGGAGGGCGGTCTGGTGACTGGCGCGCCGCATAATGATCTCACTGGAAGAAGCGCAAGCAGCTTTACTGGCCAAAATTGTCGCGCTTCCGATTGAGACATGCCCTCTGCTGGATGCCAATGGACGCTGGGCTGCGGCAAACGTTACGGCAGTCAGAACCCAACCCGCATGCAATCTTTCCGCAATGGATGGCTATGCCATTGCCCATGTCAGCTTCCCTGGCCCTTGGCAGGTCTGCGGCGAATCGGCGGCCGGATCTCCTTGGAATGGCGCTTGCGACTCCAAAAAAGCCGTCCGCATTTTCACCGGATCGATCATGCCGGATGAATATGATTGTGTTATTATTCAAGAAGATACCAGCAGAACCGAAGATATAATCTCATTTTCTGGCACTGCTACACCCAAATGTGGGCAGCATATTCGCCGTGCTGGTTCTGATTTTAAGGCTGGCACTGTCCTGATCAAATCCGGTGACCGTATCACCGCCGCTCGTATTGCTTTGCTTGCAATGGGGGGGCACGGCCAGATCAGTGTCCGTCGCCGCGTTCGCATTGCATTGCTTTCAACTGGCAATGAATTGGTAAAGCCCGGTGAACCCGCTGCAAACCATCAAATTCCATCATCAAACGCCCCGATGTTAGCGGCGATGATATCAGATTTGCCCGCTGATGTCGTCGATCTTGGCATCATCGCCGATGATGTTGATGCAATTGCTCAGGCAATGCGCAGCGCAGATGTTGATATTCTTGTGACCATCGGCGGGGCGTCTGTTGGCGACCATGATTTGGTAAAACCAGCACTTGAGACATGTGGGGCAACGCTTGATTTCTGGAAAGTCGCGATGCGCCCTGGCAAACCCGTTTTGGTGGGTAAGATTGGAAATACCCTCGTTTTGGGGCTTCCCGGCAACCCCGTTTCTGCATTTGTGACGTCACTTTTATTTTTGCGCCCAGCAATCTGTGCACTTGGCGGTGCCGCAAATCCCTTACCGGCACGTGTAACTGCAATTTTAGATGGCACTTTACCATCGACGGGGCCACGCACAGACCATATCCGCGGGCATGTTCAAAATGGTCACGTTAAGGCCGTTGGAATAGACGACAGTGCGATCCTTATTGGCCTCGCGCAATCCAACGCCCTGATAGTCCGTCCCCCCAATAGCGCGCCCGTCAAAACAGGCGACACGGTGGAAATTATTGTCCACGCTTGACGGCACTCAAAATGTTTCCTACACGTTCCGCGTTCGTTCTATCAACGGGAGCTGCAAATGCTGACACGCAAACAACATGAGCTGGTTTGTTTCATCGACGACCGCTTGGCCGAAACAGGCGTTTCGCCCTCTTTTGAGGAAATGAAAGAGGCGCTTGATCTCAAATCGAAATCTGGCATTCACCGTTTGATTTCGGCGCTTGAAGAGCGCGGTTTCATTCGGCGTTTGCCCAACCGTGCGCGCGCACTCGAAGTGTTGAAAATGCCAGAACGCGGCGACATTGGTCGAAAATCTGCTGCCACTAATGTGGTTCCAATGCCCTCGCGCCCTGCGCCGACGCCATTGGCGGCCAATGATGTGTTAGAGATTCCGATGCACGGCCGGATCGCAGCAGGGATGCCGATTGAAGCGCTTGAGGGGCAGAACATGCTCTCTGTCCCTGCGGCATTGCTCGGCGCTGGCGAACATTATGCGCTTGAGGTTTCAGGTGACTCAATGGTCGAAGCCGGTATCCTTGACGGTGATTTTGCCTTGATCCGCCGCACCCAAACCGCGCGGCCCGGCGAAATCGTCGTTGCCCTCATTGATGACAATGAAGCGACGCTCAAATATTTCCGCAGCGAAGGCGCGATGATCCGCCTTGATCCTGCCAATCGTGCTTATGAAGCGCAACGCTACGCCCCCAATCAGGTACAGATTCAGGGTACTTTGGCTGGGCTTTTAAGGCGATATTGAAAGACAGGAATGGCGCGCACCCAGGGGTGATCATCCTTGGGTGCGCGCACCATTTCCACATTTTCTTTTGCAAATGTGATTGCCAGACCTCCCGTTTGCGCGAGCAGGAGGCGGTCCGCCTTGAACCACCGCGGGCGGCATGCGGGGGGCAAACGCCGATCACTCACAACAATATCAGCCTTGGCACAGTGCGCGATAAAGGCCTTCCACGGCACAAAATGGCGACTACGCGTGGCAAGAACACGCCAAGTGCGGCCTTTTCGGTTTAACACAATTTCACAAATATCAGCGCTACACTGCGCGCCGCGCAGCACGTCCATATCCCGCAGTTCATCAGCATAGGCGCTGCGTTCTGACAATGTGTCGCGCACATAATCTCCCGCACGAGGCCGCAGGATTGCCATACGGCCATCATCGCCTCTGATTGCCAAATGACGGCCGTCCCCCGTCACCAAAAGATCGGGACGCGGCAGTGACACTGCCCACAGACACCCAATCATAAACGGTAAGACTCCAAAAAACCGCAACTTTGTCCGCCACAGCAAACCCCAAAGTCCGCCGAAGACAATCAAAGCATAAGCGCCGGTTGGCACCGATGGCAGCATGGAAACGGCCCCAGGTGTTGCTGAAACCCAATGTGCAAGCCCCAACAGTAGAGCGAGGGCTTGGCTGGTTAACCACCAAAACGGCGCTCCAAATCCAACCACGTCAAAAAGCAAGGCAAGCGCCTCCAACGGCATAATCACAAAGGTGGTAAGTGGGATGGCGATGATATTGGCGAGTGCGCCGTAAACCCCTGATTTATGAAAATGGAACAAAGCGATAGGTGCCAAGGCGATTTCAACCACCACCCCTGTCATAAGCAGAGAGAAAACCGCACGTCCTCCGCGTTTTCCCCACCCCTCTTCACGTTTGTGGGTTATTCTTTGCATCACTGGAAGTTCATGCAGGGCAACAAGAGCAGTGATTGCCGCAAAGCTGAGCTGAAAACTGGGGCCGATCAGCGATTCTGGCCACAGTATCAAAATTATCAATGCGCCGGTCGCCACCAAGCGCAGCGTCATGGCTTCACGTCCCATCGCCAATCCGATCAGGACCAGAAGTGCTGCAACACAGGATCTGACTGTTGGTACTTCTGATCCGGTCAGAAGCGTATATCCAATCCCCGCCCCAGCCCCGAATGCCGCAGCCACAACTGGCAACGACACACGCAGCGCTAAAGCCTGATTGAGCGCCAATATCTTCAAAGCAATTAACATCGCAGCGGCAACCACCGCTGTAATATGCAGTCCCGAAATTGACAGCAGATGTGCCAGACCACTGGCGCGCATCGCATCTTGATCGGCCGCGCTGACACCGCCCTGATCCCCAGTGACCAGCGCCGTGGCAATTCCAGCTGCACTGCCCTCCAACCGCGAATTGATATGTGCAGATAAATTGTGTCTCAGGTTGGAGGGTGCGCGCCCCTCTCCTTTCGTAACCACAATCTGGCCAACGGCTTTGCCGGTCGCTCCCAGCCTTTGAAACCATGCCGCACGGGCAAAATCGTAAGCCCCGGGTACTGCTGCATCAGCAGGGGGCATCAGGCGCGCTTTTAGCGTGATGCGATCCTCCTGATTCGCTGCGAAGGCGCTATCCTTGTTCGGGATGTTAACGCGGATTCGGGAGGGTAAATTTAGGCCCGCGTCAGGCACAATGGTCAAACGCATGCTGTCTTTTGCGATCAATTTTTGATTTTTAAGAATGGTGCCTGACACTTCTACGAAGCGCGGCTTATCTAAAACCGGGGCACCGACCAGATCAGCGCGAACCCACATGTAACCACAACCCAGCGCAACAAGCATCCCGACTGAAAACAATATCCGCGCAAAACGCCGCCGAAAACCAACAATCATGGCCATGAATGCGACAGCCAGCCCGAATGCAATCACCGCAATCCAGTGCAACCGCAAAGGAAATGCAAACCATGTTGCAACCCCCAACCCGACTAAAACAGGCAGCCACAAAGGCAATTGCGTACGCTCGGCTTCAAAGACAAGTTCGATCTTTTCCAACCCGCGGCGTAGTGGCTTGAACGACGGCGTTTGAAGCGCATCAAATCCCATGCTAGGGGCCTCGCCGATTGATAAAGCCATAATTCCCTTTGTTGGAGAAACTTCTCTTGGGCGCAAGCACCGAAAATCGCCCCGTTGTAACACGGTTTGCGCCGTCCCCAACGGGATTTCTCCATATTGGTGGGGCACGCACCGCTTTGTTCAGCTGGCTTTACGCAAGGCATCACGGCGGAAAATTCCTGTTAAGGATTGAAGATACTGATCGCGCGCGGTCTACAGATGCGGCTATCGATGCGATTATCGATGGGATGAAATGGCTGGAATTGAACTGGGACGGCGACGTCGTTTTTCAATTTTCCCGAGCCGCGCGTCATGCCGAGGTTGCCCACACGCTGCTTTCTGATGGAAACGCATATAAATGTTATGCGACCCCGGAAGAATTAACCGAAATGCGTGAAGCTCAAAAGGCCGCAAAGCTGCCTATCCGTTATGATGGTCGCTGGCGTGATCGTGATCCGTCAGAGGCACCAGATGGCGCGCCCTTTGTCATCCGCCTAAAAGCGCCCCAAAACGGCGCAGTCACAATTTCTGACCGCGTTCAAGGCGATGTTACTGTCAACAACGCGGAACTGGATGATTTCATACTCTTGCGGTCCGACGGCACCCCCACTTACATGCTGAGTGTCGTTGTCGACGATCATGATATGGGCGTCACCCATGTCATTCGCGGCGATGATCATTTGAACAATGCGTTTCGCCAATTGGCTCTGATTCGCGCTATGGGATGGCCAGACCCAATTTATGCCCATGTTCCCCTGATTTACGGCGCAGACGGCGCAAAACTCTCAAAACGCCACGGTGCCCTCGGCGTTGATGCATATCGGGATGAACTCGGCTTTCTATCCGAAGCGGTCAATAATTATCTCTTGCGGCTCGGTTGGGGGCACGGAGATGACGAAATCATATCGCGTGAACAAGCAACTTCATGGTTTAACATTGACGATGTTGGGCGCGCACCATCACGTTTTGATTTCAAAAAGCTCGAAAACCTCAATGGCCATTATATGCGGGAGGCCAGCGATACGCACCTGGCCGCCATCGTCGCACCACGCCTAGAAACGCATTTCAATCGAAAATTATCCCCTGAAGAGGCTTATTTGCTAGCCAAAGCTATGCCCATGTTAAAAACGCGTGCAAAGACAATGATTGAACTTGCAGAAGGTGCAGAATTTCTCTTCGCACCTGCACCAATTTCGCTCGACGAGAAGGCAAAAAGCTTGCTAGAGGGAGATTCTATTGTTCTTTTAGGCAAAGCCCATGAAGCACTAACGCGCATTCCTGTTTGGGAAATAGCGGCGTTGGAAGAAAGCGTTAAGGGTGTTGCAGAGGAGGCCAATATCGGCCTCGGCAAAGTTGCTCAGCCCCTACGGGCCGCGTTAACTGGTCGAGGAACCTCCCCGGGTATATTTGATGTGTTGGTGCTCCTTGGTAAAAATGAGTCACTTGCACGTATTGGTGATTGTTTGGGCGTGTCGCGGTTAAACGCGTGAAAGGGCAGATTATGACGGATATTTCAGCAAAGCTCTCAATGGGCGGCACAGAAAGCGATTATGCGGTGCTCTCAGGCAGCGTTGGCCCGGATGTTATTGATATTCGCAAACTCTATGCGAAAACAGGCGCGTTTACTTATGATCCAGGATTTACATCCACCGCAGCGTGCGAATCCGCGCTGACCTATATTGACGGTGACGAAGGCATTTTGCTCCACCGTGGTTATCCCATCGGTCAGTTGGCTGAACACTCCAGCTTTATGGAAGTCGCGCATCTTTTGCTCAACGGTGAACTGCCGGACAGTGCTGGTCTGGATAAATTTACGGGTACCATTACACGTCATACGATGTTGCATGAGCAATTGATGCAATTTTACCGTGGTTTTCGCCGTGATGCCCATCCCATGGCGATCATGTGCGGCGTTGTTGGTGCTCTTTCCGCATTTTATCACGATTCGACCGATATTACCGATCCGCATCAAAGGATGGTTGCAAGCCACAGGCTGATCGCAAAAATGCCGACAATTGCTGCCGCTGCATATAAATATTCTATTGGTCAGCCGTTTGTTTATCCTGATAATTCACTATCTTACACAGGCAATTTTCTTCGGATGACATTTGGTGTTCCGGCAGAACCCTATGTGGTCAATCCTGTGGTAGAACGCGCGCTTGACCGGATTTTCATTCTGCATGCTGACCATGAACAAAATGCATCAACGTCGACCGTGCGTTTGGCAGGCTCATCAGGGGCGAACCCCTTTGCATGTATCGCGGCGGGCATTGCCTGTTTGTGGGGGCCGGCACACGGTGGCGCAAATGAAGCGGCACTCAACATGCTCCGCGAAATTGGCACAGTTGACCGTATCCCTGAATATATTGCTCGTGCGAAAGACAAAAATGATCCCTTCCGCTTGATGGGCTTTGGCCACCGTGTTTATAAAAATTACGATCCCCGTGCGACTGTGATGCAGCAAACTGTGCGGGAAGTTTTGAGTGCATTGGGTGTAAAGGATCCCATTTTCGATGTTGCCCTGCAATTGGAAGAAATGGCTCTAAACGATCCATATTTTATTGATAAAAAGCTTTTCCCCAACGTCGATTTCTATTCAGGTGTAATCCTGTCTGCCATCGGTTTCCCAACGACCATGTTCACAGCCCTGTTTGCTCTTGCGCGAACAGTGGGCTGGGTCGCACAGTGGAATGAGATGATTTCAGACCCAGAACAGAAAATCGGTCGACCGCGTCAACTTTACACAGGGCCAACGCAACGCGATTATGTACCTGCTGACAAGCGTTAAGCCCGTGATGGCAGGGTTAGCGCAAAGCGCGCACCCTGCCCCGGCGCACTGTCCACTGTAATATCGCCGTGCATGGCACGGGCCAATTTTCGTGCAACATATAAACCAAGTCCGCTTCCGCCAAACTCTGTGGAATCAACACGCTCAAACTTTTCAAATATGCGCTCCTGATCCTCAGCGGCAATGCCTTTCCCCTGATCCGCAACGATCACGGTTGCGGTATCGCCTTCTAGTTCAGTCCTAATCCACACCTTTGAACCGGACGGCGAATAACGTACAGCGTTGCCGATTAGATTAACCAGTATTTGCAATACCCTGCGAAATTCACCCGTCGCAAGAAGGCATTCGGAAGCATCCGGGCGATCAATGGCCACCTTGCTGTCCGCTGCCCTGACCGACAAAAGCCCCGAAGCACGGCGCGCAATATCGACAAGATCAATCTTTTCAGCATCGACATGAAAATCAGGCCGTTCAATTGCTTGTAAATCGGCCAAATCATCGACCAAGCCCAAAAGATGGCGTCCTGCCGACGCAATATCGGCAGCATAATCGACATAATCATGCCGCAGTGGGCCATCTCCCTGACGCCCGATTGAGTCAGCGTTGGCGATTATTCTGCTGATGGGCTTTCGAAGTGCGCTGTTCAAACGTTCTGCAAGGACGTTTGTTTCTGGCCCAACCCCTGTTGAAATCGTCGCATCAGGACCACCAACAAGCTGGACTGTATCACCGCGTAATTGCCCGCGAATGCCCGCAAATCGACCGCTGGTGTCGAACAAGGGCTCTCCAGAAAGTTCGACCAATGGCTGATGCCCCATCAAAAGCTGCGCCCGCTGATGATCAAATGGCGTCCGGTGCGCCAAAGCATTCATCATCGGCAACGCACCATCATCGCTTGGCAACAGTGTGAATAACCCAGATAATGGTTTGCCAAGCACAGCCCCTAATCCAGCGCCAAGATCGACATCAATTCCGGCTGAAAACCGGATCATGATCAATTTTCCGTCAGTTTCCCAGGCCCCATCGGCCTCCAAACGCGCAAAATCATGATCTCGCCCCGCAAACCCTTCAGGAGATTGGACGCGCAAAGGAGCTTCAACCCATGTGCTGATCGCCAACTTAACTACTGGGCCTTCAATCTTAGCGCGGATCAGTAATTCAAGCGTGCGGTTGCCATCTGCGACAATCACAGGGCGTGAAACAAGTATCCCCAATGTTCGTGCAAGACGCGCAAGTGTGGCAATCTGCGGGATGGCGACCTTCCCGCCCAAAACACCGCCAGCCCCGACGTGCAACGCTAACAATTCTGGGTCTGCGGAGATCAGGCAGCCATTTGCATCAACTTGCCCAGTAACACCGTTCATACGCGCGCAATCCTTGCGCTGATCACGGTTTTGACGTCAGATTGTAGGCGCAATGGGTACATGATGTCCCCATTAGCGCACTATGGTTAAAACTGCCCTAAGGAAGCTCGCGTTTGTTCATTTTCCACAGCGGTTCAACGACCATAAGCGCAATGCATAGGCCAAGTCCGATGAAGGGAGTGCCAAAGCCCCCAAAAACCAACAAAATCAATGCCAAAGCGCCAGAATCACTGTGCCAAAGTGACGCCACCTTGGCAGTCGGTGTTAGAAAATATTTACCCTGCATCCACTGCACGGAAAACCACAGAGCAAGAACCAAGCCCATCATGAAATTTTTGCCCGTGGGGGTCATGATTGCGGAAATCAGCACGATTGCCGCAAGCACAGCACTGCGCATTTGCAATATTTTGGCCAAACGGGTGTTGCCGGAAATGGTAATTTTACGCACAGTTTCAGCCAAAGCAGCGGGGATCATAGCGAGTAAATATAGCGCGTATGACCAAGGCTGCGGTGTGAAAAAAATTGATATAATACTCAATGAATATAATATGATACTCAATATTTCTAACGTAAAATATTTAATATTTTTCTGCACGATTATGGAAGCAAGTGCGCGTGACAGAGGTGCCAGAAAAATGCGGTCAAACCAACCTGAGATGGTTGGGCGCACAGCCTGAACAAAGAAATGACCGACATTTTTGGCTTCCGCTTGTGATTGCGGTTTAATGAATGTGCCTAGCGTTGGCTTAGACAATGCGATCCGCGTGGCCCCCTGTTGAACAGCACGGCGTAAAAGAGTCGGGCCAAGCACCCAGTCCCCCAGCATTGCAGAAGTTTCACGGAGAACTCCACCGTCAATTTTTGCAATTCCCGCCCAACAATCGTCGGCGTCAATCCTTTCAAAACGCGTCGCAGCACAATCAGACTTAATCGTAATGAGCGCTGATCCTTTATTTTGGATAACTGCTTCAATATTTTCATTTTCAATGATGATGGCGCCGTCAAAAATAAGGATGTCTTCCTCTGGATGAAACCTGTCCGCAGCATCATGAGCGTCTCGGGCAAGATCGACACTGATCCCCTCCCCTTTCATGATGTCAATGATTGCGAGAATAGCCGCAGGAAGGGCTGAAACCAGTAAAACAATATGAACCGCGCCGAAATATTGTGCCTGACGGATTTGCCTTTCCAACAGGGTTTGCCCAGCGATGCGCAGCAGCAACGGCGGCTGATCACCGACTCCACCTTCCCCCGCCAAT